>NZ_LIPP01000148.1 GCF_001418335.1 Streptomyces aurantiacus | reverse complement strand
CAGGGGCAGGGGCAGGGGCAACGATTGCGTCGGGTAACGGAGGGCGGCCCACGCCCAACGCCCAGGTGAACCCGAAACCCGCCCATAACGGTCCCCCGCCACAGCCGCGTAACGGGGCCCGCACAGGTACAACTTCCGCCCGACCCCACCGGTCGCACCTGATGTGTCAGACACGTGTGCCGCGGCGGAACCGGTGCCGCCCGGCGCGACTCCTGCAGTCCCGACCGAACTTGGAGTTGACCCGTGCCCAGCAAAACCCTGACGACGCGGCTTGCCGCCACCGCCGCGCTCCTGCTCGCCGCAGGCGCCCTGGCCACGCCCTCCGCAGCGGCGAAGCCCGCGGACGCCGCTCCCGGCGAGGCCTACGTGCTGACCGTGAGCACCAGCCCGGCCTCCACCGACTACGACAACCGCCGCGTCGACGTCACCGGCACCGTGACCAAGGCCGACGGCACCCCGGCACCGAACATCCCCGTCACCCTCCAGGAGGTCGTCCGCTTCACCACCTGGAACCCGTGGGGCGACCCGATCGACCCCACCTACTACGAGCCGCGCGACCTGGGCACTCCGGTCTCCGACGCCGACGGCGAGTTCACCGTCCCGGACGTCGACATCGACCACGTGGGCGACAGCAGCCTGCTCAACGTCCAGCACGACGTACAGATCACGGCCCTGTACGACGAGGACGGCGACCTCAACACCCCGCAGGACGGCCACTTCGCGGACACCACCGTGGCCGCCGACGCCAAGTCCAGCTCGGTCAGTTACACGGTCAACAGGAAGAAGGTGAAGGCGGGCGACGTCCTCGTCGTCCAGGGCAAGGTCACCCTCCCCGAGGGCGTCGAGCCCGAGGGCACCGAGGTCTTCCTGCAGACCTACTGGGAGGGCCAGTACCGCGTGAAGACGACCACCGAGGACGACGGCTTCTTCGTGATGTCCGTGCGTGTCCGGGGCTACGACGACACGTTCGCGCTGCGCACGGCCCCGAGGGACCTCTACGTGGCCGGCACGGAACGGACGCTCCCGATCACCAACACCTCACTGCCTCGCACGTAGCCCTGAGGGAACCGGGACCGGCCCTTTGTCCTCATGCGTCGGTGCTTCGACCGACCGGCCTGCGTTCACCGGGTCGGACCGCTGCCCTCGGGTGTTTCCCCCGGCCGGTGACGCCGGGCGGTCAGCAGGACGTATCCCATGAGGTCGGAGGGCGCGGCCGTCTTCAAGGTCTCCATGAGAAGGCCGAAGGCCTCCTCCCCCACGAGCGGTGCCAACTCCCCGGACTTCTCCTCCATGATCTCGATCAGGCGGGTCATCGAGCGCCGGGCGTGCGGGGAGAGGTCCCTGCACGCCACGAGGGTGAACCCGGCGGCGGCCAGCAGGTCGGCATGCCCGTCCAGGGTGGGCGGGGGAGCCATCCGGAAGGCCGCGCACAGGCGGTCCATGAGCGCGAGGCCGGCGGCGTCGGCGCGGTCCTCGTAGCGGTAGCCGTCGGCGATCACCAGCCGTCCGCCGGGCCGCAGGACCCGGGCGATCTCGCGCAGCGTCTGCGCGCGGTCCGACATGTGGCCCATGGACTCCAGCGCCCACGCGGCGTCGAAGGACGCGCTCCCGTACGGCAGCGCCATCGCGTCGGCCCGCTCGAAGCGCACCTGCCGCTCCAGTCCTTCGCTCAGGCTGCGCTCGTTGGCGCGCTGCGTCTCCCGGCCGCTGATGGAGATGCCGACGACCTCCGCGCCGCGCGCCCGGGCCAGGCGCAGGGCGGGCCTGCCGGTCCCGCATCCGATGTCCAGCACCCGTCGGCCGGGAGCGACTTCGAGGGACTCGATGAACAGGTCCGTCATCCGGTCGGTGGCGGCGGCGAGGGAGGTGTCGTCGGAGTCGTCGTCCCAGTACCCGAAGTGCAGATTGTCGTCGTACAGGGCGGCGAACCTCTCCGACGCCCTGTCGTACAGCTCCTGTACGTCTTCCTGGAAACGGGTCCCGGACTGATACATGGCTTTCCTCAAACCGAGTTGACCTAATTGACCAATTTGACCGAGGGGACAGTGTCCTGTGGACGGGGCCCGAGGCCGTGTCGCGCGGTGCCGGCCGGTGCGGTGACGGCGCCGGTGGCCGTCACCGGTCCGTCTCCGCGGCGGGGCGCGCCGCAGGCCGGACACTCGGGGTGATGAGCTCTCCTGTTCGCCTGCGGCCCCGGGCCCGGGCCCGGCCGGCGACGGTCTTGCGCAGGTATCCGGCGGTGAATTGCGCGCAGGACGCGGCGGCGCAGGCGAGCGTCACCCGCCGCGGTACCCGGAAGATGTCGTACTCCGAGCGCTCGATCCGGTCCAGGCTGATCTGCCCCAGCCGCACGCACTGACGGGGCAGCTCGCGTCCGGACGGGTCCACGAGCCGCCACCAGTCGGCCGCCTCGTCGAAGTAACCCCGTGCCCGGCGGACCTGGTACTCCACCAGTTCCCGCAGCGGAGGGGTCATCCGCCTGTCACGGGCCGCCTGTTCCAGATCCGCGCGGCTGAGGCCGAACGTTCTCAGCTCCTCCAGCGGAAGGTAGAGCCGCCCGTCCGCCAGGTCTTCTCCCAGGTCCTGAAGGTAGTCGGTGAGCTGGAGGGCGAAGCTGGCGCAGCCTGCCGCCCGGGCCGCCGACTGCTCGTCCTGTGGCTCCAGCAGCGTGTTGCCCCACAGGGTGCCCTGGACGCAGACGCCCTCGATGTAGGCCGTCAGGTCCGCGTAGCGGGGGTACTCGGTCACCTCAAGATCCGTGCGAATGGTGGTCATGAACCGGCGTACGGAGTGTTCGGGGATGCACCAGGTCTGCACGAAGTGCCGGAAGGCGTAAGCCAGTTGCTCCCCCGTGTCGCTCGGACGCGGGGCCGGCCGCCGCTCCTCTCCCGCCATCAGGCGGTACAGATCCTGCTCGTACGCGCTGTAGCGGGCCAGCCTTCTCTCCACGGTCCACGCCGGATCGTCCAAGAGGTCGTCGACGAAGGTACAGAACGCCAGGGCGGCGTCCCAGAACGGCCGTTTGGCCGGCGGCAGCAGGACACGGATCGCGGGGAACGCGGCTGAGTTCCGCCGTTGCAGGTAGGCGTCGCAGGCGGCGTAGGCCTGGCGCACGCGGGGGGACGTCAGCCCCGCCGCGGTGAGTTCTCGCTGGCTCATGTGCGGTTGACTTCCTTCGCGTCTCGCTGATGCAGGCCGCTCCCGTAGGCCGAGGCGGTCTCGCCCGCGGGCGGTTCCGTCGGGGAGATCAGTGCGTATCCCTGCCGGGGTGACGGACACAGCAGGGACCGGTGGTCGAAGATGACGTCCGCCAGGGGAATGGGCCGGTGATAGAAGCACACCGACGACGGCACCTCGAAGATGTCCGCCGAGCCGATGAAGAACGGAAGCTCCGCGACCAGGTACTGGAGCCCGCGCTCCAGCTGCTCGGCAGTGGGCTCCCCGGTGAGCCCCCGGGCGATCAGAGCCTCCCGTGTCATTCGTATCGCGGTAGCGCGCAGGTCCTGGTCCTCGCGCAGGGTGGACCGGACGTGTGCCAGCAGCCGTTGGTAACTCGGCCGGGGCGCGAGAGCCGACATGAGGAAGAGCCCGTTGCCGTCTCGCGGACAGCCGCTCAACTCCCAGCCACGCAGAACGCGGTTGCGCAGGACATTCGTCTCGCTCCGCACCTTCTTCGCCGCCCGCTCCGGCGAGTATCCGAGGGCCAGATACGTGTGGTGCAGGGCCGAGTCCGGGATCACCACGTCGACCCGGCGGAATTCCTCGCACAGCCACCGCAGCAGGTCGGCCAGTCTGCTCACCCGGAAGTAGCTGTTACCTGGGCTGACGCCGAAGACCACATGCTCTCTCCTGCCACAGACGTACCGGCAGTTCTCGCTGTAGGGCTCCAGGGTGAAGGAAGAGCCGTAGGGCACGGGATCCTCCTGTTCCGCCGCGTCGACGTCCTTGCTGGACAAAAGAAAAAGACGTCGTTACCCGCACGTCTCAGAACAAATTCACGGTAACCGCACATATGATCCCCAGCGATTCCATTCCGCCCTTCGGGTGGCTCGGGCGCCCACGCCTCAGGCGCCGTGGGTCCCGAGCCGGGAGAGTGCCGCGGCGCTTGAGCTGCCCGGCTGCGCCGTGTACATCACCAGCCGCAGGTCGGTGCCGGGGAGCAGCAAGGTCTGGCAGTCCAGGTCCAGGTCGCCCAGCTCCGGGTGGCGCAGGTGCTTGCGCAAGGTGGGGACGGGGCGCACGTCGTGGTCGCGCCACCCGGCCGCGAAGGCGGCACTGTGCGCCGCGAACTCGTTGACGAGTTCGCCGAGGAACCGGTCGGCGGGGCCGTGGACGGCCGCCGCGCGCAGCTGGGCGGCGGACTGCCGGGCGAACTCGTCGTCGCCTCCGGCCGGTGCCGAGCAGAGTGTGCCGTTCAGCCGGATGGCCAGCCGGACGACGTTGCGTTCCTCGCCGGACAGCAGCCCGAAGTCGGTGATCAGCTCGGCTGCCGCGCTGTTCCAGGCGAGGATGTCCAGTCGCTCGTCGGCCAGGTAGGCGGGGATCGGCCCGAGCCGGTCCAGGAACTGGCGGATGTCGGCGGGCACGGGCGGCCTGTCGGCGTCGGTGCCGCGCGGGGTCTGCCCCGCCACCCGTGCCAGGTAGTCGCGTTCCGCGGCGGTGAGCTGCAGCGCGCCGGCCAGCGCGGCCAGTACCTGCGGGGACGGATGCGGTGCGCGTGCCTGTTCCAGTCGTTCGTAGTAGCTGTTCGACACCCCGGCCAGCGCGGCCACCTCTTCGCGTCGCAGCCCGGGGGTACGCCGCGCGCGCCGGCCCGGCGGGTGGACGGCGGTGGCCGCCAGCTGGTCGGGGTGCAGCGCTTCCCGTCGGCGGCGCAGGAAGTCTGCCAGTTCGGCTCTGCTCACGCGGCCAGGGTGGCACAGGGGGACCCGGCCCAGCCACGGACTGGTGGTCCGGGGCTCGGCCGACTGTTCCTCGGCCGGGATTCCCGGCCCAGCCTGGTGGGGACACACCGCTCGACACCGGAGGATCACCGTGCCACGTACCTCACGTACCCCTGATGAACGTACCCCTGATGAGATCTTCCGTCGGCTGCTGGAGTCGCTGCCGGCCAAGGACATGGATGCCGTCGCCGACCTGTGGGCGCCGGAAGGCACCGCCGAGTTCGACACCATCGTGGTGGAGTTCACCGCGCACGGGCGCACGGTGCGTACCGGCGAGCCGTACCGGCTGGACTACATCACGGTGGTAACCGCCCGGGACGGGCTGATCACCCGCTACCGGGACTACTGGAGTCCGCCGGCCGCCGCTGCCGCCGCCGGCGATCTGCCGAACCTGCTCGACTCGCTTCGCCCGGAGGCCACCCGATGACCGGCGTACTGGTGACCGGCGGCACCGGGAAGACTGGAAGCGCGCTGGTGGACCTGCTGCGCGGCGGAGGAGGTGTGCGAGGGAACGGGGTCCGGGTCCGGGTCCGAGTGGCCAGCCGCAACCCGTCCGCCGGCGATCCCGACTCGGTCCGGTTCGACTGGGAGGACCCGGCGACCCACCCGGCCGCGCTGCGGGGCATGGACCGGGTCTTTCTGGTGCCTCCGGTGAACGTCGTGGACCCGATGCCGCTGGTCGGCCCGTTCCTGGCGGAGGCACAACGCATCGGCGTGCGCCGCCTGGTGCTGCTCGGCTCCGCGATCGTGCTGCCGAACGCTCCCGGCCCACTGGAACTGGCCGAGCGGGTACGGGCCAGGCCCGGGTGGGTCGTGCTGCGCGCGTCCGGGTTCATGCAGAACTTCCTGAGCCCTCACCCACTGGGCGAACGGATCCGGCAGCACGGCGAGATCCGCACCGCCGCCGGCGCCGGCCGACTGGGCTGGATCGACGCACGCGACATCGCGGCCACCGCCTCCGCCCTGCTGACCCACCCCGACATCGATACAGGCGTCGATACAGGCATCGGTACGAGCCTTGATACGGGACTCGATACGGGACTTGATGCCGGCGACCGGCGTGACCACCTGCTCACCGGGCCCAAGGCATTGAGCTACGAAGACGCGGCGGCGATCATCACCGCACGCACCGGCCGGCCGGTCCGGGTACGGCACATCGGGTCCGACGAACTGGCGGCCTCCTATCGGGCCGCCGGCCTGCCGGCCGAGTTCGCCGCCGCACTCGCCGCCGTGGAGGACGGCATCAGGGCCGGCCGGGAGGACCTGGTCAGCACCGCGGTACTGGACCTGACCGGCCGCCCACCCCGCCCCTTCGCCGAGTTCGTCCAGGACCACGCGACCGAGTGGACGAATACCGGCTTGCCCGATCACTGACCGGCTCCCGCGCTCGGACTCGCCGACTCTGCACACCCCCACGGACGCAGGACCGTACGGGATCAACACACCTTCGAGGCGGCTGGCCACCTACAGCCGCTGAATGATCGTCCCCGTCGACAACGCCCCACCCGCGCACATCGTGATCAGCGCGAACTCCTTGCCCCGGCGCTCCAGTTCATGAACCGCCGTGGTGATGAGCCGCGCCCCCGTCGCGCCCACCGGATGCCCGAGGGCGATCGCGCCCCCGTTCACGTTCACCTTCTCCAGGTCCTGGTCGAAGGTCTGCGTCCAGCTCAGCACCACCGACGCGAACGCCTCGTTGATCTCGACGATGTCGATGTCCTTCAAGGTCATCCCGGCCTTCCCCAGGACCGCCTTCGTCGCGTCGATCGGGCCGTCGAGGTGGAAGTGCGGGTCGGAGCCGACCAGCGCCTGGGCGACGATCCGGGCGCGCGGGCGGAGCTTCAGTGCTCGCGCCATCCGCTTCGACGCCCACATGATCGCGGAGGCCCCGTCGGAGATCTGGGACGAGTTGCCCGCCGTGTGGACCGCCGTCGGCATGACCGGCTTCAGCTTCGCGAGGGCCTCCATGGAGGTGTCGCGCAGACCCTCGTCCCGGTCGACGAGCCGCCACATGCCCTGCCCGGCACGCTGTTCGTCCTCCGTCGTCGGCACCTGCACGGCGAACGTCTCGCGCTTGAAACGCTCCTCGGACCAGGCGATCGCCGCCCGCTCCTGCGAGACGAGCCCCAGCGCGTCGACGTTCTCCCGGGTCAGCGCGCGATGGCGCGCGATCCGCTCCGCCGCCTCGAACTGGTTCGGCAGGTCCACGTTCCACTCATCGGGGAACGGCTTGCCCGGCCCGTGCCTGGAGCCGGAGCCCAGCGGCACCCGCGACATGGCCTCGACACCACACGAGATGCCGACGTCGATCACGCCCGCCGCGACCATGTTGGCGACCATGTGCGAGGCCTGCTGCGAGGAACCGCACTGGCAGTCCACAGTCGTCGCCGCCGTCTCGTACGGCAGCCCCATCGTCAGCCAGGCCGTGCGCGCCGGGTTCATGGACTGCTCGCCGGCGTGCGTCACCGTGCCGCCGACGATCTGCTCGACGCAGTCGGCGTGGATGCCGGTGCGGCCGAGGAGTTCACGGTAGGTCTCGCCCAGCAGATAGGCGGGATGCAGATTGGCGAGCGCGCCGCCGCGCTTGCCGATGGGGGTGCGTACGGCTTCGACGATCACGGGTTCCGCGGCCATGGGGAGTCCTCTCCTCGGGTCACCCGCGCGGCGCGGGCGTCCCGGCCCACCCGCCACGCTGAACTAGTACGCGTTCTAGTTCTTTGTGCAGTCTGCTGACCCGGCGTCCGCCACCGCAAGGGTCGTGCAGCTCCCGAAGTCGCGATCTGCACGAATCCTGCACGGAGGAATCCCGCACGGATTGGAGGTGCCGCGCCTCTTGCCTCTTGTAGAACCCGTTACTACCTTCACGACAATTCCCGGTTCCTGATGGGCCGTCAGAACCCGATCGTCGTACGACCTGGAGTTGCCGATGCCCTGTCCAGCGCTGCCCGACGGGTTCGATTTCACCGATCCCGATGTGCTGCACCACCGCGTGCCCCTCCCGGAGTTCGCCGAACTGCGCCGGGCCGAACCGGTCCGCTGGATCCCACAGGCGCCGGGCCTCGCCGGCTTCGGGGACGAGGGCTACTGGGCCGTCACCCGGCACGCCGACGTCAAGTACGTGTCCACGCACCCCGAGTTGTTCTCCTCCACCCTCAACACCGCGATCATCCGCTTCAACGAGCACATCGAGCGCGACGCGATCGACGCCCAGCGGCTGATCCTGCTCAACATGGACCCGCCCGAGCACACCCGGGTCCGCCAGATCGTCCAGCGCGGCTTCACCCCGCGTGCCATCCGCGCCCTGGAGAAGAACCTGCACGCGCGCGCGGGCCGGATCGTCGAGAGCGCGCTCGCGAACGCGGGCCCCGGCGGCTCCTTCGACTTCGTCACCGAGGTCGCCTGCGAGCTGCCCCTCCAGGCGATAGCGGAGCTCATCGGCGTCCCGCAGGAGGACCGCGCCAAGATCTTCGACTGGTCCAACAAGATGATCGCGTACGACGACCCGGAGTACGCGATCACCGAGGAGATCGGCCAGGAGGCCGCCACCGAGATCCTCGCCTACGCGATGAACATGTCGGCCGACCGCAAACAGTGCCCCGCCAAGGACATCGCGACCACGCTGGTGGCCGCCGAGAACGAGGGCAACCTCGCCTCCGACGAGTTCGGCTTCTTCGTGCTGATGCTGGCCGTCGCCGGCAACGAGACGACCCGTAACGCCATCACGCACGGCATGCACGCCTTCCTCACCCACCCCGACCAGTGGGACCTCTACAAGCGGGAGCGCCCGGCGACCGCCGCCGAGGAGATCGTCCGCTGGGCCACGCCCGTCGTCTCCTTCCAGCGCACGGCGACCCAGGACACCGAGCTGGCCGGCAAGCAGATCAGGAAGGGCGACCGCGTCGGCCTCTTCTACTCCTCCGCCAACAACGACCCGGAGGTCTTCGACACACCGGAGGTCTTCGACATCGACCGCGACCCGAACCCGCACCTGGGCTTCGGTGGCGGCGGCCCGCACTTCTGCCTGGGCAAATCCCTCGCCACCCTGGAGATCGACCTCATCTTCAACGCGATCGCCGACGCGATGCCCGGCATGCGCCTGGTCGGAGACCCCCGCCGGCTGCGCTCCGCCTGGATCAACGGCGTGAAGGAGCTGCAGGTCAGCGCCGGCTGACCCGCCGCCCGAGAGGCAGGGGCGCTCCCCCTCCGCCGCGCCCCTGCCTCCGCGGGTTCCCCCCCCGGCAGCCGGTCAACGTTTTCGACGCGTTACGCGTCTTCACAGGTGGCACAGCCAACTCACACCTTCGAAGACTTCGAACGGAAACGTCGAGCCGTGGTCTCAGCCGAACTGCCCCTCGTCGGACCGGAGGGTGCCCAGCCTGCCCACGCCTCTCAGGTCTCCGATCAGGTCTCCAGTCAGGTCTCCAGTCAGGTCTCCGAGGTCTCCCGGAAGCGGGACCTCCGGCCGTTTCGGGTCCGGCACCGTGTGCCCCTCCTCGCCACCCTTCCGACCGTTCCGCTGTACGTGGTGTGGTGGCTGTTCCTCGCCACCGGCGGCGGCGATCTGGCCGCACAGGAGGCGTGGGCCGACTTCGCGTCCCGGCACAGCGGTTCGGCGTACAGCCTCTTCTGGTACGGCGGGATGCACACCGCCAACTACAGCCTGATCTCGCCCTATCTGATGGCCGCCCTCGGCGTGCGGACCGTGACGGTGGCGGCCGGGCTCCTCGCCGCCTGGCTGGCCGCGGCCCTCGTCGTCCGTACGGGCGTCCACCGCCCCCTCGGCCCGGCGCTGCTCGCGTCGCTCGCGCTGTGGTGCAACGTCGCGTCGGGCCGTACGACGTTCGCGCTCGGCATCGCCCTCGGGCTCGCGGCCTGTGTGCTGCTGACCGGGGAGCGGCGGACAGCGCCGGCGGTGGCGTACGCGGCGTTCGCGGCCATGGCGAGTCCGGTGGCGGGCCTGTTCCTGGTCGTCGCGGGGGCCGGCTACGCCCTCGTACGGGACCGGGCGCGGGCCGCCGCGCTGATCGTGCCCCCGGTCCTGGTGGTGGGCGCGACGACACTGCTCTTCCCGTTCACCGGCGAGCAGCTGATGCCCGCCGCCCGGATCTGGCCGCCGGTGCTGATCGGTGTCGTCGTGCTGACGCTGGCGCCGCGCGGCTGGCTGGTGCTGCGCTGGGGCGCCGTCGTGTACGCGGCCGGGACGGTCCTCACGTTCCTGGTCCCCTCCCCCGTCGGCACGAACGTGGAACGGCTCGCGGAACTGTTCGCGCCCGCCACGTTGCTGGCGGCGCTGCTCGCGGTACCGGCGGAGGCGCCCCTGCGGCGCAGCAATAGGACAAGGCGTCTCGCGTTGACGATGGCGCTGGTCTTCTCCGTGGGGTGGGTCGGTAAGAAGACCGTCGATGATCTGGAGGTGTCGACGGTCGTGCCCGCCTGGGCCCACCACACCACCAGCGTCGTGGAAGCCCTCGACCGGCTCGGCGCCGACCGTACCCGGGTCGAGGTGGTCCCGGCCCGCAACCACCGCGAGGCCACCGCCCTGGCCCCGCACGTGAACCTGGCACGCGGCTGGAACCGGCAGCTGGACATGGAGCGGGGCCGGCTCTTCTACGACGGGACGTTCTCGGAGAAGACGTACCGTGCCTGGCTGGACCGGTGGGCGGTCGGCTTCGTCGTGCTGCCCTCGGGGAAGCCGGACGGCTTCGCGGAGGACGAGGCGCGCCTGGTCAGGAACGGCACCCCGTGGCTTGAGCCGGTCTGGCGGGACCCGAACTGGCGGGTCTACCGGGTGCGCGGGGCGGTGCCCATGGTGTCGGCGCCCGCCACGGTCGAGCGCGCCGACAGCGCCGAGGTCGTGGTGCGCGTGCCACGGCCCGGCGCGGTGACTGTGCGGGTCGCCTTCTCGCCCTGGCTGCGCGCCGAGGGCGGCTGCCTCGCGAAGGAGGGCGAGTTCACGCGGCTGACGGTGACCGAGCCGGGCGAGTACCGGATCAGCTCGGGGTACGGCCCTTCGCCGGGCCCGTCCCCGAGATGCTGACCTCTCCGGCCGCATCGGCCCCTTCAGCCCCCGCGGCCCCCTCGGCCCGCGCAGTACCGCCGACCTCGCCGGCCTTCTCGGTCTTCCCGGCCGGTTCGGCGAGCGGTCGGGGTCTGGGGCCCTGGAGCAGGTAGGTCAGCCCGAAGCCCGCGCCGACGACGGCCGCGCCGCCCACCGCGTCCAGCACCCAGTGGTTGCCGGTCGCCACGATCGCGGAGACCGTGAACAGCGGGTGCAGCAGGCCCAGGGCCTTCATCCACCACCTGGGGGCGAGGATCGCGATGACGAGCCCGCACCACAGCGACCAGCCGAAGTGCAGCGAGGGCATCGCCGCGTACTGGTTGGTGAGCGCCGTCAGCGTCCCGTAGTCCGGCTTGGAGAAGTCCTGCACGCCGTGCACGGTGTCGATGAAGCCGAGGCCGGGCATCAGCCGCGGCGGGGCCAGCGGGTAGAGCCAGAACCCGACGAGCGCGAACAGCGTGGCGAAGCCGAGCGCCGCACGGGCCCAGCGGTAGTCGGCGGGCCTGCGGGCGTACAGAACACCGAGGACGCTCAGCGGGACCACGAAGTGGAACGACGTGTAGTAGAAGTTGAAGAAGTCCTCCAGCCACCTCACGTTCGTCACCGTGTGGTTGACCCAGTGCTCGATGTCGATGAAGAAGAACTTCTCGATGGAGTGGACCTGCTCGCCGTGGTGCTCGGCGGTGGCCCGGCCCCCGGAGTTGGTGCCACCGGTCGCCGCGAGCCTGACCTGCTGGTATGCGGAGTATCCGACGCGGATCAGCAGCAGTTCCAGGAGCAGGTTCGGCCGGGTGAGGACCCGGCCCAGGAACGGCAGCAGGGGCACCCGCCGCCACCGCGTGGGCACCGGGTCCGCGTACCGGGTCGGGACCGGCGAGCGGTAGTACTCGGAGGTGCGGGACAGGAACGGGACCGCGGTCGCCGCGGCGAGGGCGGCGATCAGTACGACGTTGTCGCGCAGCGGGTAGAGCGACGCCATGTTCGGCAGCATCATCTTGGCCGGCAGGGTCATCACGAGGATGACGGCGACGGGCCACACGTACCGGTCGCCCGCTTTCCTGCCGACCCGGCCGGCCATCGCGAGCAGCACCCACAGCAGCTGGTGCTGCCAGGTGGTCGGCGCCACGGCGACGGCGACGCAGCCGGTGACCGCGACGGCTAGCAGCAGCTGTCCGTCGCGGGCGTAGCGCACGGCGCGGCGCAGGCCGAGCACGGCGACGGCCGCGCCGAGCGCCAGGAAGAGCGCGATCTCCAGCGGACCCTCGACGCCGAGGCGCAGCAGCGCCCCGTGCAGCGACTGGTTGGCGAGGTCGTCGGCGGGCCGGCCGAGACCGACCCCGGCCAGGTGGTGCACCCAGTACGTGTACGAGTCGTGCGGCATCGCCGCCCACGCGAGCGCGGTGCACGCGGCGAAGGTGAGCCCGGTGGAGCCGGCGGCCCGGCGGCGGCCGGTGAACCACAGGAGCGGCGCGAACAGCAGGACGGTCGGCTGCAGGGCCGCCGCGAGGCCGATCAGGACCCCGCTCGCCCGTTCCCCGCGCACGGCGAAGCAGCCGAGGAGCACCAGCAGGACCGGGATGATGCTGGTCTGGCCGAGATACAGCGCGTTGCGCACGGGCAACGACAGCATCAGCAGGCTGATCGCGACGGGCGCGGCCAGTAGGGAAGTACGGCGGCTGACGGGCTGGGGCAGGGCGCGGGCGGCGACCAGGCCGAGGGCGACCACCAGCAGCAGCGTGCCGAAGGTCCAGCCCCAGCCGAGGGCCTGCTCGGCGGCCTTGGTGAGGGGTTTGAGGACGAGTCCGCTGAACGGTGTGCCCGTGAACCGCGTCGAGTCGTAGAGCGACCCGTTCACATGCAGCACACCGTCGGGTCCGACCCAGGTTTCCAGATCCGTCAGGCGTTCGCCCTTCGGTGTGCTCAGGACGACGGCGACCTGCCGTACCGCGAGGACGGCGGCGACCAGCCAGAGGCCCACGCGGACCACATCCAGCCGTGTCTTCGCCGTCCCGGGCGCCGCCGCCCCGAAGCCATCACCTGGTCGTCCACCGTGCTCCACATTCGCCACGCGCCGTCGGCCCTCCCGCCCCGTTCGTCCCCTGTTGTGCCCATGGGTCTCGTGCGTCTGTTTCCTGTTCGAACTCTAAGAGGCTCGCACCACCCCCGTCGGAAGACGCAGGCAACCCCCTCTTCACCTGACGTCCTTCAGTCTTTTGTCCGGATGAAGGTGTTGTACGCCGACATGGCGCCACGGAACGCCGCCACGCGAGGCCGTGACGGGAATGCAACCACCCGACCTGCCGGTAACCGGCTATATTCGGCAACGGAACTAGTTAGCTCACCTAACTAGAGAGACGAAAGGCCTACCGGATGACCGAGCCCCGACTCTGGCACGACGTGGACGACTACTTCACCGGCCTCCTCGCCCCGCCGGACGCCGCCCTGACCGACGCGCTGCGCGACAGCGACGCCGCCGGGCTGCCACAGATCAACGTCTCCCCGAACACGGGCAAGCTGCTGCACCTCCTCGCCGTGATCCAGGGCGCGACCCGCATCCTGGAGATCGGCACGCTCGGCGGCTACAGCACCATCTGGCTGGCCCGCGCCCTCCCGCAGGACGGCCGGCTGATCAGCCTGGAGTACAGCGAACGGCACGCCGAGGTGGCCCGGCACAACCTCGCCCGCGCCGGCCTGGACAAGCTCACCGAGGTCCGGGTGGGGCCGGCCCTGGACAGCCTGCGGACGCTGGCCGAGGAGGACCCCACCCCGTTCGACGTGGTCTTCATCGACGCGGACAAGGTGAACAACCCCCGCTACGTGGAATGGGCCGTGAAACTCACCCGCCCGGGCAGCCTGATCGTCCTCGACAACGTCGTCCGCGGCGGCGCCGTCACCGACGCCGGCAGCGACGACCCGAGTGTGCGCGGCACCCGCGAGGCGCTCGAACTCTTCGCCACGCATCCCAGGCTGACCGCCACGGCGATCCAGACGGTGGGAGTGAAGGGGTACGACGGGTTCGCGCTGGCACGCGTGCTGCCGTAGGCGCCGGTCGCGTGGACGTCGTAGGCGCCGTAGACGCCGCTCACGTATTCGGCGCGGGGCCCCGCCGCTCACGTACCGGCGCGGGCCCTTCCCGGCGCTGCTCCCAGCGGCTCCCCGGCGCTTCAGGCCTCGTGGTAGAAGCCCACGTTCACGCTGCGCGGGCCCGTGCGGTCGTGGATGACCAGTTCGCCGGCGCCGCCCGCGGCCAGCTGCGCCGTTCCGCCGTACAGCAGTGTCTGCTGCGTCCCGCCCACCAGCACGAGCCGCACCTCGGACGAGGGGTCGTCGTGCGTGCCCCGTAGCCAGGTCACCTGCCAGGTCCCCTCGGGCCCGCACAGGAACTCCAGGTGGACCCGCGAGACGAACAGCCAGTCGTCGGGCGTCGCGAGGCGGCACGTGCCCCGGTCGCGCCCCACCCGCAGCACGGCTCCCGGCTCGCTCGGCGCGTCGGCCATCTGCATTCCGGCCGTCGCGCCGGCGTCCGTACCGGACACCGTGGCCATGGTGAGTTCGAGCACGTGCGCTCCTTCGTTCCCCCGCGTTCCCGCGTTCCCCCGCGTTCCCGCGTTCCGATTCTCCGCGCCGGGACGTGGTTGACGCCCGGCGGCACATCGCCGCCGAATGATAATCGCCAGAACCCGTACCGTCCGGCCCACTCTCGTACTCTCCGGCCTCTCCGGCCCTCCCGGCCTCTCCGGCACAATGGACCCATGACCGAGCGCAAGCCTCCCGGGGTCGGCTTCGAGTCCTGGGTCGACAGACAGATTCGCGAGGCGGAGGCCCGCGGTGAGTTCACCGAACTCGCCGGTGCGGGCAAACCGCTGCCGAGCGGCCCCGACACGTCGTACGACGAGCTGTGGTGGATCAAGCAGAAGATGGCCCGCGAGGGTCTGTCCGTGCTGCCGCCGACGCTGGCGTTGCGCAAGGAGGCGCAGGACGCGCTGGAGCAGGCCGCCGCGGCGCCCTCGGAGCGGGTGGTGCGACGGATCGTCACGGACGTCAACGCGAAGATCCGCGAGATGATGTTCAAGCCGCCGCCCGGTCCGCCGCTGGGTCTCAAGCCGTACGACGTCGAGGAGATCGTCCGCGCGTGGCACGAGCGCCGCGCCCGGCAGGAGTGAGGCACCCGGAAGGAGCGAGGCCCCGCCCCGGCGCATCACCCGGGCAGGGCCTCCGTGCGTGACGTGTGGGTCAGATCTTCAGCAGCCGTTCCGTCAGCTCGCGGTAGTCACGCAGGGCCAGCCGCAACTGCTCCGTGTCGGCCTTGTCGTCGCCGGGGGTCTGCCAGGACGTACGCAGGGTGCGTCGCCGGCGGGTGACGGCGTCGGCGAACCGCTCCGCGACCTCCTTGAGCACCTGGTCCGCCTCCTCGATCGAACCACGGGGCTCGTCGACGAACGCGGAGACCGCGTGCTGCAGCCGCAGCGACCACTTGTCGCCCTCGTCGTGGGGCATGAGCCGTCCACTGGTGCTCGCGCCGGTCGTCGTCCCGGCGTTCACCCTCGCCTCGGCACCGAGGATGCCCGCGCGGGAGGCGCCGCCCGTCACCGGTCCCGGACCCGGTCCCGTTCCTGACCCCGGTCCCGGACCCGGTCCTGGTCCCGGTCCTGGTCCCGTTCCTGCCGTGGTGTTGTCCGGCATACGTCTCAACTCCCCTTGGCGTCGCGCCTGTTGAGCGCCCACGGCAGGTGCGATCGGCCGCCGCGTGAGCTGTCGTCGGTCCTGGCGGTACGGGCGGGATCGGTCCTGGTGGTACGGGCGGAGGCGGTCGTGGAGGCGGCAGTCGGGACGGTCGCCGGGGTGGTCGCCGGGGTGGTCGCGGAGGTGGTCAGGTCCTCGAAGAGGGCGCGGGCCTCGACCAGCGCCTCACGCAGTTGCTCCGTGTCGCCGCCCCGGCCCGTCGCGGCGCCGTTCGAGTGCGCGGCCAGGTGGACACGGCGGTAGCCGTTCACGTGGTGCGCGTGGTGCACGGACAGTGCCGAGAGCTGCTCCTCGTAGCGACCGCCGTCCGGGAAGCCGCGCGCGCCCGCCACCTCGGCGAGCAGCCGGTCCGCCTCGACGACGGCGTCACGCGGCGAGTCGACGAACTGCTCCTGGATCGCCGTCCAGCGGACCGCGTACCGCTCCCGCGCCGCGGGGTCCAACGGCTGCTCGCGCAGCGACCCGTGGCGCCTCACACGCTCCTCCAGTTCACGTTCGGCGGCCTTGGAGTCGCCGTCGTGCCGGGCCACCGCCCGGTCGTACTCGGGCCCGAAGCGCCGCTTCAGACCTCGCCCGCCGCCCGCCCCGCGGGCCATCACGAGCCGAGCGGCCACGGCGGCGACAAGGGCCACCGCGACCACGATCAGAATGATGATCACGCCTGTGGACATGGATTGCCTTCCAAGTTCAGGGCCCGGTGGGCCGCTTCCTTGGCCGGGTTGCCCGGAGCGGGGCGCCCAAACGGGTGCCCGTCGCTCACATCCGCCGCAGAGCCGCCAAGTAGGCCCCGGGTCACTTCACTTGGCCGGCCATGCCAGGCCGCCCGACCGGCTCGGGCGCCGGCTCCTCGTACGGCTGTTCCGCGTCGGAACCGCACAGCTCGGAGTTCAGTTCCCGCACGAGCCGGCCGAGGTCGGTGGGCCGGTCCGGGCCCCACCAGTCGCCGAGGAGCTCGGCGAGGGACTCCTCCCGGGCCTCGGCCAGCTTCTCGGCCACCTCACGGCCCCGCTCGGTGAGGACGAGGTCGATGCCTTCGCGTACGGCCAGCCGCCGCTCCTCCACCTGCCGTGCGGCCGCGATGACGACCCGCAGGGGCACCGCGCTGCGCTCGGCGAGGACGGCGGGCTCGGCCCAGCCGTAGCGCCTGATGCGCAGCAGCAGCCAGCTCGCGCCGGGCAGCAGGTCGTACCCGGCGCGGGCGGTGATCTTCTCGTAGATCTGCCGCCGCCCCTCCCGGGTGCCCAGCACGGACAGCGCGCGGCACACCTCGTCGTACGAGGAGCGCTCCACGGGGTTGCTGGCGAGCGTCTGGGTGGCGTCCGGTGCCGTCACCGAGCCCCGCAGTTTGTCCTCGCGCAGGAACCAGGCGAGCACGAAGCCGACGAGGGCGACCGGGGCCGCGTACAGGAAGACGTCCGTGATGGAGACGGCGTACGCCTCGACGACGGGCGGCCGGAGCGCGGCCGGCAGCTCGCCGATGATCTTCGGGTCGGATTTCAGCGCGTCGGCGCTCAGGCCCGGCGGGAGTCGCTGTCCGCGGAGCGCGGTGGTCAGTTCGCCGCTCAGGCGGCTCGCGAAGACCGAGCCGAAGATGGCGACGCCGAACGAGGCGCCGATGGAGCGGAAGAAGGTGGCGCCGGAGGTCGCGACGCCCAGGTCCTCGTACGAGACGGCGTTCTGCACGATCAGCACGAGGACCTGCATGACCAGGCCGAGGCCCAGGCCGAAGACGAGGAAGTACGCGCTCATCTCGCCCGTGGAGCTGTCCACGTCGAGCCGGTGCAGGAGCAGCAGCCCGAGGGCCGTCACGGCGGTGCCCGCGATGGGGAACACCTTCCAGCGGCCCGTACGGCTGACGATCTGCCCGGAGACGGTCGAGGAGATCAGCAGCCCGGCCACCATCGGCAGCATGTGGACACCCGACATGGTGGGCGACACACCCTGGACGACCTGGAGGAACGTCGGCAGGTACGTCATGGCGCCGAACATCGCGAAGCCGACGACGAAGCTGATCACGGCGGCGAGGACGAAGGTGCGGATCCGGAACAGTTTCGGCGGGAGCACGGGTTCCGCGGCGCGACGCTCGACGGCCACGAAGACCACGGCGAGTACGACGCCCAGGACCGCGAGGCCGATGATCCGCGCCGAGCCCCAGGCCCAGGTGCTGCCGCCGAGCGAGGCGACGAGGACCAGGCAGGTGGCGACGGCCGCGATCAGGAACGTACCGAGGTAGTCGATCGTGTGCCGCCGGGAACGGACCGGGATATGCAGTACGGCGGCGATGACGGCGAGCGCGACGATCCCGAGGGGAAGGTTGACGTAGAAGACCCAGCGCCAGGTCAGGTGCTCGGTGAACAGGCCGCCGAGCAGCGGGCCGAGGACGCTGGTCGCGCCGAAGACCGCGCCGAACAGGCCCTGGTACTTGCCCCGTTCGCGGGGCGGTACGAGGTCGCCGACGATCGCCATCGACAGCACGATGAGCCCGCCGCCGCCGAGGCCCTGGAGGGCGCGGAAGGCGATCAGCTGGGGCATGTTCTGCGCCATGCCGCACAGCGCCGAACCGATCAGGAAGAGCACGACGGCGATCTGGAACAGCTTCTTGCGTCCGTACTGGTCACCGAGCTTGCCCCAGAGCGGGGTGGCGGCCGTGGAGGCCAGCAGGTACGCGGTGACGACCCACGACAGGTGGTCGAGGCCGCCGAGGTCGCTGACGATCGTAGGCAGCGCGGTCGCCACGATCGTCTGGTCGAGCGCGGCGAGCAGCATTCCCAGGAGCAGCGCCCCGATCGAGACGAGGACACCGCCCTGCAAGTGCTCCGGAGCGGCGGCGACACCGGGTGAGCGGTCCCGGGCGGAGCGGGAGGGGTCCTGTACGTTCCCCGCGTCCACCGCTCCGTGAGTACCGTGCGTGCCCGTGCCGTGCGCGGCGTGCGCGGCGTCAGTGCCGCCCGTGCCGCCCGTGGCGTGCCCATCCCCGGCCATGTGAAGTCCTCCCGGCCCCGTCGGTCCTGTTGCTTCCGGTCCTGTTGCTTCCGGTCCTCTTCCGTCGTGGTGTTCCATCCTGGTCGGTGTGACCCGTTATGGCCTGTTGAATCCGGCCAAGGGTCCGGGATTCCGGGGGTAACCGGGAGATTGTGTGGAGGGGGTCTGCATAATCGCTGGAGTTCGTACGGAGAGGGATCCACACGTGAACGACCGGAGCGGTCATATATGCCCGGAATGCGGGGCACCCAGGGAGTCCGGGGGCTCTCCGACATGCGGCTGCGCCCGCAGAGCGGCGGACGAACTCCTGGAAACCCGTTCCGCCGAGACGGCCGCCGCGGAGGACTTCGACCCACTGCGCATACGCCCCTACGTGGACCTGGAAGTGGGCAAGGAGGGCGCCGCCGGACCCGGGAGTACGCAGTCTCCGGCGAGTGAGAGCTCACCCGGCACGGCGACCGAGGACCACGAGGGCCGTGGGGGCCACGAGGGTCACGAGGGCGGGCCTGGTCCCTCGGATGCGCCGGCGTCCACCGGCACGCCTGGGGGCCCGGCGGCACCCGACGACTGGGGAACCGTCTCGATCCCCGTACAGCGCACGCCTTCCGCACACACGGGCCCACTGGACGCACCGGGCTCACCGGAGCACCAGGGCCGGCTGGAAAGCCCGGTCGCTCCCGGAATTCACGGAACCCATGGCACCCACGGCACCCACGGCACCCATGAGTCGCCGGACGCGTTCGCCGACGATGTGGACGCGACCACGCGACTGACCCACGCGACGGCCCTGCCCCACCCCGCCGACACCCAGCTCTTCGAGCCCGACCCCGCCGACTTCCCGGACGCCCCCGTCGAGAACACGAGCAGCCGACGCCGCCGCTTCGTGCTCGTGGGCGCCGGTGCCACCGCTGTGGTGGTCGCGGCGGCCGGGTTCGCGAGCGGGCTGTTCTCGTACGAGTCGCCGTCGCGGAACGACGCGGCCCCGGACGACATACGCGCGAGCGTGCCGGACACGTCGGTGGACGAGCCGCCGCTCCCGTCGGACTCCGAGTCACCGTCCGAGTCGGCGTCGCCTTCTTCGTCCGCGTCGAGCAGTACGAGCGCCTCGCCGTCGGCCACGGAGTCGACCGCCTCGGCCACCCCGTCCCGGACGACCGCCACGACGCCGCGTGCGTCGACGGGCGGGAACGAGGACTCGCCCGACGATCCCCCCGAGCCGTCCCCCAGCCCGACGGACAAGGCAGAGCCCGTGGTGCTGCGCCCCGGCGACGAGGGCCCCGAGGTGACCGAACTCCAGCTGCGCCTGAAGCAGTTGGCCATCTACCTGGGCAACGCGGACGGCGACTACGACAACGGAACAAGAAACGCCGTGCGCCACTACCAGTTCACCAATGGCATCGACGAGAACCTGGGCATCTACGACCAACGAACCCGAGAAAGCCTGGAATCAGAAACCTCAGAGCCGTAACCCCACCGCCGCACCCCAGCGCCCCGACAGGGGCGCGAGGAACGGCGCGCGCAACCCCCGAACCACCCGCACAAAACCCTCGGACCGCACCCCAGCGCCCCTCAGGGGCGCGGGGAACTGCGCGCTCAACCCCCA
>NZ_LIPP01000147.1 GCF_001418335.1 Streptomyces aurantiacus | reverse complement strand
GCCCGGCGAGGAGCTCCTCGCGGTGAACGCCGATCGTCGGCTCGGCCGCCACGCTGAGCCGGGCGTAGAAACGGGCGAACAGCGGATGGTGCACCGCAGCCGGAGGCAGCGTGCCGGTCTGGGCGATTCTGGAGCGCGGTCGCATGGAGGCCTCCCACTGGGGCGTGGACCTACCGCGATTGTCCCCCAGGAGGCCCGTACTCACCCGTCCGCTGCGCCGTCTTCCCGCCGCGATTCGCACTGAGGTCCGGGCGGCGCGGGACCACAGGACGGTCCCGGCTCGGTCCCGGCTCGGCCTCGGACGGCCTCGTGGGGCGTCAGGCGGCGAAGCCCCGCGCCTGCCCGTAGACGCCGACGCCGACGCCGACCAGCCGTGCCGGCGGAGTGCCTACGTCCTGCTGTCCGCGGCCCGCGCGGCGGTGAACGCCTCCGCGTCCCACGTGCCCCAGAGCCGTGGCGCGAGCCAACCGCCCGCGGCGGCCCGGAAGCCGGAGGGCCGGAGCCGGCCGGCGCCCTCGGGCAGCGCGCCCAGCAGGGGCGCCCCCGCCACCACCGGAAGGTCCGTGAGGTTGCAGCGCGAGGCGAGGTCGGGCTCGTCCGGCCAGCTGCCGACGACGACACCGAGCAGGTCGAGCCGCCGGAACCGCAGCTCGCGGGCGGTCAGCTCCGTCGTGTTGAGCGTGCCGAGTCCGGCGGAGGCGACCACCAGCACGGAAGCGTCCAGCAGCCGTGCCGCGTCCGCGAGCGAGCCGCCCTCGTCGTCGAACCGTACGAGCAGCCCGCCCGAGCCCTCCACCAGCACGAGGTCGTGATCGGCGGCCAACTTGCCCGCGGCCTCGGCCACTTGCACGGGCCCCACCGGCGGCAGGCCCGCCCGCCGGGCCGCGGTGGCGGGGGCCAACGGCTCGGGATAGCGGGCCAGTTCGACGACCGTGACCGCGCCGGCCAGCCGTGCCACCTCGGCGGCGTCCCCGCGCTCACCCGGCAGCACCCCCGTCTGCGCCGGCTTGAGCACGGCCACCGACCGCCCGGCCGCCACGGCCGCCGCGGCCACGGCGGCCGTCGCGACGGTCTTGCCGACCTCCGTGCCCGTCCCCGTGATCACCAGTACCGTCATGTCAGCCCTCCCGCGCCGCCGCGCACACGGCCGCCGTGATCCGCGCCAGGTCGGTGTCCCCGGTGACGTACGGCGGCATCGTGTACACGAGGTCCCGGAACGGCCGCAGCCACACGCCCTCGCGCACCGCCGCCCGGGTCGCCGCCGCCATGTCGATCTCGTGGTCCAGCTGCACCACCCCGATGGCACCGAGAACGCGTACGTCCCGGACACCCGGCAGTTCCGCCGCCGGTGCCAGCCCGTCCCGCAACCCCGTCTCGATGCGCTTGACCTCGCTCTGCCAGTCCTGGCCGAGGAGGAGGTCGATCGAGGCGCAGGCCACGGCGGCGGCGAGGGGGTTGCCCATGAAGGTCGGGCCGTGGGCGAGGACCGGTACCTCGCCCCGCGAGATGCCCTCCGCGACCCGCGGGGTGCACAGCGTCGCCGCCATTGTCAGATATCCGCCGGTCAGCGCCTTGCCCACACACATCACGTCCGGCGTCACCCCGGCGTGCCCGGCCGCGAACAGGCTCCCCGTACGGCCGAAACCCGTCGCGATCTCGTCGAACACGAGCAGCACGTCGTGGGCGTCGCACGCCTCGCGCAGCACCCGCAGATACGCGGGGGAGTGGAACCGCATGCCGCCCGCGCCCTGCACCACCGGTTCCACGATCACCGCCGCCAGTTCGTCCGCGTGCCGCTCGATCAGCGACCGCAGCTGCTCGGCGTACGACTCCTCGTACGCGACCGGGGGAGCGTCGGCGAACACCTGGCGGTGGAGCACGCCCTGCCACAGCTCGTGCATCCCGCCCTCGGGATCGCACACCGACATCGGCTGCCAGGTGTCGCCGTGGTAGCCACCGCGCCAGGTCAGCAGGCGCCGCTTGCCGGGACGGCCGAGCGAACGCCAGTGCTGGAGGCACATCTTGACCGCGACCTCGACGGACACCGAGCCGGAGTCGGCCAGGAAGACATGCTCAAGACCTTCGGGAGACATGTCGACAAGGCGCTTCGCCAGGCGTACGGCGGGCTCGTGCGTGAGCCCGCCGAACATCACATGGCTCATCCGTCCGAGCTGGTCACGAGCCGCCTCGTTGAGCGCCGGGTGGTTGTAGCCGTGGATCGCCGACCACCAGGACGACATGCCGTCGATCAGCTCGTCGCCTCCACCGGCCAGCCGCAGCCGCACGCCGCTCGCCGACTCCACGACGAGCGGTTCCTGCCGCCCCGGCATCGGCCCGTACGGATGCCAGACGTGTCGCCGGTCGAGATCGAGCAGCTCGCGTACGGCGGGCGTGGCCAGGTCAGGCATTGGGCGCGAGATCCGTTCCGGCACCCCGACGGCGTACCGCCACCAGGTCCGTACGCGCCGCGGAGACCCCCGTCGCCTCGCGAGCCGGCTCCTCGCGAGTCGGCTCCTCGGGGGCCCGGTGGTCCTCGGGGGCCGAGCCGCAGGCACCGCACCCGCCGCCCTCGTGCGAGCCGCAGCCCTCGTGCGCGGTGACCGTGACCCGGTGCTCCGGGAGCGTCACCTCGCCGGTGCCCTCCACCTCGAACCCGGCGTCCGCGATCATGTCCAGGTCCGCCTTGCCCGCCTGTCCCTCACTGGTGAGGTAGTCACCGAGGAAGATCGAGTTGGCGAGGTGCAGGGCGAGGGGCTGCATCGTACGGAGATGGACCTCGCGCCCGCCGGCGATCCGCACCTCGGCGTCCGGGCAGGCGAACCGGACCATCGCGAGAATCCGCAGACACCGCTGCGGTGTGAGGTGCCACTCCTTCGCGAGCGGGGTGCCCTCCATCGGGATCAGGAAGTTGACCGGGACCGAGTCCGGGTCGAGTGCCCGCAGCGCGTGGACGACGTCGACGAGGTCCTCGTCGCTCTCGCCCATGCCGGCGATCAGACCGGAACAGGCGGACAGGCCCGCGGCATGCGCCTTCTGGACCGTGTCCACCCGGTCGGCGTACGTGTGGGTGGTCGTGATGTCCCCGTACGTGGCCTCGGACGTGTTGAGGTTGTGGTTGTAGGCGTCCGCCCCCGCCTCGCGCAGCCGCTCGGCCTGACCGTCCGAGAGGAGCCCGAGGCAGGCGCACACCTCGACGCCCTCGTTCTCGTCCTTGATCGCCTTGATGGTGTCCGAGACCCGGTCGACGTCACGGTCCGTCGGACCGCGTCCGCTCGCCACCAGGCAGACCCGCTTGGCGCCGCCCGCGAGCCCGGCGGACGCGGCCCGGGACGCCTGGCCGGGCTTCAGCCAGGTGTACTTGAGGATCTCGGCCTTCGAGCCCAGCCGCTGCGAGCAGTAGGAGCAGTCCTCGGGACACAGGCCCGACTTCAGGTTGACGAGGTAGTTGAGCTTCACCCGTCGGCCGAACCAGTGCCGGCGTACCCTGCCGGCCGCGGCCACCACATCGAGGAGTTCGTCGTCGGAGGTGGCCAGTACGGCCAGCGCCTCGTCGCGGGTCGGCAGTTCGCGCCGAAGCCCCTTGTCCACCAGCGTGTTCAGCAGGTCCATGAGGTCCGATCCTGGCCTATCCGACCACGCCGGGCCAAGGAGGAACCGAACAACAGAGGCGGCTCGGCGTGTGGACATTGCCACATCATGGGCGGCTGGTGGTCCGGCTAGGGTCTGTGCGTTGCCTACAAAAGGCAGTGGGGGCGGCCGGGCGGAACGTCATGTGTCGGGACCCCATGGGACACCCTCACCTCATGGCCCGGAGGACACATGGCGCAGTCGCCGTTCGAGTGGATCGACGAGCAGGCACGGGCACGCCGCCGGGCCGGACTCGTCCGCACCCTGCGTCCGCGCCCCGCCGACTCCGCGCTCCTCGACCTCGCGGGGAACGACTATCTGGGCCTGGCCCGCCACCCCGAGGTCACCGAGGCCGCCGCGCGGGCCGCCCGCACGTGGGGCGGCGGCGCCACCGGCTCCCGGCTCGTCAGCGGCTCCACCGAACTGCACGCGGAACTGGAACGCGAACTGGCCGGGTTCTGCGGCTTCGAGTCCGCCCTCGTCTTCTCCTCGGGCTACGCGGCCAACCTCGCCGCCGTCACCACGCTCGCGCCGCACGGCTCCCTCATCGTCTCCGACGCGGGCAACCACGCCTCGCTGATCGACGGGTGCCGTCTCGCGCGCGGCACCACCCAGGTCGTCGCCCACGCCGACCCCGACGCGGTCCGCAAGGCGCTGCACACGCGCACCGGGCCCGCGCTCGTCGTCTCCGACACCGTCTTCTCGGTGGACGGCGACGCCGCCCCGCTGGCGGACCTGGCCGCCGCCTGCCGGGAGTTCGGCGCGGCCCTGGTGACGGACGACGCGCACGGTCTGGGCGTCCTCGGCGACGGCGGGCGGGGCGCGCTGTGGGCGGCCGGGCTCGCGGGCGCACCCGACGTCGTCACCACCGTCACCCTGTCGAAGTCGCTCGGCAGCCAGGGTGGCGCGGTCCTCGGCCCGGCCCACGTCATCGATCATCTGGTCAACGCGGCCCGCACCTTCATCTTCGACACCGGTCTGGCCCCCGCGTCGGCGGGCGCGGCCCTGGCGGCCCTGCGTCTGCTGCGCCGGGAACCGGAACGGGCCGCACGCGCGCGTGCGGTGGCGACAGCTCTGTACGAACGCCTGACGGCCGCGGGTCTCGAAGCCGTACGGCCCCACGCCGCGGTCGTCTCCGTGCGCGCCCCCTCCCCGGAGCAGGCGCTGCGCTGGGCCGCGGACTGCCGCGAGGCGGGTCTGGCCGTCGGCTGCTTCCGTCCCCCGTCGGTGCCGGACGGCATCTCACGGCTGCGGCTGACCGCCCGCGCGGATCTCACCGACGGGCAGCTCGACCGGGCCGTGCGCGTGATCATCGAAGCGCGCCGATAAAGCCTTCCCAGGCCGCGGGGGCGAAGAGCAGGGCGGGCCCCGACGTGTTCTTGGAGTCGCGCACCGCGAGCAGGCCGGCCCAGGGGCCGGAGCCCGGACGGGCCGTCTCGACGCAGTTGTTCATTCCCGTGCTGCGGCTGCTGCGCTGCCACCGCACACCGTGCAGACGAGTACTGGAAAGTACGGATCGAGGCATGGCGGGCATGGTGCCTCCTTATCCGCCGTCAGCGACACCGGCGATGAAATCCATGGTGTCCTCGGGCGAAAGGGCTTGGTCCTGAAGGGAGTTGAAGGCCTCGCTGTAGGCCTGAAGGTCTTCTTTCCGTTCGAGATAGAGGCTACTCGTCAAGTGGTCGAGAACGACCACATCCAGATCAGATTTGTTCGGAAACGAAAAAATAACGAAGGGCCCCGTGACGCCGATCTGGGCCCCGCCTCCGAAGGGCAGCACCTGAATCCGCACGTGAGGCAGGTGTGCGGCCTCCCGGAGCCGGTCCAGCTGCCGTGCCATGACCTCCGGCCCACCGACGGTCCGCCGTAGTACCGCCTCGTCCAGAACGGCACTCAGCCGGAGCGGCCGATTCGAACGCAGCACGTCCTGGCGCGCGAGGCGCACCTCCACCAGCGCGTCGACCTCGCCGTCGAGCGCCCCGCCCACGACGGTCCGCGTCACCTCACGGGCGTACTCCGGAGTCTGGAGGAGGCCCGGCACGACGGAGTTCTCCAGCGTGCGCATCGCGCCGGCCTGCGACTCCAGACTGATGAAATCGCTGTACGACGACGGCAGAAGGCCCCGGTAGGCGCGCCACCAGTGCTGCCGGCCGTCGTCGTCCGAGCCCGCCAGTACGACGAGTAACTCGTGCAGTTCCGGGTCCCGGACGTCGTACGCGTCCAGGAGCAGCCGTACGTCCGCGGGCTTGACGCCGCTGCGACCGGTCTCGATCCGGCTGACCTTGGACTGGTGCCAGCCCACGAGGCGGGCCGCCTCACCGCTCGTGAGGCCCGCGAGAGCACGCAGGGCACGCAGTTCGGCACCGAGTTTTCGTCGGCGCACCGCGGGGCCGTACCGCATGGCCGTCTCCTTCCGACCGTCGCGCCGGCGCTATGGCGCCCGGCGTCACGCCGACGGTAGAGGACAAACCGGCTGCCCGCCCAAATATGGTCGACCGTCGCAGAGTTCACCGCTTCGAGCGACAGATATATGCATATCTTGGTGGATCGGCACCTTGAACCCCGAGGTAGTGGCACTCTGGCGCAAGCACCAGTCCGGGACCGCACTCGAAGTCATCCGCTTCGTGTCGGCCTCCGGTCCCGTGGGAAAGGGACGACGTCGCATGGCAGATCACCAGGAAGCATCCGTCACCCTGCCGAGCGATCCCGCCTCGGTGTCCGCCGCCCGCACCTATGTCGCCGACGTCCTGGCCGAATGGGGACTTCCGTCCGACTCGGAGGCCGCCGACACGGTTCGGCTCATCGTCTCCGAACTCGCCACGAACGCCGTACAGCACACGTTCGGACTGTCACCCACCTTCACGGTGGACGTCGAGCTCGACCGCGACGAACAACTGCGCATCGGGGTGACCGACAGCCACCCGCGCTTCCCGCAACGGTTGCCCGCGGCGGTCCAGCAGGACAACGGCCGCGGCATGGTGATCGTCCGGTGGCTGACCGCGGAGAGCGGCGGCAAGCTCACGGTCCGGCGCACCGAAGAGGGCGGAAAAACCGTGTCGATCATGCTGCCCTGGACGGTACCGACGGAGTCGGCGCGGGCCGACTGAGATCAGGTCTCACTGAGGCGCCCAGCAGGGGTGGCCGGGCGTGGACTACCCGTCGTGCGAGGCCTTCTCCACGGACCGTTTCACCAGGTAGGGCATGACCTCCCACAGGCCGGTGCACAGGAGAAGGGTGGTCGCCCCCGCCGCGATGCCCTCGGTCCGGTTCACCGCCACGTCCACGACGAGGAGTACGGAACCGGAGAGAGCGAGCGCGAGCACGGCAAGGCCGATCTGCGCGAGCCGGGACGAGACGTACACGATCTGAGGCTTGGCGCCCAGCTGGAACAGCCGGCGGTGCAGTGCAGCGGGGGCCGTGAAGAGGGCCGCCGCCAGCACCGAGAGCAGCAGCGTGACGACGTACGTGGTGCGCTGCACCGTGTCGAGAGACGGGAACCGCGGGGTGAACGCCAGGGTCAGCAGGAAGGCGAAGAGGATCTGGACGCCGGTCTGCGTGACCCGCAGCTCCTGGAGGAGCTCGTTGAAGTTCCGGTCGGCGCGTTCGAGGCGGGTCTCGTTGCGCTCCTCGTGGTGGTGACGTTCGGCCATGGGTGAACGAGTAACCATTCTGCCGCCGAAATCACGCCGGGTCCCAGGCGAGCACGCCCCCGGGTCCCACGCGACCACGCCC
Source organism: Streptomyces aurantiacus (assembly GCF_001418335.1). GTDB lineage: Bacteria > Actinomycetota > Actinomycetes > Streptomycetales > Streptomycetaceae > Streptomyces > Streptomyces aurantiacus. The sequence continues at coordinate 17,052 of NZ_LIPP01000147.1, read as the reverse complement.
GGGTCCCGCGCGTGGTTGCCCGGGTCCCACGCGAGGTGGCCGTGGCGGTCGCCACGGCCACCTCGCGGGCAGATCACCTGACCCGGCCGTACCAGACGCTCTTCGTCCAGATCTTCTGGAGCTTCACCACTTCCCCGGTCTTCGGGGAGTGCCAGATCCGTCCCTTCCCGGCGTAGATGCCGACGTGGTAGACGTTCCGGCCCGAGTGGAAGAAGACAAGATCCCCGTGCTTACGCTTCGAAGCGGAGACATGGTTCGTCTTGTTGTACTGGGCCGCGGCCGTGCGAGGCAGACTCTTGCCCGCCTTCTTGAACGAGTAGAGCGTGAGGCCGGAGCAGTCGAAACGCTTGGGCCCCGCGGCCCCGTACTTGTACAGGGAGCCCTTCTTGGAGGCCGCCACCTGTAGTGCCTTCGTCGCGGGAGTGGCCGCCTGGGCGTCGGACGCGAAGCCCGGGGCCACGATGCCACCACCGACGGCGGCAATGGTGAGAGCCGATGCGGTACTGGCCCTGCTGAACAGCGACGGGACACGATTGAGCGCAGTCATGCGCAACCCTTCGTCAGCCGCCTGTGAAGGATGACCTGTCGGATTCGGGCTGGCGAAGTTGCCCGGCCGCTGCTGCGGCTTCACCCCAAGGACCACTCGGATCTCTCCGGCGGCCCGTCGTGCCTGGGTCCTCCACTCCTGCCGATCCACTTCTGTCGACCGGTCATCCGGGCAGCGGCAGGATTGGGCGTCCGCCCGGACCGCCCCGCCGCTTCTGGCGGGGGCTTGTCGTCGGAAGGGATCTTGGCGCACTGATGTCCCAAAAGCCGAGCAGAATCGGCTATTTGTGGGCTTACTCACCACTCACCCGTTCGGGTGGACAGCCCTGCCCACGGGTGGATGTCGAGAGCACCGAGGACCCCTGTACCAGCATCGGAACGCCTTATTCCGCCTCGGAGGTACGCGCGTTGCGCAACTCCCGGGGGCCGGTAGACACAGTTCCGGATACGCCGTCCGGGGGTACGCCGTCTGGTCCGTTTCGACCCGGGCCCGGACGCCTCGTCAACTGCCCCTGTGACGCCGGGGCGCTGGGTGTACGTCAGCTGTCGGAGCCGGGCGGCAGAGCGACGCGGCCCACCCGGCGCTCGCCGTCCAGGACGCGCAGCGCCCGCGCCAGGGTCGGCGCGTGCATCTCGTGCTCGCCCCGCTGGTGCATCAGGGCCAGGGCGTCGCGCAGCGCCGTCGCCCTGCTGACCAGCGCCTGGGCCGCGCGCAGTCCGCGGTAGGTGTCACCGGAGTGCGCCGGGTTGATCCGGCCGAGCAGATCGACCACCTCCAGGTAACGGTCGATCAACTCGGCCTCGGCCCCTGTCAGTGCCGGCAGCGGGGGCAACTCGGGTGGGAGCATCGGCGCTTCACCTCGCGCCGGACGAGCCGGACGACGTGTCGGAGGGGCCGGACGTGTCGGAAGTGCCGGACGCGTCGAGGGTCGACTTGCGGCTCTGGACGATCCGGTCGACCAGCCCGTACTCCAGTGCCCCCCGAGCGTCGAGGATCTTGTCCCGTTCGATGTCCGCCGCGATCCGCTCCGGGCTCTGGCCCGTGTGCCGGGCGAGCATCTCCTCCAGTCGGGCACGGGTACGCATCAGTTCGTCGCCCTGGATGGCCAGGTCGGAAGCCTGCCCCTGGACCGGCTCCGAGAACGACGGCTGGTGGATGAGCACACGGGCGCCCGGCAGCGCGTACCGCTTGCCCGGTGTGCCCGCGGCCAGCAGCACCGCCGCGGCCGACGCGGCCTGACCCAGGCAGATGGTCTCCACCTCGCAGCTGACGAACCGCATCGTGTCGTAGACGGCCGCCATCGCGCTGAACGAGCCGCCGGGGGAGTTGATGTAGAGCGAGATGTCCCGGTCGGGCGCCTGGTACTCCAGATGCATGAACTGCGCCATCACGTCGTTCGCCGAGATGTCGTCGATCGGCGTCCCGAGAAACACGATCCGCTCTTCGAGGAGCTTGGAGTACGGGTCCATGGTCCGCGTCCCCGAACTGGTGCGCTCGGTGAACTCGGGCAGGACGTAGTGGGCGGACGGTCGGGTCATGACACACGCCTCCTCCGGGAGAGGTCCTGTGGAAAATGTACAGGACGTACATGACATCATGATGGGGAGCAGGTTCTGATGATCCACAGATCACCGCAGGTCAGACCCGTGTTTACGCTGATCGTGAAGCAGGTTCCTCTCACGTTCATCCGGTATGTTCAGGCAGCCGTGTCGTCCTCGAAGCCGAGCAGAACCGTGAGGTGATCCGAGGCGGCGCGCAGGTCCTCGGGGCTCGGATGGACATGGACGCGCTTCGTGAACGACGCGCTCAGGTGGCCCTGTCCCTGCCGAAAATCTCGCCCGTGCGGGTCAGGCCGCATGCTGGTACTCGTGGAGGGTGCCGCCGAGGCGGTCGCGTCGTCGTATGTCGTGGCGTCCGGGTCGGTGATCGACGGTGGCAGGGGATGCAGCGTGCGCATCGATCGCCATAAACGATGGTTAAACGGGCTTTACGGCGCATCCTTGCAGCCCGGGCAGACGCTCCCTATCGCCCACGCCGACTCGTCCTCGCGACGACACCCCAGCAGCGAGGCCCGCCATACACGCTGACCGTTCTCATCGTGCTGGTCTTCGGAGTCCTGGTCGCCCCGACGGAAGAACGGCAGGCGCGCCCCACCCTCACCTGCTGGCTTGCTGCCTACGGCGGCCTGCCCCCGGCAGGTGCGGGTGGCGATGCGGCCTGGGCCGAAAAGAAGCCCAGGCCGCGGTGAACGCGCTGTCCGTCCTGATCTACAAGTCGACAGCGAAGCGCGGAAGTGGACGGAGGTGATCGCCGCCCTCAACGGCGCGGCCACCGTCCAGCTTCAAGCCACTGTGCAGGCCGTCGCACCGTCACGTGGCGGACGCTCAGGCTTCCGCTTCGCGATCGTCTGCGAATGCACGTGACACCAGCCACGGCCACGGTAAGGGCACAGGAGCGGTCGCCTCGCCGTGGCGGAACGACTGATGTTCCCCCCCCGGTAGACGAACCTCGTGAGGGGTGACCGGCTCTCACCTCTCAGGGACCTTCGTGATTCCCGATGAAGAGCGCCAGTCGCTGGAAGTCACTGTGGCGGACGCCATCGCAGCCCCAGGGTCCCGGTCATGTCAAGAAGCCGTCGCGCGGTTGTTCACCCAACCACGGCCATAGCCGCCCGGCGGCCCCGCGGCCGGCCCGCTTGCCCCTCCCCAAAGGGAGAAACGGACATCAACTCACGTACCGCACTCTCAGTCCGTGGTCCGGCCCGAGAGGCGCTCGACGCCGCGCAGCAGGGCGGAGTGGTCCAGTGTGCCATCGCCGTTGGCGCGTGCTGAGGCCATGAGCTGGGCGGCGAGCGAGCCGAGGGGGAGGACGGTGCCGTTGGCGCGTGCCGCTTCGGTGACGATGCCCATGTCCTTGTGGTGCAGGTCGATACGGAAGCCGGGCTTGAAGTCCCGGTTCAGCATGGCGTCCTTCTTGCGAGTGAGGACGGTGGAGCCGGCCAGTCCGCCGCCGAGGACCTCCAGGGCGGCGGGCAGGTCGGCGCCCGCCTTCTCCAGGAAGACGACCGCTTCGGCCAGCGCCTGGATGTTGACCGCGACGATGAGCTGGTTGGCCGCCTTGACGGTCTGGCCCGCGCCGTGCGGACCGACGTGGACGACCGTGGTGCCGAGGGCGCGGAAGAGCGGCTCCGCGGCGGCGAAGTCGTCCGCGTCGCCTCCGGCCATGATGGACAGCACGGCGTCCACGGCGCCCGCCTCGCCACCCGACACCGGGGCGTCCAGGACGCGGACGCCCTTGGCCCGGCCCGCCTCGGCGATCGCGACAGCCGTCTGCGGGCCGACACTGCTCATGTCGATGAGAAGGGTGCCGGGGCGAACGTGCGCCAGGACGCCGCCTTCGCCGAGGACCACCTCGGTCACCTGCCGGTCCGCGGGGAGCATCGTGATGACGACATCCGCGTCGGCGACCGCGGCCGCGATGCTGTCCGCTCCCCGGCCGCCCGCCTCGATGAGGCGGTCCACCGGCGGACGGCTCCGGTTGTACCCGACGACCGTATGACCGGCCCGTACGAGATTGGCGGCCATGGGCGAGCCCATGATGCCGAGACCGAGGAAGGCGATGGTGCGGGACTGATCGGCTGACATACGCATGCCACCCGACATTACGACACCGCGCACGGTCCACCCCATGAGACTCCGACCGGGAGTCAGTGAGGGGAAAAAGATGGCCTTGATGACGGGCTATTGACGGATCCCACCCCTTCAGTATTCCGCCCGTACGCACCTAACGTTGCGCCCACGTAAACGGCCTGGCTGTCGGACTCCCGCTCTCTTCCCGCTCACCCGCGGGACCACGTGGGAGCCACGGTCCAGAGCTGACGGTTGTCTGAAGGGAGAAGGCGATGGAGCCGACGGAACTGCTCATCGGAAGCCGGTGGCAAGCGTCGAAGGGGTCGGGACGGACCCGGGAAGTGATATCGCCCTTCGACGGTTCGCCCGTCGGCACCGTGGCGCTCGCAGGCCCCGAGGACGTCGAGGCGGCCCTGGCGGCGGCCGAACGAGGAGCCGCGGTGTGGCGGCGCACACCCGCCCACGAGCGGATGACCATCCTGCTGCGGGCCGCCGAACTGGCCGACGAACGAGCCGGCAAGATCGCGCGGACCATCAGCGCGGAGTCGGGCAAGACCATTACCGAGGCCACCGGCGAGGCATCGCGCTCCGGCGACCTGATCCGTCTCGCGGCCTTCGAGGGGACCCAGCTCTACGGCGAGACGCTGCCCCTGGACGCCAACCGCGGCACGGGCTTCGACAAGGTCGGCTTCACCCTGCGCCAGCCCTGCGGTGTCGTGGTGGCGATCACGCCCTTCAACTACCCCGCCCTGCTCGTCCTGCACAAGCTGGCACCGGCGCTTGCGGCAGGCAACGCCGTCGTCCTCAAGCCGGCCGGCTCGACCCCGCTGACCGCGCTGGAACTCGCCTCGTGCTTCGTCGACGCCGGGCTTCCCGAAGGCGTGCTCTCGGTGCTCGTCGGTTCCGGCGGGGTGCTGGGAGACCTGCTCGTCACGGATCCCCGGGTGCGGAAGATCTCCTTCACGGGTTCCACCACCACCGGCGAGCACATCGCGCGGGCCGCCGGGGTGAAGAAGCTCTCCCTCGAACTGGGCGCCTCCTGCCCGGTCGTGGTCCTGCCGGACGCCGACCTCGAACTCGCCGCCAGCGCGGTCGCGTTGGGCGGCTATGTGAACGCCGGGCAGGTGTGCATCTCCGTCCAGCGGGTCATCACGCACCCCTCGGTCACCTCCGACTTCCTCGACGCGCTCGTCCCCAAGGTCAAGGCCATCCGGACCGGGGACCCGTCGTCCACCGAGACGACGATGGGCACGCTGATCACGACCGCCGAGGCGGAGCGCGTGGAGCGCGCCATCGCCCAGGCCGCCACCGACGGCGCCCGGATCCTGACCGGCGGCGAGCGCGACGGGGCCGTCGTGAGCCCCGCCGTCGTGGCCGACGTCCACCCCGACTCCGCGTTCAGCCAGCAGGAGTTGTTCGGACCCGCCGTCGCCGTCAGCTCGGCCGCGGACTGGGAGTCCGCGATCGCCCAGGCCAACGGCACGGCGTACGGACTGGGAGCGGGCGTGTTCACCTCCGACGTGGCCGGCGCGATCCGGGCCGTACGGGAGATCGACGCGGGCTCGGTGCACATCAACTGGACGCCGCTGTGGCGCGCCGACCTGATGCCGTACGGCGGCCTGAAGGGCAGCGGCTACGGCAAGGAGGGCCCGCGCGCGGCGGTCAGTGAGATGACCGAGGTGAAGACCATCGTGCTGCACGGCCGTCCCTGGTGAGTTCGCGGCCCTCTGACCCAACTCCCGATCTGACTCTGGACGTCCACGCCGCCCGAGGGCCGTGGGCATCTCCCCAACAGGAGCCCGACCATGACTGACCCGACGACCCGGCGCACCGTGCGCCTCACAGTGGCCCAGGCACTCGTCACCTACCTCTCCCGCCAGCACTCCGTGGCCGACGGCGAGCGACGCCGCCTGATTCCCGCCGCCCTGGGCATCTTCGGCCACGGCAACGTGGCCGGCCTCGGCCAGGCCCTGGACCAGCTCAGCGACGAACTCCCCTTCGTACAGGGCCGCAACGAGCAGGCACTCGTCCACATCGCGACGGCCTACGCCAAGGCGTCCACCCGGCATGCCACCCTGGCGGTCACCGCCTCCATCGGCCCGGGCGCCCTCAACATGGTCACCGGCGCCGGCCTTGCGACCGTCAACCGGCTGCCCGTCCTGCTGCTGCCCGGCGACACCTACGCGACCCGCCACCAGGGACCCGTACTCCAGCAGCTGCAGCACCCCGTCGAGGCCGACGCCTCCGTCAACGACGCCTTCCGGCCCGTCTCCCGGTTCTTCGACCGCATCACCCGGCCCGAGCAGCTGCTCACCTCGCTGCCCGCGGCGATGCGCGCTCTCACCGATGTGGACACCGGCGCGGTCGTCGTCTCCCTCCCGCAGGACATCCAGTCCCACGCGTACGACTACCCGGTGGAGTTCTTCGCCGAGCGCGACTGGCCGATCCGGCGGCCCGCAGCGGACACCGACGAGGTCGCCGCGGTGGCGCGGATGCTCGCCGAGGCGGAGAAGCCGCTGATCATCGCTGGTGGCGGTGTCGTGTACTCCGGTGCCACCGAGGAGCTGGAGGCGCTGGCCGACGCGGCTGGGATCCCCGTGGCGGAGACGTTCGCGGGCAAGGGAGCGGTCCAGCGCAGAGCCTGGTGGCAGCTGGGCGGCATCGGTCTGGAAGGCACCCCGGCCGTCAACATCCTGGCCAGGGAAGCCGACTTCGTCCTGACCGTGGGCTCGCGGCTGACGGACTTCTCCACGGCCTCGCAGTCGATCTTCCAGAACCCGGACGTGCGGTTCGCCGCCGTCAACGTCAACGTGCACGACGTGAGCCGCCTGGGCGCCACCGGGATCGTGGCCGACGCCAAGCGCGCCCTCGTCGCACTGACGGAGGCTGTCCGGGCGAACGGCATCACCACCTCCCCGGCCTGGCAGGACAGGGCGCGTGCGCTGCATGAGACGTGGTGGGCCCAGCGTGCCGCCGCCCTCGACCCCGACACCCCCTTCGACCTCTCGGCCGAGCCGGACGACTCGGACGTCACAGGCGACACCGACGCGGTCCTCACCCAGGGCCAGTTGATCGGCCTGCTCCAGGAGCACGCACAGGACGGCGACACGATCATCGCCGCCGCCGGTGGCCCGCCCGGCGACCTGCAGAAGGTGTGGGACGCCACCGAAGGCCGCCGCGCCCACCTGGAGTTCGGCTTCTCCTGCATGGGCTACGAGCTGCCCGCGGCGATCGGCGTACGGTTCGCGACCCCCGACCCGGCGAAGCGCGTCCTGTCCCTGCTGGGCGACGGCACCTTCCTCATGGCGCCGACCGAACTGGTCACCGCGGCCCAGGAGAAGCTCCCGCTCACCATCGTGATCCCGGAGAACCACGGGTACCAGGTCATCCACCGCCTCCAGATGCTGCGCAACGGGCGGGAGTTCGGCAACGAGTTCCGCTACCGGGAGGGCAGCCTTCATCTGGCGGAGGCCGACGGCGACACCAAGCCGGCCCGCCTGGAGGGCGACTACCTCAAGGTCGACCTCGTCCAGACCGCGACGGGACTCGGCGCCCGCGCCATCCGCGCCACCACCGCCGACGAGGTGCGCGCCGCACTCACCGAGACCCGCGACCACGCGGGCCCCGTCGTCCTCGTCGTACCCGTCATCCCGCACGCGGACCTGCCCGGCGCGGGCGTGTGGTGGGACGTGGCACCCGCCGAGGTGTCCGACCAGGAGTCGGTCGCCCAGCTGCGCAGCGAGTACGAAGAGGGCCTGGCTTCCCAGAGGTGGTACGGATGAATCGCTCACCGCTCGATCACGGCCGCCTGCGCGCCCGAATCGCCGAGGGAGAGCCCACCTTGGGCACCTTCGTGGGGATGGCCTCCCCGGTCGCGGCCGAGGTGTGTGCCGCCTCGGGCGCCGACTGGCTGCTCCTCGACCTCGAACACGGCGCCGGGGGAGAGGAACAGGTCCGCGAGACCGTCCCGGTGGCCGCTGCCTACGGAGTCCCGACCGTCGTACGCGTCGAGTCCGCGGCCCGGATCCGCATCGGCCGCGTCCTCGACCTGGGCGTCGCCGGGATCATGCTGCCGCGCCTCGACACGGCCGCCGAAGTCCAGGAAGCGCTACGGCACCTGCGTTACCCGCCCGCGGGGGATCGGGGCGTGGCCACGTACAACCGGGCCTGTCGCTTCGGACTCGACTCCGCCGCCCTGGACCGTGAGGGCGAGATCCTCGGCGTGGTCCAGATCGAGTCGGCGAGCGCCCTGGCGGAGGTCGAGGCGATCGCTGCACTGGACGGCGTCGACGTGCTGTTCGTCGGCCCCCGCGACCTCAGCCACGACCTCGGCGTGCCGGGCGACTTCGGGGCCCCGGTCTACCGCGAGGCCCTGGAACGCGTACGCAAGGCCGCCGCCGCACACGGCAAGGCGTGCGGCCTCCTCGTACCCGACGGCCCCGCGGCCGCCGCCAAACGCGCCGAGGGCTGGACGTTCATCGCCATCGGATCAGACTCGACCCTGCTCGCAGCCGCCCTGTCCGCCGCGCTCGGCGAGGCCCGGCCGGAGCCCCGGGACCACCAGGAGACACACTCATGAACACGACCCCCTCGGGCGCCGCACGCGAGATCGGCGTCGGACTGATCAGCGTCGGCTGGATGGGCAAGCTGCACAGCCGCGCCTACCAGGTACTGCCCTCCGTCTACCCCGAGCTGGGCCTCAAGCCCCGGCTCGTCCACGCGGCGGACACGGCCGAGGACCGCGCGGCCTACGCCCGTGACGTGCTCGGCTACGAGAAGGCAAGCACCGACTACCGCGCCGTCCTGGACGACCCGGACGTCGAGGTGGTGTCGATCTGCGCGCCGAACATGCTCCACCACGAGATAGGCATCGCCGCCGCCAAGGCGGGCAAGCCCTTCTGGATCGAGAAGCCCGTCGGACGCGGCGCGGAGGAGACCGCCGAGGTCGCCGCCGCGGCCCGCGTCGCCGGAGTGGTGACGTCCATCGGCTACAACTACCGCCACGCCCCCGCGGTCGAGCGGGCCAGGCAGCTCGTCGCCGAGGGAAGGCTGGGCCGCATCACCAACGTGCGTGCCACGTTCTTCTCCGGCTACGCCTCCGAACCCAAGGGCGCCCTGTCCTGGCGCTTCAAGCGGGAACTGGCCGGACACGGCGCGCTGGGCGACCTGATGAGCCACGTCGTGGACCTGGTCAGCTACGTCGTCGCCCCGATCCGCGAGGTCTCCGCGCTCACCAGCACGGTCTACACCGAGCGTCCGATCCTCCCCATGGGCTCGGGCACGCACTTCGCCGTCATCGAGGACGGCGAGATGGCACAGGTAGAGAACGACGACTACACCGCCGCCCTCGTCCGCTTCCACGGTGACGCCGTCGGCACGCTGGAGGCGTCCCGCACCATCGTCGGCCCGCAGTGCGGCATCGGCTTCGAGATCTACGGTACCGACGGCTCGCTCACCTGGAACTTCGAGCGAATGAACGAGCTGCGCGTCGCCCTCGACCGCAGTGGCCCGCACCAGGGGTACACCACCGTGCTCGGCAACGGTCACATGGGCGACTACGCCAGCTTCCAGCCCGGGCCCGGCAACAGCATGGGCTACGACGACCTGAAGGTCATCGAGGCGAAGAAGTTCCTCGCCGCCGTGGCCGGCATCGAGCACCACAACTCCACGATCGACGACGCGCACGCCGTCGCCGAGGTGATCTCCGCCGCCGCCGCCTCCGCCGAGAGCGGCGCCTGGGAGCCGGTGCCGGACGTCGCCGGGGCGACCTTCGGTCACCAGGCACGGAGCTGATCGCATGGACGGGCATGTCGTAGTAGCCCTCGGCCCGGTCGACCCGGACACCGTCGGCGACGTCCTCGGTGACCGGGTCACCTTCGTCACCCACCCCACGCCCGACGACCTCGCGGTCGCGGAAGGCGCCATCGTCCGCGCCGACCGGCATGTCGACGAGGACTTCCTCGCACGAGCCCCTCGGCTGCGCGTCATCGCCCGCACCGGAGTCGGTGTGGACCTCGTCGACGTGGCCGCGGCGACCGCCCGGGGGATCCCCGTGGTCATCACCCCGCAGAGTGGCTCGCGAGCCGTGGCCGAGGGCGTCCTCGCCATGACCCTGCACCTGACCAAGCGGCTGCGCCAGCTCACCGACCTGGTGCGCGAGAACCGCTGGGCGGAGCGGAACACCGTGCCCGTCGGCGACCTCGACGGCGCCACCATGGGCATCGTCGGCTACGGCCGCATCGGCCGCCGGGTCGGTGAACTCGCCTCGGCCTTCGGGATGCGGACGCTGGCGTACGACCCGTACAGCCCGCCCCCGCCCGAGGTCGCCTGCGCCGATCTCGGTGAACTCGCCGAAGTGAGCGACGTACTGACCCTGCACGTCCCGCTCACCGAGCGCACGCATCACCTGGTCGGCGAGGACCTGCTGTCCCGGGTCAAGCCCGGGACGGTCCTCGTCAACTGCGGCCGGGGCGGTCTGCTCGACCCGGACGCCACCCTGATCGCCCTGGAGCTCGGCCGGCTGGCCGGAGTCGGACTGGACGTCTTCGATCCCGAACCGGCCGTACACCATCCGCTGTTCGACCACCCCGATGTCGTCCTCACCCCGCATCTGATGGGTATGACGAGCAGGGCCATGACCCTTACCTTCGTCGACGCCGCCCGCGGTGTCGCGGACGTGCTCGCCGGCCGACCTCCGGCCGCGGTCGCCAATCCCGACTGGAACCACCGAAAGGCCACGGCATGAACACTCAAGCGCAGCGAATCGCCGGAGCGCCCATCTCGTGGGGCGTGTGCGAAGTGCCCGGCTGGGGCTATCAGCTGACGCCCGAGCGCGTCCTGAAGGAGATGCGCGAGGTAGGTCTGGCCGCCACCGAGATCGGGCCCGAGGGCTTCCTGCCCGGCGAGCCGCAGGCCATGGCGCAGGTCCTCGCCCACCACGACCTCCGGGCCGTCGGCGGCTTCACCCCGCTCCTGCTGCACGTGCCCGGACACGACCCGCTGCCCGAGGTCGAGACGCTTCTGGAGAGCTACGCGGCGTCCAAGGCCGACGTCCTCGTCCTGTCGGCCATCACGGGGCAGGACGGTTACGACTCCCGGCCCGAACTCGACGCCGACGGCTGGCAGCTGTTGCTGTCCAACCTGGACCGGCTGACCGCACTGGCCGCGGAACGCGGCGTACGGGCCGTGCTGCACCCGCACGTCGGCACGATGATCGAGAACGGCGACGAGGTCCAGCGCGTGCTGGAGCACTCCTCGATCTCCCTCTGCCTCGACACCGGCCACCTGCTCATCGGCGGTACAGACCCCGCCGAACTCGCCCGGCAGGCACCCGAGCGGATTGCCCATACCCACATGAAGGACGTGAACGCCGCCCTCGCCGCCAAGGTCCAGTCGGGCCGCCTCACGTATACGGAAGCCGTCCGGGCGGGCATGTACCAGCCGCTCGGCGCCGGTGACGTGGACGTCCGGGCCATCGTGACCCACCTCGGGGCTCGCGGCTACGACGGCTGGTACGTCCTTGAGCAGGACACCATCCTCACCGAAGAGCCCGTCGGCAAGGGGCCCGTGGACGACGTGTGGGCCAGCGCGGAACACCTGCGCACCGTGCTGCGCGATGCGGATCTGTGACGCGTTCGTGATGTGTTTTTGACGGGTTGCCGAGATTTTCCTTTCGGGATGGAATCAAAGGGAGCCAGGCTGGTGTCAGGCGGATTGAATTTATCAGCGGTTCGCCGTATTGACGCGCATGAGAATCAGCGGAATGGCCTTGACGAGGAATGGCCTTGATGGTGTCCATGGCCAGGACGGGTTCTCTGAAATCGTTATGGAGAGTAAACAGGTATGATTACTGAAGACCTGCTGGCCACCTGTTGGACCACCGCGGGCGATGCCGCGCCCGGGCAGCCCGACTTGCGCAGCCCGCTGACGCTGCGGGAGCGGGTGGAAGCGGCGGGCGCCGCCGGGTTCAAGGGCTTCGGCCTGTTGCACGAGGACCTGGTGGAGGCCGAGCGCACGTACGGACTGTCCGGCGTCCGGTCCCTCTTCGAGGACAACGGACTGGTCCACCTGGAGCTGGAGCTCCTGGTCGACTGGTGGGCCGACGGGCCACGGCGTGCCGCGTCGGACGCCGTCCGCCTGGATCTTCTGCGGACCGCCGAGGCGCTCGGTGCGCGCCACCTCAAGATCGGACCGGATGTCGAGGACCGACCGTGGGAACCCGACCACTGGGCCGAGGAGTTCGCCACGCTGGCGTCGCAGGCCGACGGCGTGGGCGCCCGGCTCGCGATCGAGTTCCTGCCCTGGTCCAACCTCAAGACCGTGCACGACGGCCTGCGGCTGGTCGAGACCGCCGGGCATCCCGCGGGCGGCCTCATCATCGACGTCTGGCACACCGAGCGCGCCCACACGCCACCGGCCGATCTCGCGGACGTACCCGCGTCGCGCATCGTGGGTGTGGAGCTCAACGACGCCGACAGTGACGTGATCGGCACGCTCTTCGAGGACACGGTCCGGCGCCGGCGCCTGTGCGGCGAGGGCTCCTTCGACCTGACGGGGATCATCTCCGCGCTCCGCACGGCCGGCTGGTCCGGTCCGTGGGGGGTGGAGATCCTGTCCGACACGCACCGCGCGCTTCCGGTGCGCGAGGCTGCCGAAGCGGCGTTCAGCACCGCGGCGGCGCTGCTCAAGTAGCCACGCCGGGTCGGTGCTGAAGTAAGGCCGCCGGGGCGGCGGGGACGAAACCACGGTCGTCCCCGCCACCCCGGCTTCCGTCCTGCCATCTGCCATCTGCCATCTGCCAGCCGCGCGCCCGCCGGGCGCGCGGCTCTCAGGCGTGTACGAGCACCTGGAACCTGTGGAAAACGCGTCGGGCCGCCCGGAATCCGGACGGCCCGACGTGGGTGTGCGGGGGATGTTCAGTGGTTGCGGGGGAAGCCGAGCTCGACTCCGGTGGGGACGTCGGCCGGGTCGGGCCAGCGGGTCGTGACGACCTTGCCGCGGGTGTAGAAGTGGGTGCCGTCGTTGCCGTAGATGTGGTGATCCCCGAAGAGGGAGTCCTTCCAGCCGCCGAAGGAGTGGTAGCCGACGGGGACCGGGATGGGGACGTTGACGCCGACCATGCCGGCCTCGATCTCCAGCTGGAAGCGGCGGGCGGCGCCGCCGTCCCGGGTGAAGATCGCGGTGCCGTTGCCGAAGGGGGAGCTGTTGATGAGGGCGACGCCCTCGTCGTAGGTGTCGACGCGCAGCACGCACAGCACCGGGCCGAAGATCTCGTCCCGGTAGGCGTCCGCGGTGACCGGCACCTTGTCGAGCAGGGAGAGCCCGATCCAGTGACCGTTCTCGTGGCCCTCGACGGTGTGGCCGGTGCCGTCGAGGACGACCTCGGAGCCCTGGGCGGCGGCGCCGGTCACGTAGGAGGCGACCTTGTCGCGGTGGGCCGCGGTGATCAGCGGGCCCATCTCGGAGGCGGGGTCGTTGCCGGGGCCGATCTTGATCTTCTCGGCGCGTTCGCGGATCTTGTCGACCAGTTCGTCGCCGATCGCGCCGACCGCGACGACGGCGGCGATGGCCATGCAGCGCTCGCCGGTCGAACCGTAGGCGGCGGAGACGGCCGCGTCGGCCGCGGCGTCCAGGTCGGCGTCCGGGAGGACCAGCATGTGGTTCTTGGCGCCGCCCAGGGCCTGGACGCGCTTGCCGTTGGCGGAGGCGGTGGTGTGGATGTACCGGGCGATGGGGGTCGAGCCGACGAAGGAGATGGCCTTGACGTCCGGGTGCTCCAGGAGGCGGTCGACGGCCACCTTGTCGCCGTGCACGACGTTCAGCACGCCGTCCGGAAGCCCTGCCTCCGCGAACAGTTCGGCGAGCCGGACGGCCGTCGACGGGTCCTTCTCGCTGGGCTTGAGGACGAAGGTGTTGCCGCAGGCGATGGCCAGCGGGAACATCCACATCGGCACCATCGCCGGGAAGTTGAACGGCGTGATGCCCGCGACGACCCCGAGCGGCTGGCGGATCGAGGCCACGTCGACCCGCGAGGCCACCTCGGTCGACAGCTCGCCCTTCAGCTGGACGGTGATTCCGCACGCCAGGTCGACGATCTCCAGGCCGCGCGCGACCTCGCCGAGCGCGTCCGAGTGCACCTTGCCGTGCTCAGCGGTGATCAGCCCGGCGATCTCGTCGCGATGGGCGTCGAGCAGGGCGCGGAACGCGAAGAGGATCCCGGACCGCTTGGCCAGCGACAAGGTGCCCCAGGTCGCATAGGCGTCCCTCGCGGCGGCGACCGCGGCGTCCACCTCCTCGACCGACGCGAGAGGGGTCTGCTTGTCCTGAATGCCCGTGGCCGGGTCGAACACCGGGCTGTGGCGTCCTGAAACGCCCTCCGCGGGCTTGCCATTGATCCAATGGGCGATGCTCTTCACGAGGTGTCCTCTCACATGGGTGGGCAGGCCGTCTCACAGCCGCTCCATGGCGATCACATTGACCAGGCCAGTATCGCGCGAATGATTTATGGAGCGCTCGGCTGGATACGAGGACCCCTAAATCGGAAAGGCCGACAGTGACCCCGTCCATTTCAGGTGTAGACGGCACACGGAACAATCGTCAAGAAGATGTCCTGCCGTTTTCCCATGATGGGTAAATGATGTCTTTACATATATTGACGCTGAGGTGCAACTGGGGCTTGTATCCCGTCATAGGCAACAGCCGTGTTAACGGTATGTGACCGGAGCTTCTGCCCGGTCGGGCGTCGCTCCTTATCCCCTGCACAGTGAGGTGCCGGCAAGATGAACCGCTCTCTCCACCCCCGTTCACGCAGAATCGCCCTCGTCGCCGCGGCAGCCGCCGCGGCCCTGACAGTCACCGGTTGTTCCAGCGACTCCGGCGGCAAGCAGGCCGAGGAGGACACGGGCGCCGCGTCGGCCGGCAAGGCCGACACCCCCCGCATGAAGATCGCGATGATCACCCACGCGGCCCCCGGCGACACCTTCTGGGACCTCATCCGCAAGGGAGCGGAGACGGCCGCCGCCAAGGACAACGTCGAGCTGGTCTACTCCAGCAACCCGGACGCGGCGAAGCAGGCCAACCTCGTCCAGAACGCGATCGACCAGAAGGTCGACGGCATCGCGGTCACCCTGGCCAAGCCGGACGCCATGAAGGCCGCGGTCGCCAAGGCCGAGAAGGCCGGCATCCCGGTCGTCGGCTTCAACGGCGGTGTCGACGACTGGGCGGACCAGGGTCTCCTGTCCTACTTCGGCCAGGACGAGACCGTCGCCGGTGAGGCCCTCGGCGAGAAGCTCAACGCGCTCGGCTCCAAGAACAACATCTGTGTCATCCAGGAGCAGGGCCACGTAGCCCTGGAGGCACGCTGCGCGGGCGTCAAGAAGACCTTCAAGGGCAAGACCACGAACCTCTACGTGAACGGCACGAACATGCCGGCCCTGAAGGCGACGATCACCGCGAAGCTCAAGCAGGACCCGTCGGTCGACTACGTGGTCACCCTCGGTGCCCCGTTCGCGCTGGCCGCAGTGCAGTCCGTGGACGACGCGGGCGGCAAGGCGAAGGTGGCGACCTTCGACCTCAACAAGGACCTGGTCGGTGCCATCGAGGACGGTGACATCCAGTTCGCGGTCGACCAGCAGCCCTACCTGCAGGGCTACCTGTCCATCGACTCCCTGTGGCTCTACAAGACCAACGGCAACTTCAGCGGTGGCGGCCAGGAGCCGGTGCTGACCGGTCCGGCGTTCGTGGACAAGTCCAACGTCGCGACCATCGCGAAGTTCGCCGCGAAGGGTACCCGGTGATCTCCATGTCCCAGGCAACGGCACCGGCGACGGATTCCTCGTCGCCGGCTCCGCCGGCCGTCCCCAAGGACGGCCGGACCTCGCAACGGTCCCTGTCCCGCCGGCTGGCGGCCCGTCCGGAGATCGGCGCGCTGATCGCGGCGATCGCCGTGTACGTGTTCTTCTTCGCGGTGGCCTCGCCGTTCCGTGAGGCCGGCTCGCTGGCCAACGTGCTCTACGAGGCCTCCGTGATGGGCATCATGGCCCTGCCGGTGGCCCTGCTGATGATCGGCGGCGAGTTCGACCTGTCCGCCGGTGTGGCGGTCACCACCTCCGCGCTCACCGCGAGCATGTGGAGCTTCCAGCTGTCCATGAACATATGGGTCGGCATCGTCGTCGCGTTGCTGGTGTCGCTTGCGATCGGCGCGTTCAACGGCTATCTGCTGGTACGCACCGGCCTGCCGTCGTTCCTCATCACGCTCGGCTCGTTCCTGATCCTGCAGGGCGCCAACCTCGCCGTCACCAAGCTCTTCACCGGGAACGTCGCCACCGACTCGATCAGTGACATGGACGGCTTCGACCAGGCCCGCAAGGTCTTCGCCTCCGAGATCAGTATCGGCGGCGTCGACGTCAAGATCACCGTCTTCTACTGGCTGGTCTTCGCCGCCGGCGCGACCTGGCTGCTGCTGCGCACCAAGTTCGGCAACTGGATCTTCGCCACCGGCGGCAGCAAGGAAAGCGCCCGCGCGGTCGGCGTGCCGGTCACCTTCACCAAGATCGCCCTGTTCATGGGCGTCGGCGCCGGCGCCTGGTTCGTCGGCATGCACATCCTGTTCTCGTTCAACACCGTCCAGTCCGGCGAGGGCGTGGGCAACGAGTTCCTGTACATCATCGCCGCGGTCATCGGCGGCTGCCTGCTCACCGGCGGCTACGGCTCCGCGATCGGCGCGGTCATCGGCGCCTTCATCTTCGGCATGGTCTCCCAGGGCATCGTCTACGCCAACTGGAACCCCGACTGGTTCAAGGCCTTCCTCGGCGTCATGCTCCTGCTCGCCGCCCTCGTCAATCTGTGGGTCCGCCGCCAGGCAACCCGGAGGTAACC
>NZ_LIPP01000146.1 GCF_001418335.1 Streptomyces aurantiacus | reverse complement strand
GGGCGGGGCGCGATGGCGACCCGAGATGGGGGGATGGGTCTGTCGTGGGACCTGTCGAGCGCGTGGTGCAGGGACCTCCGGCATGGCGCGGGAGGCCTGGAGAAGACCCAAAACCGTTACGGTGACGCTTAGTTCAGGTGTTGATTTAAGTAATGAATCAACTCCTGGGCAACCCGTCGGACACGACTTCTTTTGTTGGGCGCCGCGCACGGGAACGAGGCCCGTCCGGGAACGCCACCGGCCGCCGATACGGGATCGGCGGCCGGTGGCGGGGTGGTCGTCAGTCGGTGAGGGGAGTGAGTGTGGTGCGGGTGGTGCGGGTGGTGTGGGCGATCACGTGGCCGGGGTCGCGAAGTAGTGGCCCTTTTCGAGGTCGGCGATGAGACCGGGCTGGACCGGCTGCCACCCCAGCAGCTCGCGGGTCCGCGCACTGGAGGCGGGGCTGTCCAGGCCGATGAGGGCGCCCAGCCAGGTGAAGTGCCCGGCCGCGTCGTCGGGGGAGACCGGGACGACGGGCAGGTCGAGGTGCCGGCCGATCACCTCGGCGACGGCACGGATCGGCACGCCCTCGTCCGAGACCGCGTGCAGCGTGGAGCCGGCCGGAGCGCTTTCCAGCGCCAGGCGGAACAGGCGCGCGGCATCGGACCGATGCACGGCGGGCCAGCGGTTGGCGCCGTCGCCGATGTAGCCGGAGACGCCCTTCTCGCGGGCGACGGCGACGATGGTGGCGAGGAAACCGTGGTCCCCGTCACCGTGCACGGTCGGCGGAAGCCGTAGGACGGACGAACGGACGCCGCGCTCCGCGAGGGCGACCGTCGCCTGCGCGTTGGCCAACCGCCTGGCCGGGCCGGAGGTCCCGTGGGGGGCGGCCGGGTCGGACGCCTGGCCGTCCTGCTCGGTGGCGACCTTCCCGGGCGCCAGTCCGAGCAAACCGGAGGCGATGACGAACGGCCGGTCGGAGCCGGCGAGCGCGTCGCCGAACGTGTCGATGGCGAGCCGGTCCGCGTCGGCGGCGGCGTCGAAGCCGCCGCTGAAGGCGATGTCGTGCTTGAAGGCGAGGTGGATCACACCGTCGGACTCGGCGGCCCCGGCGCGCAGGGCGTCGAGATCGTCGATGGTGCCGCGGCGCACCTCGGCGCCGGCCTGGGTGAGCGCGGCGGCCGAGGCGTCGGAGCGGGCGAGCCCGACGACCTGGTGACCGGCGCCGATGAGCTCCGGAACGACGGCTGAACCGATCCAGCCGGACGCACCGGTGATGAACACACGCATGAGGGGAACCTCCGGGTAGCTCGACCGTCCTTGTCGCGGGTGCCAGGGGCTCGGCATCAGCGGCACACCGGTCGATGTCAGTGACTGCCGTCGACCGTAGCAGGTGAAGTCAGTGACTGCCATCGCGTAAGATCTGCGCATGGGCCGATGGGAACCGAACGCGCGTGGCCGCCTTGAGCAGGCGGCGCTGGAGCTCTACAGGGAGCGCGGGTTCGAGCAGACGACAGCCGCGCAGATCGCCCAGCGCGCCGGGCTCACCGAGCGGACGTTCTTCCGGCACTACGCCGACAAGCGCGAGGTGCTCTTCGCAGGTGCGCACCTGCTGGAGGAGGCTTTCGTGGACGCCCTCTCCCACACCCCGGAGACGGCCGCGCCGATCGACGCGATGGCCTCGGCCCTGGAGACGATCTCCGCCGTCTTCCTGGAGCGCCACGAGTTCTCCCGGCAGCGCCAGGCCGTCATAGTGGCGAACGCGGAGCTGCGCGAGCGCGAGCTGATCAAGCTCGCGTCACTGTCCAAGGCACTGGCCGCCACGTTCCGCTCCCGCGGAGTGAGCGACCCGGCCGCGAGCCTCACCGCGGAGGCGGGCATCGCCGTCTTCAAGATCGGTTTCGAGCGCTGGGTCGACGAGGACGGCGACCGCCAACTGGCGGATTTCCTGCGGGAGTCACTGGCCGAGCTGAAAGTGGTGGCGGCGGGGAGGTGACGGGGCCGGGATGCTCGGTGGCGGCGGGCCGCTGGATTCCGATGCCCTCGTGGAGCACTTTTCCCTGGACGGGGAAGGCAGTTGAGGAATACCGACCCCGGCCGGATGGGAACACACCTGCATGGACCACACCCGCATGGACGACATCGGCACGGACCACACCGGCATGGACATCGACGCGCTCCGCAAGGACACCCCGGGCACCGCCAATCGCGTACACCTCAACAACGCCGGGGCCGGGCTGCTCTCCCGGCAGACACTTGAGGCGGTGACCTCCCATCTGGAGCTCGAAGCCGCTGTCGGCGGATACGAGGCCGCGGACCAGGAGCAGGACCGGATCGACGCGACCCGCACGAACCTCGCCCGGTTGCTGGGAGGGCGGCCCGACGAGCTCGCGCTCTTCGACAACTCCACGCACGCGTGGAACGCCGCCTTCTACTCGTTGACCTTCGAGCCGGGCGACCGCATCCTGACCGGCCGGGCGGAGTACGGCAGCAACGTGCTGGCCTACCTGCAGACCGCCCGGCGCTCCGGTGCCGAGGTCGTGGTGGTACCGGACGACGAGTTCGGACAGCTCGACACCGCGGCGCTGACCGGCCTGATCGACGAGCGCACCAGGCTCGTGGGCGTGAGCCATGTCCCCACCAGCGGGGGCCTGGTCAATCCGGCGGCCGAGATCGGCCGGATCACCCGCGCCGCCGGCGTGCCGTTCCTGCTGGACGCCACGCAGACCGTGAGGCAGTTCCCCGTCGACGTCACCGAGATCGGCTGCGACATGCTCACCGGCACCGGCCGCAAGTTCCTGCGAGGACCGCGCGGCACCGGCTTCCTGTGGGTCCGTTCCGAGGCACTGGAGTACCTCGACCCGTTCGTCAGCGACATCGAGGCGGCCACCTGGGACGGTGAGCGCGGCTTCACCTGGCATGACGGCGCGCGGCGTTTCGAGAGCTGGGAGGCGAGCCACGCCAACGTCCTGGGGCTCGACGCGGCCGTGCGCCAGGCCCTGGACCTGGGCATGGAGCGCATCGGGCAGCGAGCCACCGCCCTCGGCGCGTACCTGCGCGACCGGCTCGACGCGCTGCCGGGCGTCACCACGTACGACCTCGGCCGCGTCCGGTGCGCCATCGTGACCGCCAAGGTCGACGCCGTACCCACCGCGGACGTCGCCGCGGCGCTCGCGCGGCAGGGGATCAACGTGACCACCACCGTGCCCGAGCACACCCAGTTCGACACGGAGGTGCGGGACGTACACCCCCTGGTCCGCCTCTCACCGCACTACTACAACACCGAGGCCGAACTGGACCGCGCCGTGGAGGTCATCGCCGGACTCGCGCGCACGGCCGGATGACCTCATGGCCGACCGGATGACCTCACGGGCTCATTCCATGCGGCGCTGGTCCGCGTCGCTCCAGGCGCGGGTGTCCCGCGGCGGGACATACGGCTCCTCGGTGGCCGGCAGACCCCCGGCGATGGCACGCTGCCGGGACAGCTCGGCGTCGAACTCCAGGCCGAGCAGGATCGCGATGTTGCTGATCCACAGCCAGATCAGGAAGACGATGACACCGGCGAGCGTGCCGTAGGTCTTGTTGTACGAGCCGAAGTTCGCCACGTAGAACGCGAACCCGGCCGATGCGATCATCCAGATCACCAGCGCCAGCACGCTCCCGGGGGTGATCCACTTGAAGCCGCGGCCCTTCACGTTCGGCGTCGCCCAGTAGAGAAGGGCGATCATGATCGTGACCAGGACGACCAGCACCGGCCACTTGGCGATCGACCACGCCGTCAACGCCGAGTCGCCGATGCCCAGCGCCCCGCCGGCCTCGCGGGCCAGACCACCGGTGAACACCACGATCAGCGCGCTGAGCACCGCCAGCACCAGGAGCACCACGGTCACGCCCACGCGGATGGGCAGCACCTTCCAGACGGGGCGCCCCTCGGGCATGTCGTAGACGGCGTTGGCGGACCGGATGAAGGCCGCCACGTAGCCGGAAGCCGACCACACGGCGAGGACCAGACCGACCAGGGCCATGACCGAGCCGATACCGCCCCGGCCCTGCAACTGCGTCACCGCGTCGCTGATGATGTCCCGGGCGGAGCCGGGAGCGAGCTTCTTGACGTTGTCCAGGACCTCCTGGGTCGCCGACTTTCCCGCGATGCCCAGGAGCGAGACCAGGAGCAGCAGCGCCGGAAACAGCGAGAGGAAGCCGTAGTACGTCAGTGCCGCGGCCCGGTCGGCGAGTTCGTCGTCCTTGAACTCCTTGGCCGTGCCTTTCAGCACGGCCGGCCAGGAACGCTTCGGCAACCTGGTGGGCTCGTCCGGTGCCCGCTCCTCGATCCGCTCTTCCGGGTCCGGAGCCGGGTCCGGACCCGGGCCCGAAGCCTGCTGCTGCCCGGACTCCGACGCGCTGACGTCGGTGTGACCGGAATTCGTTGTCCTCGCCATGACGACCGGGTATCCAGACCCGGCCCACCCATGCGCCGGCCCACCGCCGCCGGCCCGCGGCTCCGAGACCGCGCCCGGGGCGGAGCCCTCAGCGGTCGACGTAACAGCGAATGACCGTTCCGTCGGGGCCCGTGTGGACGCGTACGAGATCGGTGAGGTAGTTCACCAGCAGCAGACCACGGCCGCCCGGTTGCGCGGGCGGCGAGGGCCGTCGTCCGGCGAGCGGGTCCTTCAGGCGCCCCTGGTCGCGGACCTCGCACACCACCTGACCGCCCTCGGCCCACATGTGTACGGTGCCGGCCCCACCGCCGTGCACCACGCTGTTGGTGGTCAGCTCGGCCGCGACCAGCGCCAGGTCCTCCAGCCGGACCCCCGACAGACCGAACCGCCTCGCCTGCTCGACCACGAAGTACCTGGCCATCGGCAGTTCGTCCGCGCCGAAGGCACGGCCCTCCGCCCCCTCCGGGGTCGTCAGGGGCTGGTTGTACCGCTCGACCACGTGCTCGGGCGCGTAGGACGGGCTGCTCCGCTGCCGGCCGCCGGAGATCACGACGGGATGGGTCGCGTACGCGTCGGTCAGCGCCTGCTCGCTGAGCCCCTCGGCGTCGTACGGACACAGGATCGTCGCGTCCCGGCCCTCGAACGCGTAGTTGATCAGAGCCTCGTGCTGAGCACAGGCCGGATACTCCAGGCCGGTGCGGTCGGGCCAGATCGGCTCGCCGATGATCCGTACGCGCTTCTTCGGATGGGAGTCGGCGAAGACACGCAGCACCCTGGGGATGATCCGCGCGGGATTGCGTCCGGCCTGCGTCATGTCGACGAGGCGCACATCCGCCGCGGCGTCGCCCAGGGCCGCCCGGAGGACGTCCAGCTGCGGGCCGGGCACGGCCACCGCCACCGGCTCGCCGGCCTCCAGGCCTTCGCGGACGAACGGTACGGTGCCGGCCACGTACTCCTCCTCGCCCCGGTAGAACAGGGCGGGATGTACGAAGGGCTCGGCGGTCGGGGCGGTCATCGGGACACCACCTCGACGCCCGGCAGGTCGGGCCAGAACATGTCCAGCACCCGTCCCAGCGTGGCAGGTGGTTGTTCGAGCATGATGCGACGTCCTTCGGGAAGACCTTGAGCCGCCACCGCGAGGGCGCAGACACCGGCGACATCGACGAAGGTGACGGCCGAGAGCTCCAAGTGGCACACCTCCACGTCCTCCAGCGCCAGCCGGTGCAGCGCCCGTTCCCAGACCGGGCGGGTGGCCAGGCTGATCTCGCCCGCGGCCTGCCAGCCCGTACGGCCGGCGAGCGGGCGCACCCGGAGGGTGCCCGTGGACTGCGCCGACGACACGTCCGGCGGATCCGCCTGCCATGCTCCGTCCACGCTGACCACCCCTGGAGTGTCGCCGTTTCGGGGCCATTATCGCCCGCACGGGCCTCGGTGGGACACGAGATCGTGTGGACGGTCTTTGTTTGCGTAAACATGGCAAGAGGGGACCGTCGCACCCACCGCAGCGACCGTATCCCTTGTTCGGCAGGGTTCAGCCCTGGTAGGGCTGCTGCTGCGGCTGACCGTGCTGCCGGCCGCTCGCGGCCTGTACCTGCAGCTGATCCGCCTGTTCCTTGCCGATCTTGTGCTGCGCACCGCAGAAAGTGCACTGTGTCGCGTACTTCGTCGAGACGGGGAACAGCGGGATGAAGAACAGGGTGAATTTCGTGACGCGTTTGCTGAGCGTGTGCGCGGACGGGTTGCCGCACTGGCCGCACAGCAGCGTCAGTATCGCGAGCTGGTAGAGGTATCCCTTGGTGCCGAAAATGATCATGGGATCGAGTCCTTTCGGGGCAGGCGCTGTCTGATGACAGTACGTACGGATCAGAGCGATTCGCCGGGTGCCAGGTAGCGGTAGCCGTTGTCGGTCTCTTCCGTGAGCCAGCCGTTGACGCTGTGCAGGCCACGTTCGTTGATCTGGCCGTCGTGCATCGCGAACGCCCGCCGGGGCCCGACGGCCCTGACGAAGTCGATCGCCTCCGCCGTCCTCATCCATGATGCCTGCGCCGGGACGGCGAGTGTCTCGACCGACTGCTGTGGGACGTGCAGCGAGTCGCCGGGATGGTACAAGGTCTCATCGACGATGTAACCGAGGTTCACGCAGTCGGGCAGATCGCCGTGTACGGGCGCGTGCCGCCCGCCGACAGCCCGTACGCGGAAGCCTCCGGCGCTGAACTCCGTGTCGACATCGACTCCGGTGACCTCCAGCCGTGGAAGGCGCGCTCCGGCGGGCGCGTGGACCGGCACGCCGAGACCGGCCAGGCGCAGCACGTCGACGTGGTCGGCATGCTCGTGTGTCACCAGCACGGCGTCCGCGCCGCTCAGCGCGGCCGGCTCGCTCCAGATCCCCGGGTCGATGACCAGCACGCGGCCCTCATGTTCCAGCCGTACGCAGGCGTGGGTGTACTTCGTGATCCGCATGGCTTCCCAACGTACGGGGCAGCGGCTCGGTGCCCCTGGGCACCAGCGGCAGGGCCGGGCGGCCGGGGAGGGCCTGTGACTGCGGTACGCGCTCCAGGATGCCGCCCGCGAACACGTCGTACAGCGGCAGCGTCTCCAGATGGACGTATCCGATGTGGCAGTCGCACAGCTCCTTCGGGCAGGCCCGCGGGCCGAGCGCGGCCCGGTAGGAGCCGTCGTAGAGGTTGCCCAGTGCGGTACGGACGAAGTGGCAGCGGCGGACCGTGCCCTCCCCGTCGACCGAGAGGACCGACTCACCGGTGCGGCAGGGCATCCCCGCCGACCGGTGCGGATGCCGGCTGAACGGGAAGAGCGGGTCCAGCTCCGTCCACTCCGCGGCCTGCTCGTCCGTGTAGGTGTGTCCTTCGGCGGCGTTCACCCACAGATAGACGTGCGGCGGCAGCTCCGCGCGCAGCCGCCGCGCGTGCTCCAGATGGTCCGGTACGCCGACGATCCCGACGCTGAACCGGACGCCGAGGCCGGACAGCGCACGCGTCTTGGCCAGGAAGCGTTCGTACGGTGTCTGTCCGGGGTGGTAGGTGCACCACAGGGCGACGGTGTCGAGGTCCGCGTCCCTCAGCCAGTCGGTGCGGCAGCTCAGGTTCGTCTGGATGGCGACCCGCTGTACGTGCGGCCGGTGCGAGAGGTCCACGAGGGCGCGGCGGTACCAGGAGCGCACCAGCCCCTCGCCCCACGGCGTGAAGAGCACCGAGAGACGGTCGCCGTGCTGCTCGTGCGCCCAGGCGGTGAACCGCCCGAGCGCCGTGCGGTCGGCGCGCAGCTGCGCCGTGGTGTCCCGCCGCTTCGCGAACGGGCAGTACGGGCAGTCGTAGTCGCAGGACGAGAGGGGGCCGCGGTACAGCAGCGTCAGATCCACCGGCCCTCACTTCGTCTCGTAGGCGGCCATGGCGGCGCGTACGGCCGGTGAGAAGAACTCGGGGCCGATGGCGTCCGAGTGGGCGAGCCCGTCGGCGGAGAGCCGGAGCAGCTCCGGCCGGGCGTCGTCGAGCCAGCCGCGGGCGGTGAGGGCGTCCAGCTCCGCCGGGAAGTCGTCATGGGGATCCGTGCCGAACCGCAGGCGGTAGTCGGCGACGGGCAGGCCCTGCGCCTGGAGCAGCGACTGCAGCAGATGCCGGCGCCGCGCCTCGTCCTCGTCGACCCGCCTCCCGTGCAGGGCACGCGAGAAGTCCTCCGTGGCGGTGTAGTCGTCGATGATGCCGCGGATCTCCCGCATCGACACCGCGTAGTCGAAGGAGTAGTGCAGCCGTGCGGTGTAGGAGCGGGCGCCGCAGCCCAGGCCGATCATGCCGTCGGTCTGGCAGGCGTAGTCGTCCGGCCCCTGCGGCGGCGCGTCCGTCCGCCGGAACATGCGCATCGACACCTGTTCGTAGCCGTGCGAAAGCAGCTGGTCGCGGCCCTCCCGGTAGCGGCGCAGGCGCTGCTCGTCCCACTCCCGGTCGGCCGTACGGGAGTCGGTGTGGCGGCCGAGCCCGGTGAGTGGGCGTATGTAGAGGGGATAGAGGTAGATCTCCTCGGGGCGCCAGGACAGGGCCGCGTCGAGGGAGTACCGCCAACTGGCGGCCGTCTGGCCGTCGATGCCGTAGATCAGGTCGATGTTCAAGGCCGGCACGGCGGCCTCGCGGACACGGGCAAGCGCCGCCTCGACATCGGCCCTGCGCTGCGGGCGTACGGCCGCGCGGGACTCCTCCTCGACGAAGCTCTGCACACCGAGGCTGAGGCGCGTGGTGCCCCGCTCGACCAGCACGGCCAGCCGGTCGGCCGTGGCCGTGGACGGCGACGCCTCCACGGACAGGGGCACGGCCCGCAGGTCCACGCCCATCTCCCGCTCGGCGATGTCGCACAGCCGCTCCAGTTCGGCGGCCTCCAGATAGGTCGGAGTGCCTCCGCCGAACGCGGCGTTGGCGAACCGCGGCGGCTCCTCGTCCCCGAGCGCCTCGCGAACGGCGGCGGCCTGGCGCTGCACGGCGTCCAGATAGCGGCCCGTCAGACCGTCCGGCGCGCCGATGCGGGTGAAGAGGTTGCAGAAGCCGCAGCGGATCTCGCAGAACGGGATGTGCAGATACAGCGAGAGTGCCTGCCGCGACTCACCCGCCCACAGGTCCGCGAGCCGGGGCTCCGGAACGAGCTCCCGGTAGGCGGTCTTGTGCGGATACGCGTACGTATAACTCTGGTACGGGCGCGGCGGAGCGACGGCGGTATCGGCAGAGGCGTCGGCAGAGCTGTCGGCTGAGGCGTCCGCTGAGGTGACGGTCATGTGGGCGGCTCCAGGAAGAAGTGGCCGTAGGGCACGGTCCACACGGATTCGTGGCCGAGGCGGTGGCCGGTGTAGCCGTCGTCCCCGTAGGCGGTGCCGTGGTCGGAGCAGACGATCGCGAAGCAGCGGCGACGCGAACTCATCGCGCTGAACAGCCGCCCGACGTGACGGTCGATGTACTCCAGCGCCGCGGCATGGGTGAGACGGCTGTCGCCCGCCTCACGGGTCGCCCCGGCGAGGTGGAACCAGTTCGGCTGGTGCAGCGCGGAGGCGTTCAGGAAGAGGAACAGCCGTTGATCCGGGGGCAGTTCGGAGATCGTCTTCTCGGCGCGTGTCACCTGCGCCTCGAAGGAGGTCGGCGATGCCACGGAGAACTCGGGCTCCCAGTGGCTCTCCTGGAAGTAGCCGGGCAGGACGTCGCCCAGGGCACCCTGCTTGTTGAAGAAGCCGACGCCGCCGATGCACACCGTGCGGTAGCCGTGCGCGGCGAGGCCGGACACGAGGTCGGGGGTCTCGAAGACGAACGTGCCGTCCGCCGTCGTCTCGCTGCCCGCGAACCGGGCCGCGAACAGCCGCGGATGCGGTCCTGGCGTGGCAGGTGTGGGGAGGAAGCCCGCGAACATCGCCTGGTGGGAGGCGTAGGTGAAGCTCCCGGGGGCGTGCCGCTTCTCCCAGGTGCCGCCCGGGAGACGGGCCGTGAGGTTGGGCAGCCGGCCGGCCGCCGCGAGTTCGGCCGCCACGTCGTGCCGGAGGGTGTCCAGGGTGAGGAGCAGCAGGTCGTCCCGGCCCACCACCTCGTTCATGTCCGGTGTGGTGGTCGTCGGGGTGGGAGAGTGACCGGCAGGGGACCGTACGGAGTCGGGGGCAGGGGCGGAGTCGGAGTCGGAGTTGGGGTTGGAGTTGGGGTTGGAGTTGGGGTCAGGTTGTGGCATGGGCTGTCCTTGGCGGGTCGTGCGGTGACGAGGGCGGCCCGGGCGGGGCGGGCGCACCGGGCCTCCCGGGTGGCGTGGCCGGACCGAGGCGGAGACCGCAGAAGGGGCCGGCCGCGGCGATCTGCGCGGCGTACGTGTCCTGCCCCTCCGCGCCGCTGCCCGGCAGGCCGGTGAGGCGGGGGAGCAGGTCGCCGAACGCGTTGACCTCGCCGACGGCGAAGTTGCGCCAGCCGATGGCGGGGAGCAGATCTACCCCGACACACAGCGTGCCGGGGAAGCAGGCGGCGGCCCGCTCACAGGCCTCCACGGCCGCGGTCCACCGGTCACCGGCCAGCGCCCGCACGGCCGCCAGATCGCCCCGTGTCCCGCCGAGATGGAGGTTGGTCAGGGGAGAGCGGCTGGTGCGGACCACGGCGTGCGTGGCCCGGCCGGCCACCACCACGACGCGCAGGTCGGCCGACCTGTCGCCGAGTGAGGCCTTCGGCAGCCACCGTTCGACATGCAGCCCGTCCGGGGCCAGCGCGTCGACGATCGCGGCGATCTCCGCCTCCGTCGTACAGCGGCGCACCCGCAGCGAGTTGTGCAGACGTCCGTCCTCGGCGCGCTCCACCGAGGTCGTCGCACGGATTCGGCCGGCGCCACCGGTCTCGATGGCCAGCACACCGGAGGCGGACGAGCCGTGGGCGAGTTTGACGAAGACGCGCCGCATGCCCGCCGCCGCCATGACGTCCCGTACGTCCGTCCACCCCCGGATGGGTGTGAGTCCGCCGGAAGTGGGGGACGGCGGCACCGGCACGTCCGCGCGGGCGAGCCGGTCGTGGCACAGACGCTTGTCGAACATCACGGCAAGCTCGGCCGGGTCGTCGAGGCGCAGGCCGCCGCGCAGCGAGGCCACGCAGCCCAGGAACCGGGCATACCAGCGCCCGGAACCCTCCACCCGCGTCGGATCGTCCACGCCCCGCAGCAGCGCGTCCACACCGGCGTTCTCCCCGGGGGAGTCGAGGCGGACGATCTCGTCGTCGGCGAAGTCGTGGCCGCCGTCGCGCAGTACGTCATGCCACTCGACGACCCGGGGTGTGCCCTGACCGGCGGCCTCGGCGGCCGAGGTGAACAGACTCACCCTGCGGTTGTCCCCGTTGGCGACGACCACCCACTTCGGCGGTGCGTCCACCGGTCCAGGGTCCGGTACGGGCTCGGTGCCGTGCATGCCGTCCCCCTCCTCTCGTCCGGTCTTCGCGGTGCGCTACTCGCCCACCGCGACGAAACGCCAGACCTCACCGTCGTCGTCCTCGTCGGCGTCGGCGTCTTCCTTGTCGGTGTTGACCTCCACGCCCGCGGGCTCCAGCGTTTCCAGCAGTCGTGCGGACACGTCGGGGCTGAGGTAGTTGTGGTGCAGGTCGAGCTTCTTGAGGTGCGTCAACGGCTGACCGGTCAGCAGCGCCGTCGCACCGTCGTCGGTGAGCACCCCCATGGAGACGTCGAGTTCCGTCAGGCGTGCCACCACGGGGGCGGACGCGAGGGCCGCGCAGATGGCGTCCTGGATCTCGCTGTTGCGCAGGGCGAGCCGGGTGAGGGCGGGCAGCCGAGTGCCCGCGAAGAACGGTTCGAGGTCGGCCATGTCGGCGTCTCCGCCGTACTCGGACGTGCCCAGCCACAGGTCGAGATCGGTGAGGGCGGGCAGGTCACTGGCGGCGACGCCGCGCACTGCTTCGGCGGGCATGCCACCCGTCTCGACGGTCAGCTTGCGCAGCCGTTCGTGACGGACGGCGGGGAAGACGAGCTGGTTGCCGCCGCGGACCCCGAACTCCTCCAGATCGGGGAAGGCTTCGAGGAGCGGACCCATGTCGCCCTGGGTGATCCAGGACATCTCGGCCTCCTCCATCACGACGTCGGCGACGAACAGGCCGCGCAGGGCGGGCAGTCGGTCGCGGGCCGCCACCAGCGCCTCGATCACCTCGTCGGGAGGGGAGTCGTACACATCGCTCCACGCGCCCACGACCAGCGCCCGCACCCGCTTGGTGTCGACGGCCTCCAGGAAACGGGCGAAGGCCGCTTCCCACTGTTCCTCGGACTCGTAGGAGTTCACCGCGACGCGCCAGGCCACGGACTCGGGGGACGGAAACGAGGAGACGTCGGGTGTCGGGTCGTCGACGCCCGGGAAGGTGAAGGCCGGCAGGCCGTGGAACTCCGTGAGGTGGCTACCGATGGTCATGCGCGCCTGCTCCTTCGTGCTGAGGTCGGTGGATCGGCGGTCGTGGGCCCTGACCCCGGTGCGCGCCGACCGCATCCAGGTACCGGAGTTCTACCAAGTCCCACTGACAGCGCCGCGAACAGGGGGCACTTGAGCCGGCCGACTGCCCACCGACACGAGACAGGGACCGGGGGACCCTCACCCGGCGCAGGGCCTGTGACCTGGTGGCGAGGGCGATTGTCAGTGCCCGCCTCTAGGGTTTTTCCATGGCACACGGTGTGCCGCAACGGGAGGAGACCCATGTACCGGCAAGGAGACGTGCTGATCGTGGCGCTGGCCGAGAGCGCGGTGCCCGAGCACGCCGCCGACGCGGCGTCCGAGCCTCGTGACGGCCGCGGCAGGCTCGTCCTGGCACTCGGTGAAGTCACCGGCCATGCCCATGCGGTGGTCGGTCCGGGACGGCTCGTCCGCGAGGCCGGTCTGTTCGGCCCGATGCTGCTGCATGTGCCCGACGGAGCCCGCGTCGTACATGAGGAGCATGCGGCTATCTCGCTCTCGAAGGGCTGGTACCGGGTGATCCGGCAGCGGGAGTACGTGCCGGGCTCGGTGCGCATCGTCGCCGACTGACGACTGACGACTGACGACTGACGACGCACGCACATGCCGCGCGGGGGTGCGGTTCGGCACAGTACTGGGGAGAGGAACGGCGTTGATGGATCAGAGCAGTTGGCGTGCGGCGGCAGCGGCGACAGGACCGGGTGACCGGGCGGCGGCAGAGGAGGGCGTACGACTCGCCTACCGGCTGGCCGGCCTGGTGGAACCCGATCGCATCGTATGGACGCAGTCACCGCGCAAGGCGGTACGGATGCTCATGGTGGCGGCACGTCCGGACGGCTCGGAGCGGGACACCCTCGGCGGGAGTGTCCGCGAGGCGGTACTGAGCGCGCCCTGGGCGGCCGAGCGGGCACGGCTGCACGCGCGACTGGGCCCGGCGGGGTGGAGCGGTCACTGGCGTGCCACGGGGGCGGGGCTGTGGGAGTCGACCCGCACCCTGGTCGACCGGGTGCGGGCGGGAATCGTCGACGAACTGGCCACCGACCGGCGGGAGGAGACACAGGTCCGCCTCCTCCTTCTGGACGCGGCCCTGGGACAACACGACGCGGCCTGGCTGTGCGCGTTCGACTCCGCGGACGCGGGCCCCCTGGACGGCCTCGCCGCGGTGGCACGCAACGCGGGCTGGTGGTGGCCCTACGAGAAGGTGGCGATCGTCAGCGAGCGCCCCCTGACCCTGCACCGCGACGAAGCCGGACGCCTGGACCGCGGCGACGGCCCGGCACTCGGCTACGCGGACGGCTTCGAGTTGTACGCCTGGCGGGGCATGCCCGTGCCACGCGACTTCCTCGACGAGCTGACCAGGCTGACTCCCGAGCGGATACGCGGCGAGGAGAACGCCGAACTGCGCCGCGTGATGCTGGAGTACTACGGCTACGACCGGTACCTGGACGAGTCCGGCGCGATCCCCGTCCACCGCGACGAGACGGGGGTGCTGTGGCGGGTCGAACTGGTCGGTGACGAGGACGTGGTGATGGTCGAGGTCGTCAACTCCACGCCGGAGCCCGATGGTACGAGCCGCACCTACTGGCTGCGGGTACCGCCGACGACCCGCACGGCCCGCGAGGGTGTGGCCTGGACGTTCGGTATAGGTGCGGAGGTGTACGAGCCGTTGCGGCAGACCTAGGGATCAGGGGGGCGGTGGTGAGTCACCGGCGCCCGCCGCGGTCGAGTCGGATGTCCACGGCGACCGGCAGGTGGTCGCTGCCGGTGGCGGGCAGGGTCCGGACGTTGGTCACGGTCGCCGAGCGGGCCATGACGTGGTCGATCCGGGACACGGGGAAAGAGGCGGGCCAGCTGAAGGCGAAGGCCTGACCCGTCGAGTCCATCCGCGAGGTGACCGGCTCCAGGCCCCGGTCGTCCACCGTGCCGTTGAAGTCACCGAGCAGGATCACCCTGTCCAGGTCCTCGGCCGCGACGGCCGCACCGAGCAGCCCGGCGCTCTCGTCGCGCCAACCAGAACCGAGGCCGTTCCATCGAAGGCGTACCGAGGGCAGATGAGCGACGTACACCGCGATGTCGCCCCACGGAGTACGTGCCGTGGACCGCACCCCGCGATTCCAGCCCTCCTCGATGCCCTCCGGTCTGATGTCCACCGGCCGGACGGCCGACAGGGGGTGCCTCGACCACAGTCCGACGGTTCCTTCGACCGCGTGGTACGGGTAGTCCGACGCCAGGGCCCTCTCATAGGCCGGCAGCGCGGCGGGAGTCAGCTCTTCCAGCGCGACGAAGTCCGGCGCGGTTCTGATCAGGGCGCGCGCGGTGCCCGTGGGGTCGGCGTTCACGTCGCTGACGTTGTGCTGGACCGCCGTGAGGTCATGTGCGCCGCGGCCCTCCGCAAGGAGCCGCCCGCCGAACAACTGCCCCCAGACGGCCGCGGGCAGCAGCAGGATCACCAGCGTGGTGACCGAGCGGCGCAGCACGGCCAGAACCGCCAACAGCGGAACGGCCAGACCGAGCCAGGGCAGAAACGTCTCCAGCAGACTGCCGAAGCGGCCCACCGTGTTGGGCACGGCGGAGTGGAAAGCCGGCAGGGCGGCGGTCAGTACGGCGAGCGAGGCGAGCACGCGCCCACGCACCCAGAGCGAGCGGCCTTTCGCGTCCGGGCCCCAGTGCCGCCAGGGGATGTGCCGACGCCACCGCGAGGGCGCCTCAGCCGGAGACCCGCTCGGCACCGCGTCCGCCTCCGCCACACTGCCGTTCGCCCGCTCCACCACGCCCCACCCATCTGCCCCGGAACCGCCTTCCCCGCACACGCCTCACACCACGTCAGGTCACATCGCGAGTGGGCGTGCCCGTAACGACGCGCGGCACGGTGATCAGGTTCCGGTTCCGGACAGGCCGACCGCACCTCCATGTCGGGGCTCGCACAAGCTGCCCGCCGGAGCGGAGAGCTCCGACGGGCATGCGAGCAGGTGCCTGTGGCGGTGTCCTGTTGGTCAGAGACGGCCGCCGCTGAGCCGGGAGAGCGGGCCGCGCCGCCGCAGACCGGCACGCCGGCCCGCGGTGTAGGAGCAGAGGACCACGGCTGCTGTTCCCGCGCCGGCGGCGGCTGCCACGGCCTTCCTGGCCTTCAGGAGAGTCCAGGCCAAGCCTGCCTTGCCTGCCGTCTGCTGAGCGGCCGTGGAAACGGTGCCCTGCACCGTCCTTGCCGTTTCCTTGGCCTTCTGCGACGCGGCACCGCCGAGGTTCACCAGGGACTCCTTGCTGCCACGGCCGACGGCCCCGGCGGCGTCCCCGGCGTTCTTCACCGCCTCGGTGGCGGCCTTCTGCGACTCCTTCGCCGGCGCTGTGGCACCTTCGGTCACAGTGTTCTTCGCCGCTCGCGCGTTCGCGGTGGGCGACTGTCCGTTCGTCGTTTTGTTGTTCGCTCCAGCCATGGGCTCCGGGTATCCGGCTCAGCGGTCGGCAAACGGGAATCGCGTCCTGCGATGCCCTTCCGCGGCAGGCGGTTCCTGTCGTCCGACCCTCGCGGGGAGTGTGCTGCGGAGGGCGTCGGGGCTGGTATCCTCGATCTTGAGCGCATGGCCGAACGGCACGTGCGTCTCGCGTCGGTGGTCCAAGGAAAGACGTCCCGCTTCCTGCGGGAAAATGCAGGTGCAAGGCCTGCCCGGCGCTCCGACAAGACCCCACCCGAATTCTTCAGGTGGGGTCTTCGCGTTGAGAGGACCGAGGTCAGCGCCGTCCGCGGAGCTTGCCCAGCAGCCGCTGGGCCTGGGCTCGTCGGCGCGGATCGGCGGAGGCACGCCGGGCCTGTTCGATGGTGCGCCGTCCTTGCGGGCTCCTGGCGAACTGCTTGATCTTGCTCAAAATGCCGGCCATGGCTCTACTCCTGTGGCGGGGACGGTGGTGCGGTCCGTGCACAACTGCGTATACCCCGCCACGGGAAGACCATCACGGCAACCGGCCTTCGCCCCGCTACGGAGTAAAGGTGTCGGTGAGGTGGACGGTGTAGCCGTCGTCCTCCATGAGGAGCACGGTGACGCCGAACGGGGAGGGATGGTCGAGGTCGAGGGGAGTGAAGGAGTACCTGAGGGCGGCCTGGATCGGCGGAGAGAGTTCCCCGCCGGGCTGAGGACCCGGGGCGGGGAGCCACAGTGGTTCGGCCGTGACCGGATCACCGGAGGGGGAGCCCAAGGGCTGGTGCGTGTAGGGGAGTTGGTGCAGTACGTGACCCTCCTTGGTGGCATGCACCAGATTCAGGCAGGGCACCGGACCGGTGGCCGGGAGACGGCAGGCGGTGGCGACGTCCTGGGTCTCCCAGGCGAGCACGACCTCGTCCGCGCTTGCCGCGGCGGCGACGTTCGAGAGCTCGACGATCGCGGTCAGGGCGTCTTCGCCGTCCTTGGTCGGGCGCAGCCAGATGAGCCCGACCAGTTCGCCCCGTACCAGCGGCATGATGACCGGCCGGGGCGCGGTCCCCTGAGCCAGATCCGCGGTGTACGCGTTCTTCATCGATGCGACCAGCGCGTCCCACGTCTGCGTGTCCACGGATTTCCCCTCACCAACAGCCTGTTCACGAGCGACGCAGAGCCTGTCATGACGGCCCGGTCCCGCGCCACCGGCCAAGGGGGAGCGGGTCCTGGGCCAACGGTCTCGGGCCAAGGCCGCGCGCGGGGCGCCGTCAGCGGACGACGTCGAAGACGTTCTTCTGCAGACCGTTCGCGTACGCCTCGTGCTCGACGAGTCGCAGCTTCTGGGTGTCCTTGTCCGTGTCGCTGAACAGCCGCTTGCCCGCGCCGAGCAGGAGCGGGAAGACAAGCAGGTGGTAACGGTCGATCAGGCCGGCGTCCGAGAGGCTCCGGTTGAGGGCGGCGCTGCCGTTGACGATGATCGGGCCGCCCTCGGTCTCCTTGAGCGCGGCGACCTCGTCGAGCGACCGAAGGACAGTGGTCGGTCCCCAGTCGGACACCAGGTCGTCCTCGGTGAGGGTGGTGGAGACGACGTACTTCGGCATCACCTTGTAGTCGGAGAAATCCTCCATGCCCGGCCAGACCGGACTGAACGCCTCGTAGCTGACCCGGCCCAGCAGCATCGCGGTGGCTTCCTGCTGCTCCCGGCCCTTGATGTCGAACGCCTCCGGGAGGAACTCCATGTCCTTGAAGGTCCAACCCGAGTTCCGGTAACCGGGCTCGCCACCCGGGGCCTCGACGACGCCGTCGAGCGAGATGAAGGCGGTGCTGATCAGTGTGCGCATCGAAAATCTCCAGTGTTTTGTGATCTGTTCACTGACTGACTGCTGATCCCGGAGAAACTCATCGGTCGCCGTCACCCCCGTCCGAGGACTCGGGACTATACGAGGTAGTCGGTGACGAGGGTGGCGAATTCGTCGGGGGTGGCCAGGCGGACGCCGAGGGTCTCGGCCTTGGCGCGTTTGGATCCGGCGCCTTCCCCCGCCACCACCAGGGCCGTCTTCTTGGAGACGCTGGAGGAGGAGCGGCCCCCGGCACGTTCGACGAGCTCGTTCATCTGGTTGCGGCTGAGCTTCTCCAGTACGCCGGTCATCGCGCCGGTCACGACCACTGTCATCCCGGCCAGCGGCCCGCCTGTCGGTTCCGGGCCGCCCGACCCCTCCGAGCCGTCGGAGCCGCCCTCAGTGCCTTCTGAGGAGCTGTCGGGGTCGTCGGCGGCTGCCGGGCTCGGCGGGGTGGCGCCGGGCTCGGTCATGTTCACTCCCGCTGCGATGAGCCTGTTGATGAGCGGGGCGAGTTCGGCGAGTTCGGCGACGATGGACGGGGCCTTTTCGGTGCCGATGCCGTCGACCTGCTGCATCGAAGCGACGTCGGCTGCGCGGAGATGGTCCATCGTGGCGAAGTGACGGGCGATGCGGCGGGACATCGACCGACCCGTACCCCGCACGCCCAGCGCGCACAGCACCCGTGAGAGCGGCCGTCCCTTGGCGGTGTCGAGCGCCGCGAGGAGGTTGTCGGTGCTCGTCTCGCCCATCCGCTCCAGGTTCAGGAGCTGGTCGCGGGTGAGGGTGAACAGGCCCGCGAGATCGGTGACCAGCCCCGCCTCGACGAGCTGGACGACGCGCGTGTGGCCGAGGCCCTCGATGTCGAGCTGGTCGCGGCCGGCGGCGTAGGAGAGGGCGGCGACCAGATGGCAGTTGCGGCCGTTCTCGCAGCGCCAGCGCTGTTCGCTGGTGTCGATGCCGCTTCCGCACCGGGGGCACACTTCGGGGAAGACGATGGGCTGTTCGGTGCCGGTGCGCAGATGGGCGACGGGGGCCTCGATACGGGGGATGACGTCGCCGGCGCGGTGGACCATGACGTGGTCGCCCAGACGCAGGTCGCGCCTGGTGATGTCGGCGGGGTTGTGGAGGGTGGCGTACGTGATGGTGGCCCCGTCGATGAGGACCGGTTCGAGTACGGCGCGCGGGGCGATGATGCCGGTACGGCCCACGTTCCACTCGACATCGAGGAGCCGGGTGATCTTCTCCACCGCGGGCAGCTTGTAGGCGATGGCCCAGCGCGGGGCGCGCGAACCCGATCCGGCGGCCTGCTGGTCGGCGGCCAGGTCCGCCTTGATGACGATCCCGTCGATTCCGAACGGCAGTGTGGCGCGCAGCGTGGCGATCTCCTGGACCCGTGCCAGGACCTGCTCGGCCGTGTCGGCCGTGGTGCCGGGGACGGCGGTGCCGGCGGTGGTGTTCACTCCCAGTTCGGCGGTGTGGGCCATCAGCTCGCTGTGGGACAACTCGCGCAGCCGCCCGGCGAGCTCGGCGTCCGTGTCCGGCAGGGGCAGCAGGCCGTAGCCGAAGAACGTCATCGGCACGGTGTAGGCGCGGTCCTTGGCCCTCAGGGTGCCCGCTGAGGCGCCGCGCGGATTCGCGAACGGCTGGCCGCCGTGTGCGGTGCGCACCTCGTTGGCGTGCTCGAACTGGGCGGTGGTCATCAGGACTTCACCGCGCACCTCCACCGTGACGGGCTCGGCCAGGACCTCCGGCAGGCCCTCGACCGTGCCGATCGCGTGCGAGACGTCCTCCCCGGCCGTGCCGTCGCCACGTGTGATCAGTCGGTCCAGGCGGCCACCTGTGTAACGGGCGGCGATCGCCAGGCCGTCGAGCTTCGGCTCGACGCCGAACCGCTCCACGTCGTGGCCCACGCGCCGGGCCAGCGAAGCCGTCCAGGCGGTGAACTCGTCGGGCGAGAACACGTTGTCCAGGCTGAGCATGGCCACCGTGTGCGGCACATCGCCCTCCACGGCACCGCCGGCGACCTTTCCGGTCGGTGAGCCGGGCAGCACCTGGTCGGGATGGTCCGCCTCCCATGCGGTGACGGCGCGCACCAGGCGGTCGTAGGTGTCGTCGTCCATCGGCGAGGTGCCGCCGGTGTAGTAGGCGGCCGACGCCTTCACGGCGTCCTCGACCGCCTGTGCGTAGCCGGCGGCATCCACGATCACTGCAGCTGGTGTGGTCATGCGGTCATCCTGCCTGCCACCACTGACAATGGCCCTCGGCCTTGCCCTGGCCTCGGCCCGGACGCGGGCGTGATCGCCGTGATCCAATGGAGGATGACATCGTTCTGGACCGGTGAACGGATACGTCTTCGGGGCATCGAGCCCGACGACTGGACCGCGCTCATGCGCTTCACGGTGGACGAGGAGCGGCTGGGCGACCTGCTGAATCCGCCCCGTTCCGCCGAGGGCCACCGCGCCCGGGCGAAGGAACTGGCGGTCGCCACGACCGACGGTGACTGCTTCACCCTGGCGATCGAAGCCGTCGACACGGGAGAGATGGTCGGCCTTGTCGGCTCACACCACGCCGACCCCCATGCCGGCTGGTTCGAGTACGGCATCACCGTGGGGGCGGATCACCGGCGCAAGGGTTATGCGACAGATGCCGCGGTGACACTGCTGCGGTTCATGTTCGCCGAGCGGCGCTTCCACAAGTGCGAGGCGCGGGTCTTCGCACACAACACGGCCTCGCTGGCACTTCAACACCGGCTCGGTCTCATCGAGGAAGGGCGCCTGCGGGACCATGTGTTCTTCGAGGGCAGGCACCACGACGTGGTCCGCATGGGCGTACTCGCCGACGAGTTCGCCCAACTGCACCGGACGGGTTGAGCCACGTCGCAGCCGGCCGGGGCCGCCCTGTGCGGGGGCGGCCGGCCCCGGCACGCGATGGCATACGCGAACGGTCGCCTGCCGACGTGCCGGCGGCCCGGGGGCCATGCCGCCGTCGAGGGTGGTCAGCCGGTCGCCGCGGCCGTCTGGGGCTCGGCGGCGGGCTCGGTGGTGGCCGTGTAGAAGACCGAGGAGCCCTGCTTGTTGCGGTGGGCGCTGCTCCTGGCGACCAGGTTCTCAAGGGTGGTGCGCACGACCGTGGTCTTGATGGTGCGGTCGGGGTGGGCCGCGGTGAGCGCGGTGGTGATCTCGGCGGCGGAACGCGGCTCGCTCTGCTCTTCCAGGTGCGTGCGGATCAGGTCGACGAGGCTCGGCTGGGCGGCCGTCCTGGGCGCCTTCGCCGCGGGCTGCTTGACCGCGGTCTTCTTCGCGTCCGTGACAGCGGCGGTCTTCTTCCTGGCCGGCTTCGTCGGCTTCGTCGACTTGGCCTGCTTGGTCCGCGCGGAGGCCTGGCTCGGTACGGAGGGCGCGGCCTTGGTGGTCCCGGTGACGGGACGCGCGCCACCGAGCGCCTGCTGCATGTTCACCAGGACTGTGTGGTCGTGCTGCAGTGCGAGCAACTGCTCCTGCAAGGCCGAGATGTCCGCGGCGATACGGTCCTGCTCCTTGGTGTTGCGCTCAAGGTCACTCGTCACCTGCGCGAAGTACTGCGAGGTGAGTTCCGTGGTGGAGGTCTGGTTCTCGGGCATGACTGGAGCCTTTCTCGGTCCGCCGGCACATGTGCACGAAGGGGAAACATGGCGTGCACCGGTGGAGAGCGGGGTGATGTCTGTCAGGGCTGGTCCGTCCGAAGGACACAACTGCGCGCTTTGCGCCAGTGTAGAGATAGTACGCATGACTGGAATGGACTGTTCGCAGTGTGTGCAACCGCCATGTGTGTGGGCGGTCGCGGAGGTCCGGTCGCGGTGCTGACCCACACTCCCTGATGGGTCGTCAACCGTGGCGTATGTCGTGCCGGTGGTCGCCGGGACCCAGGTCAGGGCCTGTCGCCGCCGGTCTCCGCCCAGAGGTCGGTGTGCCAGGCCAGGTGCCGGACGAGTTCCTCGTCGCCGGGCCGGGGCGCGGGCGCTCCCCGTCCGGGACGGGACGTCGGAGGTGTGCCGCGGGAGATGTTTCCGCTGACCGTGATGTTCTCCTCGACACGTGGGCGACGGAGTGTCTCGTAGCGGGAGAGCGCGGTCCCGGTGTCAGGTGCGTCGCGCAGGCACTTCGCGAGGACGACGGCGTCCTCCAGCGCCATCGAGGCTCCCTGTCCGGTCGCGGGGGAGGCCGCGTGGGCCGCGTCGCCGATGGTCAGGGTGCGGCCGGAGCGCCATGGTGTGCCGGTGGGCAGCTCGGTGGCATTGGTGACCATGAGGCGGTCGGTGGTGGCCGTGACGATGCCCGCGGCAGGGGTGGTGTCCTGGCACAGCAGCGGCAGGAGCAGATCGCGCCAGTGGGCGGGTGTGCCGTGGGCGATCTCGTCGGCGGCCAGGGGCTCACCGGCCACCCGCGCGAACCAGTACGTCTCCCCGTCCGGCGACACCGCGTAGCCGAACGCGGTCGTGCTGCCCCGCACCATGGTGATGCGCTCGCTCTCCTGGCCGTTCTCCTCGGCGACGAGCGGGTCGTCGGTGTAGCCGTAGAAGACGCGCTGTCCCGCGTAGGACGGCCGTACGGCAGGGGCGGTCTCCTGGCGTACGACGGAGTTCAGACCGTCCGCCCCGACGAGCAGGTCACCGGTCGCGGTGCTGCCGTCGGCGAAGTGTGCCGTGACACCGTCCGGGGCGTCCCGGACGGACACCAGGCGGGCCCCGTGCCTGATGCCGATACCCCGGTGAGCGGCTTCCGCCCGCAGAGCCGCGGCGAGTTCACCGCGACGCAGGCATCGGTACCGCAGGAGCGGGTCGGCGGCCTCGCCGAGCGGCACATGGGCCACCACGGCGCCCGTGTCGTCGAGGACCCGCATCGACCGCAGCGGGAAGCCGACCGCCGTGACCGCGGCGGAGGCGTCGACCTGAGCGAGAGCCCGCATGCCGTTGCTCGCGAGTGTGAGGAACGCGCCGGTGTCCGCGGCCGGTTCGGGGTGTGCCTCGTACACGGTGACCTGCGACCCCGCCTTGTGCAGGGCCAGGGCGGACGCCGTACCGGCGATCCCGCCGCCGATGACAAGAATGTGCGCCACGTGGTGTCCTCCGCTCGTAGGTATTGGGCCATGTACGGACGAGAACGCCCGGAACCGCCGACAGGGTTCCATGGCACACCCGGGCGCGGCATCGCACATGTGTGTGGGCGCTGAGCGGCGGGAAAACGCTTGGACTCCTCCGGCGCCGTCGCGGGACAATCCCAGTTCCGGTTCTGGCCCATCCGTACTCGCACGGGTGACGGGCCGCCGTACGACGACACGGGGTGGGAATGGGAACGACTGGATCGCGCGAGGTTCAGCCGGGCAAGGGTGCGGTGTCCCTCGCACTTCGTCACTACGGACGGGAGCTCGCCCGGTTCCGGCTGTTCGCGGTGCCCGCGATGCTGCTGCCGGCGATGGGCAACATCGGCATCAACTACATCGCGCCGCTGATCGTGGCGAAACTCGTCGCCCGGATCGCCACCGACGGCGGTATCACCGTCGCCGAGGCACTGCCGTACGTCCTCGGCTTCGCCGGTGTCCTGCTGCTCGCGGAGATACTGTGGCGCCTGGGCCTGCACTGCCTGAACCGGCTTGCCGCCCGCGGCATCGAGGACCTGTACGTGATCGGCATGGACGAGCTGTTCGCCAAGGACGCGGTCTTCTTCCATGACAACTTCGCCGGATCGCTGACCAAGCGGGTGCTGAGCTTCGCCTCCCGGTTCGAGGAGTTCGTCGACACACTGACGTTCCAGGTCGTGGGCAGCCTGGTGCCACTGGTGTTCGGATCAGTGGTGCTCTGGACCTACGAACCGCTCCTCGTCGTCGGCCTGTTGACGATGATCGTGCTGACCGCACTGTGTGTGGTGCCCCTCGTCCGCCGCCGCCAGGCGCTGGTCGACCGGCGCGAGGAAGCGATCGCCCGGGTGTCGGGCCATGTCGCCGACAGCCTGATGAACATGGACACGGTCAGGGCGTTCGCCGCCGAGGAACGCGAGGCCGCCGAGCACCGGTCCCGTGTCGCCGAGTCGCGGCGGCTCACCCTGAGGGCGTGGGACTACGGCAACCTGCGCATCGACACACTGGTCGCGCCCATGTCCGTACTCACCAACGCGCTGGGCCTGTTGCTCGCGGTCGCGCTCAGCGGCAGCGGGCACGGCGTGGAGGCGGTCGTGGTCGCCTTCACGTACTACACGAACGCGACGCGGATCATGTTCGAGTTCAACCAGATCTACCGCCGTCTGGAGAGATCGATGACGGAGGCCGCGCAGTTCACCGAACTGCTGCTGATGCCGCCGACCGTGCTCGATCCCGAGTCGCCGGAGCCGCTGCGGTCCCGGGCCGCCGACGTCCACTTCGAGGGGGTGACCTTCGCCCACGCGGGGGCGTCACCCCTCTTCGAGGGGCTCGAACTGGCTGTGCCCGGCGGGACGAAGATCGGCCTCGTCGGCCGGTCCGGCGGAGGCAAGACCACCCTCAGCCGGCTGCTGCTGAGGATGACGGACCTGGACGGCGGCCGGATCCTGATCGGGGGACAGGACATCAGCAAGCTGCGCCAGGCCGAACTGCGCGGCCTCATCGCCTATGTGCCGCAGGACCCGGCGATGTTCCACCGCACACTGCGGGACAACATCGCGTTCGCCCGGCCGGAGGCCACCGCCGGGGAGATCCGCCGCGCGGCGGAGATCGCGCACGTGACGGAGTTCGCCGACGCGTTGCCCGAGGGCTTCGACACCCTGGTGGGTGAGCGCGGGGTGAAGCTGTCCGGCGGACAGCGCCAGCGGGTCGCGCTCGCCAGGGCGATCCTGCGCGACGCGCCGATCCTGCTGCTCGACGAGGCCACCAGC
>NZ_LIPP01000145.1 GCF_001418335.1 Streptomyces aurantiacus | reverse complement strand
GATGTCGGCGGCGGTGACCAGACCCGGGCCCTGCTTGCGCAGGTACATCACGACCGGCTCGTCGTGCTCCGAGGAGACGACCAGCTGCTTGATGTTGAGGATCAGGTCGGTGACGTCCTCCTTGACACCCGGCACGGTGGTGAACTCGTGCAGGACGCCGTCGATCCGGATGCTGGTGACAGCAGCGCCGGGGATCGAGGAGAGGAGCGTACGACGGAGGGAGTTGCCGAGGGTGTAGCCGAAGCCCGGCTCCAGCGGCTCGATCACGAACCGGGAGCGGAACTCGTCGACGACCTCTTCGGTCAGCGACGGGCGCTGAGCAATAAGCATGAAGGAGTCCTTCAGTCATGGGCACCCACTATTTGATGCCCTTGAGTACTACCAAGGGTACGGGCGGCACGCCTCCGAAGAGCCGTACCGCCCGCGCCCCAACAAAACTAAGACAACCGTGCGTCAGACGCGGCGGCGCTTGGGCGGACGGCAGCCGTTGTGCGGCGTGGGCGTCACGTCCTGGATCGAGCCGACCTCCAGGCCGGTGGCCTGGAGGGAGCGGATCGCGGTCTCGCGACCGGAACCCGGGCCCTTGACGAAGACGTCAACCTTGCGCATGCCGTGCTCCTGCGCGCGACGGGCGGCCGACTCGGCGGCCATCTGCGCGGCGAAGGGCGTGGACTTGCGCGAGCCCTTGAAGCCGACGTGGCCGGCGGAGGCCCAGGAGATCACGTTGCCCGAGGGGTCCGTGATCGAGACGATCGTGTTGTTGAACGTGCTCTTGATGTGCGCGTGACCGTGAGCGACGTTCTTCTTTTCCTTGCGGCGCACCTTCTTGGCAGCGCCCTGACGACCCTTGGGGGGCATCTATAACTCCTACGGGGAGGTGGTCGGTCCTACAGCGAAGACCGCTGATGAAGCGTTGTCCGCTGAGGACTACTTCTTGCCCGGCTTCTTCTTGCCGGCGATGGCGCGACGCGGGCCCTTGCGGGTACGAGCGTTCGTGCTGGTGCGCTGGCCGTGCACGGGCAGGCCACGACGGTGGCGCAGACCCTGGTAGCAGCCGATCTCGACCTTGCGGCGGATGTCGGCCTGAACCTCACGGCGGAGGTCGCCCTCGGTCTTGAAGTTGTTGTCGACGTACTCGCGGATCCGGACCAGCTCCTCCTCGGAGAGGTCACGAACGCGGGTGTCGGGGTTGACGCCGGTGTCGGCCAGCGTCTTCTGTGAGAGAGTCCGGCCAATGCCGAACACGTAGGTGAGGGCAACCTCCACGCGCTTTTCGCGCGGGATGTCAACACCGGAAACGCGTGCCATTCAATGGCTCCAGTTGTCGTTCGGAGGTCTTCCACAGAACCGTGTCCCGCCCGCCGTCATCCTCTTCGCTCGAAGACTCGGTACGAACGGGTCCCCGGCCTCCGACCGGGGGTGTCGGATCCCTGTGAACAGCGGATCCGGGCTCTGCGTATGAACATGTACGTGCGTCGCGCGAAGTTCTGCGGGTGCAGAAGGTGCGGTCGTGCGTCAGCCCTGGCGCTGCTTGTGGCGCGGGTTTTCGCAGATGACCATGACCCGGCCGTGACGGCGGATCACCCTGCACTTGTCGCAGATCTTC
The DNA here is from genome assembly GCF_001418335.1 of Streptomyces aurantiacus. Taxonomy (GTDB): domain Bacteria; phylum Actinomycetota; class Actinomycetes; order Streptomycetales; family Streptomycetaceae; genus Streptomyces; species Streptomyces aurantiacus. Next base: position 27,821 of record NZ_LIPP01000145.1, on the reverse strand, counting down.
TTGACGCTCGGCTTGACCTTCATGGTGAGGTTCTCCGGGTCAGTGCCACCACCCCGCGGGAGCGGGGCACAGGCAAGATCTACTTGTACCGGTAGACGATCCGGCCACGCGTCAGGTCGTACGGAGACAGCTCCACCACGACCCTGTCGTCAGGGAGGATGCGGATGTAGTGCATACGCATCTTGCCGCTGATGTGTGCCAGAACCTGGTGGCCGTTCTGGAGCTCAACCTTGAACATGGCGTTCGGAAGAGACTCGACGACAGTGCCCTCGATCTCGATGGCACCTTGCTTCTTGGCCACGCTTCGCCTTTCGAATCGACTACCTTGATCGACTCCGCGCTTACCACATGCAGACATGCGGATGCACGAGAGCCGACGAGTCAGTCTACGACAGTGCCCTCGGAAAGACGAATCGAGAAAGTCTGCCCCACAAGGGAGATCCCTAAGCAGGAACGCGCCCCTGGGGGGGCGCCCCGTAAGGGGCGCGGGGCTGTGACATATGCGGCTCCGCCGCGTGGGCGCGATCAACCCCCACCGACCGGCAGGACGCGCCCCACACACCAGCCCACCCCCACGGGGCGGCTCACCCCAGTGGATCAGGCGCAGCCGTGATCCCGTACTCGGCCAACTTCGCCCTGCCCCCGTCGGGAGACGTGAGCACCAGCGGCCCCTCAGCCGTCAGCGCGACAGAATGCTCCCAGTGGGACGACCACGTACCGTCCGTCGTGATGACCGTCCAGTCGTCCGAGAGCACCTCGGTCCTGGGCGTGCCCAGCGACACCATGGGCTCGATGGCGAGGCAGAACCCGGGCACCAGCTTGGGGCCCTTGCCCCGGCGGCGCTCCACGTAGTTCAGCAGATGCGGGTCCATGTGCATCTCGGTCCCGATGCCGTGGCCGCCGTAGTCCTCGACGATCCCGTACTTGCCGCCGCCGGGCTTCGGCTGGCGGCGGATGTACGTCTCGATGGCCCGGGAGACGTCGACGAGCCGGTTTCCCAGCTTCATCGCCGCGATGCCGGCCCACATCGACTCCTCGGTCACCCGGGACAGCTCAATGAGCTCCGGAGCGTGACCGGATCCAACGAAGACCGTGTAGGCGGCGTCACCGTGCCAGCCGTCGATGATCGCGCCCGCGTCGATCGAGATGATGTCCCCGTCCTTGAGGACGACGTCGTCGCTCGGGATGCCGTGCACGACGACCTCGTTCACCGAGGTGCAGATCGTGGCGGGGAAGCCGCCGTAGCCCAGGAAGTTCGACTTCGCGCCGTGCTCGTCGAGCACCTTGCGGGCGACCTGGTCGAGATCGCGGGTCGTGGCGCCGGGCACCGCCGCATCCCGCGTCGCCCGGTGGACGGCGGCGACGACCAGGCCCGCCTCACGCATCTTGGCGATCTGCTCGGGGGTCTTGATCTGCACCATGGGGGCCCGCGCTCTCCGTCTTCTCGACCTGCTCGACCTGCTCGACCTACCTGCACAACAGTACGGCCGCGGCACCCTTCGAGGGCACCGCGGCCGAACCGGCCAGGACGACTACTTGTCGTCGCCCTCGCTGTCGTTCTTGCCCTCGCTCTGACGGCTGAGGGCGTCCATCGCGCGCTTGGTGACCTCGTCCACCTTGCCGAGCGCCGAGATCGTCACGACCAGGCCCTGGGCCCGGTAGTAGTCGATGATCGGCTCGGTCTGGGTGTGGTAGACCTCCAGGCGCTTGCGGACGGTCTCCTCGGTGTCGTCGTCGCGCTGGTACAGCTCGCCGCCGCAGGCGTCACAGACGCCTTCCTTCTCCGGCCGGCTGTACGTCACGTGGAAGACGTGACTCGAATCGTTGCGGCAGATGCGGCGGCCGGCGATGCGCTTGACCACCTCGTCCTCGGGGACCTCCAGGTCGAGGACCCCGTCCAGCTCCACGGCGTCGGCCTTCAGCGCCTGGTCCAGCGCCTCGGCCTGCGAGACGTTCCGCGGGAAGCCGTCGAGCAGGAAGCCGTTCACGGCGTCCGGCTGCTCCATGCGGTCCTTGGCCATCGCGATGGTGACCTCGTCCGGTACGAGGTTGCCCTCGTCCATGTACGACTTCGCCAGCTTGCCCAGTTCCGTCTGCCGGCTGATGTTGGCGCGGAAGAGGTCGCCCGTGGAGATGTGCGGGATCGACAGGTTCTTGGCGAGGTACGCGGCCTGCGTTCCCTTGCCCGCCCCGGGCGGCCCGACGAGGACGATTCGCATCAGCGGAGGAACCCTTCGTAGTTGCGCTGCTGGAGCTGGCTCTCGATCTGCTTCACCGTCTCCAGCCCGACACCCACGATGATCAGGATGCTGGTACCACCGAACGGGAAGTTCTGGTTTGCCCCGAAACCAACCAACGCCATCGTCGGCACGAGAGCGATCAGGCCCAGATACAGCGAACCCGGCCAAGTGATCCGGTTGAGTACGTATCCCAGGTACTCAGCGGTTGGCCGGCCGGCCCGGATGCCCGGGATGAAGCCACCATACTTCTTCATGTTGTCCGCGACTTCTTCGGGGTTGAACGAGATGGCCACATAGAAGAAGGCGAAGAACACGATCAGCAAGAAGTACGTGCTGATGTAAATCGGGTGGTCACCCTTGGTGAGGTTCTGTTCGATCCAGGTTTTCCAGCCGGAGGCCCCCCCCGCGAACTGAGCGACCAGCGCCGGGATGTAGAGCAGCGACGAGGCAAAGATCACAGGGATGATGCCCGCCTGGTTGACCTTCAGCGGGATGTACGTCGACGTGCCGCCGTAGGACCGGCGGCCGATCATCCGCTTCGCGTACTGGACCGGGATGCGGCGCTGAGCCTGCTCGACGAAGACGACCAGACCGACCATGACGAGGCCGACCGCGATGACGGTGCCGAACTCGATCCAGCCGTCCGCCAGGTTGCCCTGCTGCTTGATGGCCCACAGCGCCGACGGGAACGTGGCGGCGATCGAGATGAACATCAGGATCGACATGCCGTTGCCGATGCCGCGGTCGGTGATGAGCTCACCGAGCCACATGACCATGGCCGTACCGGCGGTCATCGTGACGACCATCGTGATGGTGACGAAGATCGACTGGTCCGGCACGATCTGGTTGGCGACCGGGCAGCTGGTGAACAGCGCGCCACTGCGGGCGGTGGCCACCAGGCCCGTGCCCTGAAGGATGGCCAGTGCCACCGTCAGATAACGGGTGTACTGCGTGATCTTCGCCGTACCGGCCTGGCCCTCCTTCTTGAGGGCCTCAAGGCGTGGGATCACCACGGTCAGCAGCTGCAGAATGATGCTCGCCGTGATGTACGGCATGATGCCGAGCGCGAAGATCGTGATCTGCAGCAGAGCGCCACCACTGAACATGTTCACCAGGCCGAAGAGGCCCTGGTTCTGGCTCGCGTTGTCGATGCAGGTCTGGACATTCTTGTAGTCGACACCGGGGATCGGGATGTGCGTACCCACCCGATAGATCACGATGATGCCGAGCGTGAACAGCAGCTTCTTGCGCAGGTCGGGCGTCTTGAACGCCCGGGCGAACGCGGTGAGCACGGTGCCTCCTGCGACCCCCGCGCAACAGCGTCAGAGGTGACGGTCTTGAGGTGCGACGAATAAGTAACGGACAGCTAACTAACAGTCAGAAGCCGCCTGGAGTTCCCTGGCGGCACACGGGGCGAAAATGAGCAGCGCAGGCCACCATACCGGCGAGACCGCATCCCCAGGGACTGTCGTTACATTCCCGTCTGCCGGGCGTCGCCCTGTGGACGGGAATGTAACGACAGTCCCTGGGAACGACCGACCGGGGATGCCCCTTTTGTGGGCACCCCCGGTCGGGTTCGCTCAAGTCATCGAGACGCCTGCTGAAATCAGACGAGCTCGGTGACGGTACCGCCGGCGGCGGTGATCTTCTCCTTGGCGGAGCCGGAGACGGCGTCGACCGTCACCTGCAGTGCCACGGAGATCTCGCCCTGGCCGAGGACCTTGACGAGGCTGTTCTTGCGAACCGCACCGTTGGCGACGAGCCCCTCGACGGTGACCTCGCCACCCTCCGGGTACAGCGCCGACAGCTTGTCGAGGTTCACGACCTGGTACTCGGTCTTGAACGGGTTCCGGAAGCCCTTGAGCTTCGGGAGACGCATGTGGAGGGGCATCTGGCCACCCTCGAAGCGCTCCGGAACCTGGTAACGGGCCTTCGTGCCCTTGGTTCCACGACCGGCCGTCTTACCCTTCGACGCCTCACCACGACCGACACGGGTCTTCGCGGTCTTGGCACCGGGGGCGGGACGGAGGTTGTGGATCTTGAGCGGGTTGTTCTCCGCCATGATCAGTCGACCTCCTCAACCGTCACGAGGTGGCGGACGGTGTGAACCATTCCGCGGAACTCGGGGCGGTCCTCCTTGACGACCACATCGTTGATCCGCTTGAGACCAAGCGAACGAAGGGTGTCGCGGTGGTTCTGCTTGCTGCCGATGAACGACTTCGTCTGCGTGATCTTGAGCTGAGCCATGATTACGCACCCGCTCCCGCACGTGCACGCAGGAGAGCCGCGGGGGCGACGTCCTCAAGGGGCAGACCGCGGCGAGCCGCGATCTCCTCGGGACGCTGCAGGCCCTTGAGGGCCGCCACGGTCGCGTGCACGATGTTGATCGCGTTGGAAGAGCCGAGCGACTTCGACAGGATGTCGTGAACGCCGGCGCACTCCAGGACAGCACGCACCGGGCCACCGGCGATGACGCCGGTACCGGGGGAAGCAGGCTTGAGCAGGACGACGCCCGCGGCCTTCTCGCCCGTGATCGGGTGCGGGATGGTGCCCTGGATACGGGGGACCTTGAAGAAGTGCTTCTTGGCCTCCTCAACACCCTTGGCGATGGCGGCCGGCACCTCCTTGGCCTTGCCGTAACCGACACCGACGGTGCCGTCACCATCGCCCACCACGACCAGCGCGGTGAAGCTGAAGCGACGACCACCCTTCACAACCTTGGCGACGCGGTTGATCGCGACGACGCGCTCAACGTACGCGGTCTTCTCCGCAGCAGCGCCGCCGTCGCGGCCCTTCCGGTCCCGCCGCTCGCCGCCACCGGCACCGCTTCCGCGGCGCTGGGGTCCAGCCATTGGAATTACCTCTCTCTGTTTCCGCTAGCTACGCGCGGCAACGAAATGTCGCTGCCGCGACGGGCAGGACTCAGAACTTGAGTCCGGCTTCGCGGGCGGCGTCCGCCAGAGCGGCAATGCGCCCGGCGTACTGGTTTCCACCACGGTCGAATACGACAGCCTCGACACCGGCGGCCTTGGCGCGCTCGGCGACCAGGGCGCCGACCGACTTGGCCTGCTCGGACTTGTCGTTCTCGCCGCCGCGGATCGTCGTGTCCAGGGTGGACGCGGACGCGAGGGTATGCCCCTGCACGTCATCGATCACCTGGGCCACAATGTGGCGGTTCGAGCGCGTCACTACCAAGCGAGGACGCTCAGCCGTACCCGAGACGTGCTTACGGATCCGGATGTGACGACGCTTGATGGCAGCACGCTTGTAAGCGTCGCCCTTAGCAATCTTGACACCGTATGCCATGGCTTACTTACCCGCCTTTCCGACCTTGCGCCGGACGACTTCGCCCTCGTACTTGACGCCCTTGGCCTTGTACGGGTCGGGCTTGCGCAGCTTGCGGATGTTGGCCGCAACCTCTCCGACCTTCTGCTTGTCGATTCCCTCGACCGAGAAGTGCGTCGGGTTCTCGACCTTGAACGAGATGCCCTCGGGCGCCTCGACCGTGATCGAGTGGCTGTAGCCGAGCGAGAACTCCAGGTTGGAGCCCTTCGCCAGGACGCGGTAACCGACACCGCTGATTTCGAGCTTCTTCACGTAACCCGTGGTCACGCCGGTGATCATGTTCGCCACCAGCGTGCGGGACAGGCCGTGCAGGGCCTTGTTCTGACGCTCGTCGTTCGGGCGGGTGACATTGAGAATGCCGTCCTCGCCCTTGGCGACCTCGATCGGCGCCGCGACGGTGTGGGAGAGGGCGCCCTTGGGGCCCTTCACCTGAACCGTACGGCCGTCGATGGTGACGTCCACGCCGGCGGGAACCGTGATGGGGAGCTTGCCAATACGCGACATAGCTGTTTCCTCCGTTCCCTTCCGCTACCAGACGTAGGCGAGGACTTCTCCGCCTACGCCCTTCTTGCCGGCCTGCTGTCCGGTGAGGAGACCGTGCGACGTGGAGATGATCGCCACGCCGAGGCCACCGAGCACCCTGGGCAGGGAGGTGGACTTCGCGTACACACGCAGACCCGGCTTCGAGATCCGCTTGATGCCCGCGATGGAGCGCTCACGGTTCGGGCCGAACTTCAGCTCAAGGACGAGCTTCTTGCCGACCTCGGCGTCCTCGACCTTCCAGCCGGTGATGAAGCCCTCCTGCTGGAGGATCTCCGCGATGTGAGACTTGATCTTGCTGTGCGGCATCGCGACATCGTCGTGGTACGCCGAGTTCGCGTTACGCAGACGAGTAAGCATGTCTGCGATGGGATCAGTCATGGTCATGAATTGGCCTTCGGCCTCTCTCGCCGGGGTTTCCTGTATGCGCCATCCCTCTCCCCACTCAGTGGCGGGACGGGTGCGGTGCGGGGACCTACGGCGTAGTAAGCGTTAACTAGTGGGCTGTGCCCACGGGCGTACGGGCGGTCAGACGCCCAACCCTCCCAGCCTAAGCCATGAAGGGGTGGGCATCCGACCGGACCCTTTGCTTACCGAGAGTCCTGGGTGTCCCGAAGTGGGGACTACCAGGAGCTCTTGGTCACGCCCGGCAGCTCGCCGCGGTGAGCCATCTCACGAAGGCACACGCGGCACAGGCCGAACTTGCGGTACACGGAGTGCGGGCGGCCGCAGCGCTGGCAACGGGTGTAGCCACGCACACCGAACTTGGGCTTACGAGCAGCCTTGGCAATCAGAGCTTTCTTCGCCATCTCGCTTACGCCTCCTTGAAGGGGAAGCCGAGGTGACGGAGAAGGGCACGGCCTTCGGCGTCGTTGGTCGCCGTGGTCACCACGGTGATGTCCATACCCCGGACGCGGTCGATCTTGTCCTGGTCGATCTCGTGGAACATGACCTGCTCGGTAAGACCGAAGGTGTAGTTGCCACGACCGTCGAACTGCTTGGGAGACAGACCACGGAAGTCGCGGATGCGCGGAAGCGCGAGCGACAGGGTGCGGTCCAGGAACTCCCACATGCGGTCGCCACGAAGCGTGACGTGTGCACCGATCGGCTGACCCTCGCGCAGCTTGAACTGCGCGATGGACTTGCGGGCCTTGGTGATGGCCGGCTTCTGACCGGTGATGATCGTCAGGTCACGGACGGCACCGTCCATGAGCTTCGAGTCACGGGCGGCGTCGCCGACACCCATGTTGACCACGATCTTGACGAGACCGGGGATCTGCATGATGTTCTCGTACGAGAACTCCTCGTGCAGCTTGCCCGCGATCTCCTCGCGGTACTTCGTCTTGAGACGCGGAATGGTGGTGGTAGCCATCAGATGTCCTCACCCGTCCGCTTGGCAACGCGGATCTTGTTGCCCTCGTCGTCGAAGCGGAAACCGACGCGCGTGACGACCTTGTTCCCGTCCTTCTCCACGACCAGCTGGACGTTGGAGACGTGGACCGGAGCCTCGGTCGTGACGATGCCACCGGCCTGCGAACCGCGAGCGGTGGGACCGGCCTTCGTGTGCTTCTTGACCCGGTTGACACCCTCGACCAGGACACGCTCGTCGCGCGGGTAAGCGGCAATGACCTTGCCCTGCTTGCCCTTGTCCTTACCGGTGATGACCTGGACCAGGTCGCCCTTCTTGATCTTCATGCTTACAGCACCTCCGGCGCGAGCGAGATGATCTTCATGAACTTCTTCTCGCGCAGCTCACGGCCGACCGGGCCGAAGATACGGGTGCCGCGAGGGTCGCCGTCGTTCTTCAGAATGACGGCGGCGTTCTCGTCGAAGCGGATGTACGAGCCGTCCGGACGACGACGCTCCTTGACGGTGCGAACGATGACCGCCTTGATGACGTCACCCTTCTTCACGTTGCCACCGGGGATCGCGTCCTTGACGGTGGCGACGATGACGTCGCCGATGCCCGCGTAGCGGCGACCGGAGCCACCGAGCACACGGATGCAAAGGATTTCCTTCGCACCAGTGTTGTCGGCGACACGCAGTCGCGACTCCTGCTGGATCACGTCTATCTCCTGATTGTCTGCCGGTTCCCGCAGGGACCTTTTCGGGCCACCCCGCGAGCCTGGCGGAACCGTCCTGCGGGTGGCCCCCGCAGGAATTACTTGGCCTCTTTCGGGCGAACACCCTCACCGGGGGCCGCGCACCTGACGGTGCAGCCCCCGGTGTGGGGCAGTGGGGGCAAGGCCCCCGCTCGACTACTTCGCCTTTTCGAGGATCTCGACGATGCGCCAGCGCTTCGTCGCGGACAGCGGACGGGTCTCCATGATGACAACCCGGTCGCCGACGCCCGCGGCGTTCTGCTCGTCGTGGGCCTTCAGCTTGTTCGTACGGCGGATGACCTTGCCGTACAGCGCGTGCTTGACGCGGTCCTCGACAGCGACGACGACGGTCTTGTCCATCTTGTCGCTGACGACCAGACCCTCACGGGTCTTGCGGAAACCGCGTGCGGCCTTCGTCTCTTCAGTCACGTTGCTCTCGCTCATCAGGCGCTCTCCACCGTCTCGATGCCCAGCTCGCGCTCACGCATCAGGGTGTAGATCCGCGCGATGTCCTTACGGACGGCCTTGAGCCGACCGTGGTTTTCGAGCTGGCCCGTCGCCGCCTGGAAGCGGAGGTTGAACAGCTCTTCCTTGGCTTCGCGAAGCTTCGCGAGAAGCTCCTCGTCACCCAGTTCGCGCAGCTCGGACGCCTTGGTACCGGCCGACATCACGCTTCACCTGCCTCGCGCTTGACGATCCGGCACTTCATCGGCAGCTTGTGGGCTGCGCGAGTGAGGGCCTCACGGGCGATCTTCTCGTTGGGGTAGGACAGCTCGAACATGACCCGACCCGGGTGCACGTTCGCGATCCACCACTCGGGGGATCCCTTACCGGAACCCATGCGGGTCTCGGCGGGCTTCTTGGTCAGCGGGCGGTCCGGGTAGATGTTGATCCAGACCTTGCCGCCACGCTTGATGTGGCGGGTCATCGCGATACGAGCCGCTTCGATCTGGCGGTTCGTGACGTACGCCGGCGTGAGGGCCTGAATGCCGTACTCGCCGAACGCGACCGTCGTACCACCCTTGGCCTGACCGCGGCGCTTGGGGTGGTGCTGCTTGCGGTGCTTGACCCTACGAGGGATCAGCATTTCGGTCAGGCCTCCGTTCCGGTGCTCTCAGCCGGAGCGGCAGCGGCGGCGGGAGCGTCGGCCTTGGGGGCCTCGGCTGCCGGCGCAGACTGCTGCTGCGGCTTGCGGCCACGGCCGCCACGCTCTCCACCACGACCGCCGCCGCCACCACGGGCCGGACGGTCGCCGCCGGGGCCGCCACCGCGGGCCGGGCGGTTGCCCGCACGGGCGGCGGCGTTCTCGGCGCGGACCTCGGCGATGTTCTTGACGTCGCCCTTGTAGATCCAGACCTTCACGCCGATGCGGCCGAAGGTCGTCTTGGCCTCGAAGAAGCCGTAGTCGACGTTCGCGCGGAGGGTGTGCAGGGGCACGCGGCCCTCGCGGTAGAACTCCGAGCGGGACATCTCGGCGCCGCCGAGACGGCCACCGCACTGGATCTTGATGCCCTTGGCGCCGGCCTTCATCGTGCCCTGCATGCTCTTGCGCATGGCACGACGGAAGGAGACGCGGGAGGACAGCTGCTCGGCAACGGCCTGGGCGACCAGCTGAGCATCGGTCTCGGGGCTCTTGACCTCAAGGATGTTCAGCTGGACCTGCTTGCCCGTGAGCTTTTCGAGGTCACCGCGGATGCGGTCGGCCTCGGCGCCACGGCGGCCGATGACGATGCCGGGACGCGCGGTGTGGATGTCCACCCGCACGCGGTCACGGGTGCGCTCGATCTCAACCTTCGAGATGCCGGCGCGCTCCATGCCGGACGTCATCATCCGACGGATGGCGACGTCTTCCTTGACGTAGTCCTTGTACAGCTTGTCGGCGTACCACCGGGACTTGAAGTCCGTGGTGATGCCGAGCCGGAACCCATGCGGGTTAACCTTCTGGCCCATTACCGGGTTCCTTCCTTGCTGCTGACGACCACGGTGATGTGGCTGGTCCGCTTGCGGATCCGGTAGGCGCGGCCCTGGGCGCGCGGACGGAACCGCTTCAGGGTCGGACCCTCGTCGACATACGCCTCGGAGATGACGAGGCTGTCGGCGTCGGTGTGGTCGTAGTTGTGCGCGGCGTTGGCAATGGCGCTGTCAAGCACCTTGCCGACCGGCACGCTCGCGGCCTGCGGGGCGAAACGCAGGACCGCCTGAGCCTCCGTGGCATCCATGCCACGGATAAGGTCCACCACTCGGCGGGCCTTCATGGGCGTGACGCGGATGTACCGCGCCTGGGCCCTGGCTTCCATGGTTGTCCTTCCAGTGTCTGTCATGGTCGATTCCACCCCGCGTTAGCGGCGCTTCGACTTCCGGTCGTCCTTGACGTGACCCCGGAAGGTGCGCGTCGGCGAGAACTCGCCGAGCTTGTGGCCGACCATCGACTCGGTGACAAACACCGGGATGTGGATCTTGCCGTTGTGCACCGCGATCGTGTGACCGAGCATGGCCGGGATGATCATCGAGCGACGGGACCAGGTCTTGATGACGTTCTTGGAACCCGCTTCGTTCTGTACGTCCACCTTCTTGATCAGGTGGTCGTCGACGAAGGGCCCCTTCTTGAGACTGCGCGGCATCTAAACCCGCTCCTAGCGCTTCTTGTTCGTCTTGCGGCGGCGGACGATGTACTTGTTCGATGCCTTCTTCGGCGAACGAGTACGACCCTCCTTCTGACCCCACGGCGAGACCGGGTGACGTCCACCGGAGGTCTTGCCTTCACCACCACCGTGCGGGTGGTCAACCGGGTTCATCGCCACACCGCGAACGGTCGGACGGACGCCCAGCCAGCGCTTGCGGCCGGCCTTGCCCCAGTTGATGTTGCTCTGCTCGGCGTTGCCGACCTCGCCGACCGTGGCGCGGCAGCGCTGGTCGACCAGGCGGATCTCACCGGAGGGCATACGAAGGTGGGCCATGGTGCCCTCCTTCGCAAGCAGCTGCACCGAGGCGCCGGCGGAGCGGGCGAACTTGGCACCGCCACCGGGACGGATCTCGATCGCGTGGATCGTGGTACCGACCGGGATGTTGCGGAGGGCCAGGTTGTTGCCCGGCTTGATGTCGGCCCCGGGACCGTTCTCGACGCGGTCGCCCTGCGACAGGTTGCGGGGGGCGAGGATGTAACGCTTCTCGCCGTCCGCGTAGTGCAGCAGCGCGATGCGCGCGGTGCGGTTGGGGTCGTACTCGATGTGCGCGACCTTCGCCGGCACGCCGTCCTTGTCATGGCGACGGAAGTCGATGACACGGTAGGCGCGCTTGTGTCCACCACCCTGGTGGCGAACGGTCACACGACCGGAATTGTTACGGCCGCCCTTGCTGTGCAGCGGGCGAACCAGCGACTTCTCCGGCGTGGACCGCGTGACCTCGACGAAGTCGGCGACGCTGGAGCCACGGCGGCCCGGCGTAGTCGGCTTGTACTTGCGGATTCCCATTTCTCAGTCCTCGTCCGATATTCGGACCAGGGCGCTCCGTTAGGAGGCCTGGCCGAAGATGTCGATACGGTCGCCCTCAGCGAGGGTCACGATGGCGCGCTTGGTGTCGGCACGCTTGCCGAAACCGCTCTTGGTCCGCTTGCGCTTTCCCTGGCGGTTGATCGTGTTGACCCCGGTGACCTTGACCGAGAAGACCGCCTGGACGGCCTGCTTGATCTGGGTCTTGTTGGCGCCCGGCGCGACGACGAAGGTGTACTTGCCCTCGTCGAGCAGCGCGTAGCTCTTCTCGGAGACGACCGGCTTGATGAGGACGTCACGGGGGTCCGTGAAGCTCTTGCTCATCGGCGTCTCGACGGTGTTCTTGCCCTCGGCCTCGTGGCGCTTCGCCTTGGCGACGCGCGCGGCCTTGGCGGCCTTGGCCGCCTTGGGGGCGATGCTCGGGTGACGCGTAGCCATCAGGCTTCGCTCCCTTCGGTGTCGTCGGCGTCCCGCTCCGCGGAGGGTGCGCCGGACACGAAGGCCTCAAGAGCGGCCTGGGTGAAGACCACGTCGTCCGAGACGAGAACGTCGTACGTGTTCAGCTGGCCCGGCACCAGGATGTGGACCTGGGGCAGGTTGCGCGCGGAAAGCAGCGCGGCCTCGTCGGCACGATCGATGACCAGCAGCACGTTCTTGCGCTCACTGATCTTGGCGATCAGGCTCTTCGCGGCCTTGGTGGAGGGGGTCTCGCCCTCGATCACGCCGGAGACGACGTGGATACGAGCGTTGCGGGCCCGGTCGGTGAGGGCCTGGCGCAGGGCCGCGGCCTTCATCTTCTTCGGGGTCCGCTGCGAGTAGTCACGCGGCTGCGGGCCGTGGACGACGCCACCGCCGACGAACTGCGGGGCGCGGGTCGAGCCCTGGCGCGCGCGGCCGGTGCCCTTCTGACGGTAGGGCTTCCTACCGCCACCACGGACCTCGGCGCGGGTCTTGGTCTTGTGCGTGCCCTGGCGGGCAGCGGCCAGCTGGGCGACTACGACCTGGTGAAGCAGCGGGATGCTGATCTTCTCGACGTCGAAGATCTCCGCGGGGAGCTCGACCGTCCCGGTCTTGTCGCCTGCCGGCGAAATGATGTCAACAGTGCTCATCGTTACCTCAGGCCCCCTTGGCCGCGGTGCGGACCAGGATGAGGCCGCCGTTCGGACCCGGGATGGCCCCCTTGATGAGGAGCAGTCCCTTCTCCGCGTCAACGGCATGGACGGTCAGGTTCTGGGTGGTGACCCGCTCATTACCCATGCGGCCCGCCATGCGCATGCCCTTGAAGACACGGCCGGGGGTGGCGCAGCCACCGATGGAGCCGGGAGAGCGGTGCTTGCGCTGGACACCGTGGCCGGCGCCGAGACCATGGAAGTTGTGACGCTTCATGACACCGGCGAAGCCCTTGCCCTTGCTCTTGCCGGTCACGTCCACCTTGACGCCGGCCTCGAAGACCTCGGCGGAGATCTCCTGACCCAGCGTGTACTCGGAGGCGTCCGCGGTGCGGATCTCGACGAGGTGGCGGCGGGGAGTGACGTCGGCCTTGGCGAAGTGACCCTTGAGGGGCTTGTTCACCTTGCGCGGGTCGATCTCGCCGAAGGCGATCTGCACCGACTCGTAGCCGTCGGAGTCGTTCGTACGGACCTGGGTCACGACGTTCGAGCCGGCCTTGACGACGGTGACCGGAACAACACGGTTGTTCTCGTCCCACACCTGCGTCATGCCGAGCTTCTCGCCCAGGATGCCCTTGATCTGCTTAGCCATTCAGACCACCGCCCCTAGAGCTTGATCTCGATGTCGACACCGGCCGGCAGGTCGAGTCGCATCAGAGAGTCAACGGTCTTGGGGGTCGGGTCGAGAATGTCGATCAGGCGCTTGTGCGTGCGCATCTCGAAGTGCTCGCGAGAGTCCTTGTACTTGTGCGGCGACTTGATGACGCAGTACACGTTCTTCTCAGTGGGCAGCGGCACCGGGCCTGCGACCGACGCACCAGTGCGTGTCACCGTCTCGACGATCTTCTTCGCCGAGGAATCGATGACCTCGTGGTCGTAGGCCTTGAGCCGGATGCGGATCTTCTGTCCCGCCATGGCTACTCAGTAGTCCTTGTCTAGTAAAACGCTCCGGAACCCGGGGGTTCGCGTCCTCACCTCCGACCCACGCGGTCGGGTGTGTCGCGTCCTCGGCGCGGAGATATCCACAAATGGATTTCCCTACCAGGGACACGGCCCATCCCAAAGACGACCGCAGGACCGGGGGCCGAACACCCACCGGGCGCCTGGCCGGCACCCCGCTGACGCTTCCCGGAAGATTCCCGTACGTCCGCCCCAGCGCTGCCTTTCGGCAGTTGGAGCGACGAGTACTGTGGGACTCGCTTCCGATCCTCCCGGCGGGAGGCGCGCAGCATCGGCACTCAACCGAGCAACCCCGACAGTCTGCCACACGGGGCGCGGCGCTGGCCAATCGAGCCGGAGAGAATACCCCGGAGGCAGCGCGGGTGAAACACCCGGCTCACCGACGCCGGGGGCGCACGTAAGACCCCGCACACCCCCCGTCCACCATGTGCGCACTGTATCTGTCCGATTACTCTGCGTTCTAGCATCGTCCCAATGGGCGCATACTACGAATTCGGGATTCTCGGCCCGCTGGCCGTCACGCGTGACGGCCGGCGCGTGGACGTCTGCGCCGCCCAGCTGCGCACACTGCTGGCGGCACTGCTGGTCGACGCCGGTCGCGTCGTCCCGGTGGACGCCCTGGTGGGCCGGTTGTGGGGGGACGTTCCACCACGGGGGGCGCGGAACGCCGTACAGAACTACGTCCTGCGGCTGCGCCGGACGCTCGGACCCGAGCTGGTGCGGACCGACCGCCTCGGCTATGTGCTGGACATGGCGGACATGGACGGCCTCGACGCGCACCGGTTCTGTGCGCTGGCCCGGGAGGGCGGTGCCGCGCTCGCCGAGGACCGGCCGGAGCGGGCGGCGGCGTTGCTGGAGAAGGCCCTCGGGCTGTGGCGGGGCGAGCCGTTGTCCGATCTCCCGCCGGAGCGGTTCTCGGACGTCTCCCCCGGCCTGTGCGAACAGCGGCTGAGCACCCAGGAGGCTTGGGCGGACGCCGTGATCCGGTGCCGTCGGCCCGCGGACGCGCTCCCGGAGCTGAGCCGTCTGACCAGGCGCCACCCGTTGCGCGAGCGCTTCTGGGCACAGCGGATGCTGGCTCTCTACCAGTGCGGCCGGCAGGGCGAGGCCCTGGAGTGCTTCCGCGAGGTCGGCACACTGCTCGCCGAAGAGCTGGGTATCGATCCGGGTGTCGAACTCAAGACTCTGCACCAGCGCATTCTCACGGCGGCGCAGGACCTCGTCCCGGCCGTGCCGCGGGCACCGGGTCCCGGCGGGCGCGGGAACCTGCCCGCGGAGACGACGTCCTTCATCGGACGCGAGCGCGAACTGGCCGAGGCGCAACGGCTGTTGGGGCGGTCCAGACTGGTCACGTGCACCGGCGTGGGCGGGGTCGGCAAGACACGGCTCGCGCTGCGGGCCGCCCGGCGGTCGGCAGCCGCCTTCCCCGACGGGGTGTGGCTCGTGGACCTCGCGGCGGTCACCGACCCGGCGCTGGTGGAACGGGCGGTCGCCGAGTCGCTGGGGCTGCGCGACCAGTCCACCCGGTCGGCGGCCGACGCGGTGGCGGACCATCTGTGCGAGCGGCGTCTGCTGCTCGTCCTGGACAACTGCGAGCACCTGGTGGCCGCCGTGGCGGAGCTGGTGCTGCGGCTGCTGCGGGCCGCGCCGGAGCTGCGCATCCTGGCCACCAGCCGCGAGAGGCTCGGCGCACCGGGCGAACACCTGCTGCTGGTCCCCTGTCTGACGGTCCGGGACGGGCCGGACGGCGCACCGAGCGAGGCGGTACGGCTGCTGAAGGACCGGGCGGCGGCCTGCGCGGCCGTCCTGCCTGCGGATGCGGGCCGGGACGGGTCGGCCACCGAGCTGTGCCGGCGGCTGGACGGCATCCCACTGGCCATCGAACTGGCTGCCGTCCGGCTGAGTTCACTGACCGTGGCGGAGATCCTGGAACGGCTGGGGGACCGCTTCCGCCTGCTGTCCGGTCCCCGCTCGGCGGCGGTGCCGTCCGTGGCATCCGTACCGTCCGCGGCATCCGCGCCGGGTCCGGTGGCGGCGCTCGCCGCCGGCTACCGGCAGACACTGCGCGGCGTCATGGCCTGGAGCCACGGCCTGTGCACACCCGGGGAGCGTCTGCTGTGGGCCCGGTTGTCGGTCTTCGTCGGCGGCTTCGATCTCCGGGCCGCCGAGGCGGTGTGCGCGGGTGAGGGCATCGCGCGGGAGGACGTCGTGGACCTGATCGACGGCCTTGTCCAAAAATCCGTGGTGACGGTGGAACCCGTGGTGACGGTCGAATCCATGGCGACGGTCGAATCCGTGGTGACGGTCGAGTCCGTCACTCCGGCCGGCCGGCCCGGCGCCGGCACGCGCTATCGGCTGCTGGAGACCATCCGCCAGTACGGTACGGACCGCCTGCGGGCGGAGGGGGACACGACCGGGCTCCGGATGCGCCACAGCGACTACTACCAGTCCCTGGCCGCCCTCGCCGCCGCCGAGTGGTGCGGGCCCGACGAGGTCCGCTGGCTGGAGCGGCTGCGCCGGGAACTGCCCAACCTCCGCTCCGCACTCGACTTCTGCCGCGTCCACCCCGGGCGGGCGCCGGCCGGCGCTGCCATCGCCGTCGACCTGATGCGGACGCGCTGCTGGTTCTTCGGCAGCACGCTCGGCGAGGCCCGGCACTGGATCGAGAGCCTTTCGGCGTTGCTCGACCCGGCGCTCGCCGAGCCGACCGCCCTGGTGGCGGCCATGAAGACGTTCGTCGCGATCATTCAGGGAGACCAGCCGGCGGCGCGCGCCTGCCTCGACGAGTGCCATGCGGTACCCGCGTTCGCCGGGGCCGCGCCCGTCGTCTACATCGAGGGCGTGTACACGCTGCTGGTGCTCGGCGATCCTGCCTGCATCGCACAACTCGCCAAGGCACGTGAGGAGTTCCTCGCCCTGGGACTCACCGGTGACGCCCACATGGCCACGATGTTCTGGGCCATCGCCACCGCCTTCCTCGGATGCCGCGCCGAGGCCCGCTCGGCGTGCGCCACGTACGTCGCCGCGGCCGAAGCGGCCGGCGCCGAGTGGGCGCAGACCTGGAGCCAGTGGTGCACCGCCCTCACCGAACTGCTGCACGGAGAACCGTCCCGCGGGCTCCTCCCCCTGTGCGACGCGCTCGTACGGCAGCGGGCCCTCGACGACAACTGGGGTCCCGCGTGGAGTCTGGAGACCATGGCCTGGACGCTCGGCGCCCTCGGGCACCACGCCTGGGCGGCCGTGGTCCTGGGCGCCGCGCACCGCCACCGGCAGGCGACGGGGTCCCAGATCGCCGGGCTCCACCCCCTCTCCATGCTCCATGCCCGCACCCAGGACCTCGTTCGGGAGCACATGGCGACCGCCGCGTACACCGAGGCGTGGGAGCGCGGCGCGACGGCCGCGGACGGCATCACGCTGGCGCTCGGTATCGCGCATGAGGCGCTGCTCCTGGAGGGCGGTCGTGCGAGTGGTGCCGGAGCAGCCGCCGGGCGGCCCGGGTAGCCGGCCGGGAGCCGGAGTGACCGGGGTGTGACCGAGGTGAGAGCACCGGCCGGAATGGTGGATCAGGTGAGGCCGACGGCGGTGGACGCCAACGGCATGACACGAGTCGAGGACATCACCGCATGCCACCCACCACACCGGACTTCGGTCCACGCATCGACCCCTACGCACCGTACGAGGGCCAGCGGGACTGCGATCCCACCGCGAAGCCGGGGGTCCTGGACTTCCGCGATCTGGTCCTCACCGCCTACCCCGGCACCCGGGGCATGGGCATCGGCAGGGACTGCGGCGGGCCGGGGCCCAGTGAGCACAAGGAGGGCCGGGCCTGGGACTGGGGCGTGGACATCCACACCCAGGAGCACATCGCCGCCGACCTGATCGACTGGCTGCTGGCCACCGACCGGCACGGCAACCGCCACGCGCTCTGCCGCCGTTTCGGGCTCATGTACATCATCTGGAACCGGCGAATCTGGAACGCGCACCGCGCGGACGCCGGCTGGACCCCGTACACCGGAAGGAGTCCGCACACAGATCACGTTCACTTCAGTTTCGGCTGGGCCGGCGCCCGCAAGAAGACCACGTGGTGGACCGAGCCGGGGCCGCAAGCCCCCCGGCTGAGCGTCGGGGTGCCGTCGGTGGTGGATCACGGTTCCGGGATGGTGGTGTCCGGCGTCGAGATGTCGGGAGAGGTGGCGCATCGCTGGCAGAACCAGGCGGGTGGCGCGTGGTCGGGGTGGACACCGCTGGGCCGCCCGGGCTCCCGGGCGGTGGGGCGGCCGTGGGCGCTGGTGGGCCGGTACGGCAAGCTCGTGGTGTTCGTGCGCGGTGCCGACGGGGCGCTGTGGCACACCTGGCAGTCCGAGACGGGCGAGTGGGCGCCGCAGTGGGTGTCCCTGGGCGGCCGGCTGGCGAGTGACCCGGCAGTGGTACTGAGCCCGAACGGCGCACTGTCCGTCTTCGCCCGCGACCCCGACAACCACATCACCCACACCTGGCAACACGGCCCCGAACAAGGCCACGCCTGGAACGACACCTGGGCCGACATGGGCGGCACCACCCAAGGCCGTCCCACCGCCCTCATCGGCCGCGACGGCGGCATGGTCCTCTTCACCCGCCCCACCGACAACACCCTCCACCACCGCTGGCAGACCGGAACCGGCGGCCCCTGGTCCCACTGGAGCCCCCTGGGCGGCCGGCTGGCGAGTGACCCGGCAGTGGTACTGAGCCCGAACGGCGCACTGTCCGTCTTCGCCCGCGACCCCGACAACCACATCACCCACACCTGGCAACACGGCCCCGAACAAGGCCACGCCTGGAACGACACCTGGGCCGACATGGGCGGCACCACGCAAGGCCGCCCCACCGTCCTCATCGGCCGCGACGGCGGCATGGTCCTCTTCATCCGCCACACCGACAACACCCTCCACCACCGCTGGCAGACCGAAACCGGCGGCCCCTGGTCCCACTGGAGCCCCCTGGGCGGCCGGCTCACGGACGACCCCGCCGTCGTCCTCAACCCCAGCGGTGACCTGTCGGTGTTCGGCCGGGACCCGCAGGGCCGGGTGACGCACACCTGGCAGCGGGGTCCCGCACACGGCCATGCCTGGAACGACACCTGGGCCGACATGGAGGGAAACCTCGCCCCGTCTCCGGAGGCCACGGCCGACGCCACCGGCGACGAAGCAGGCGTCGGCGTCGGCGTCGGCTCCGACGCTGCCGCAGCCGCAGCCGCTGCTCCTGCCGCCGGCACTCCCGAGGTGCCCCCGCAACACCGGACTTCGCCGCTGCCCAAGGACGAAATGGACCGCGCATGACCTCCATACCTCCCGTGCCACCGCAGGCCGGACGGACGGAGCGTCGGATGCCGGCAGGCATCTTCGGCCGACGCGCCCCGCCTCGGCCGTCGCCCACGGGCGGCACGACTCACTCACCGCACCACCACAACCACAACCACAACCACAACCACGCACGTAACCGAACAGGAGTCCCTATGCGTACGCGACACGCCCTTCGTACCGCCGTCAGCGCGACCATGCTGGCCGGAGCCCTCCTCCTGGGCACCAGCCCGGCCTTCGCGAGCAGTTTCCTGAGCTGGGCCGGCCCGCAGAACACCGGCAGCGCCAAGGAGGTCTTCGCCTGCGGCTGCAACAACATCGATCCCGGCCACAAGGCGGCCTACCGCTTCACGTACACCGGCCAGACCGCTGCGATGTACAACGAGTCGAACTGCCAGGGAACGGTGCACCACACCTTCCGCGGCAGCCAGGAAAGCCGGGACGGCTTCGGCTGGAAGAGCGTCTTCTTCCACTGCTGAGCGCCGCTGAGCAGCCGCTGAACCGCTGCTGAGCACGGAGCACGGAGCACCTGAGCCATGGGGGGCGGGCCGTACGGGGCCACGACCGGGTCCGGCTGTCCGGTCCCGCCCACCCATGGCAGGCGGGGCCCCGCAGACCGCAGGCCGGACACGAAAGAAGGAAACAGCGCGATGGCACCGTGCCCCGTCCCACCCGACCGCGACCTCGATGTGACCAGCGCCGTCTACACCGTGGGCCGCGACCTCGGGGTCTCGGACAAGGTGATGCTCGCCGGCTTCGAGGCCGGCTGGGTCGAGTCGCACATGAACAACCTGCCCTGCGGGGACCGCGACTCCCTGGGAGTCTTCCAGCAACGCCCCAGCCAGGGCTGGGGAACCCCGCAGCAGATCCTGCATGTGCCCTACGCGGCCGAGCAGTTCTTCACCCGCGCCGTCCGGGTCGAGCGGAAGCTCCCGCACCTCACCGCGGGCCTGACGGCCCAGGAGGTCCAGCGGTCGGCCTTCCCTCGGCGCTACGACCAGGCCGAGACGAAGGCCCGCGCCCTCCTGGAGGAGGCAGAAAGGAACGTCGGCACGCCCCCGTCGACGCCTTCGCGGGTGAGCACCGGAGTCCCCTCGGTGGTGGACCACGGCTCGGGAATGGCGATCTTCGGCGTCGACGAGTCGGGAGAGGTGGTCCATCGCTGGCAGAACGCCCCCGGCGGCCCCTGGTCTTCGTGGACACCGCTGGGCCGCCCGGATTAGAGGGGCCGCCGAGTATCGCCGTGTTGCCGCGGGGCCCCTACTGTGGCGCGGTGAAGACTCAGGTGATCGTTCTCAACGGTGGTTCCAGTTCGGGGAAGTCCGGAATCGTCCGGTGTCTGCAGGCGGTCCTGCCGGATCCGTGGCTGGCCTTCGGGACAGACACGCTGGTCGAGGCGATGCCGGCCTCCCTGCAGACGTCGGACGGCGGGATCGAGTTCGCTGCGGACGGAGCGGTGATCGTCGGGCCGGAGTTCCGGGCGCTGGAGGCGGCATGGATCGAGGGGGTCGCCGCGATGGCCCGCGCGGGCGCCCGGGTCGTCATCGACGAGGTCTTCCTCGGCGGAGCCGACTCGCAACGGCGATGGCAGAAAGCACTGGGCGAGCTGCGGGTGCTGTGGGTCGGCGTCAGATGTGACGGCACGGTCGCCGCAGGCCGTGAGGTCGCACGAAGCGATCGGGTCACCGGGATGGCCGCGTCCCAGGCGGACGTGGTCCACCAGGGCGTGGTCTACGACCTGGAGGTGGACACCACGCACACCGAGTCGATGGAGTGCGCACGGACCATCGCCGCGAGTGTGGAGTGACCGGCGGCCCGGCTGCCTGCCGTTTCCCCGACCGGCCTCCCTTTCGGCCCACGTCCCTCAGCCCTCGACCGCCCCGTCACACCCACCGCCCCTGCCGAACACAGCCGGCTCGTCCACCCCATAGCCTCGCCCCATGTCGCGCACCACTCCGCCCCGCCCCCTGGACGTCACCGCCCTCTTCCCCGAGCTGGCGCCGATGGCCCGCACCGCCGTGCGGCTGCACCCGCGTGCCGGTACGCCCACCGCCGCGGACAGTTCGATCGGCGGCCCTCTGCTGTGGCCGTCCCAGGAGCCGTGGCCCACCTGCCCGGATCACACCGGCCCCCGGCACCACGGGGTCGCCCCCGACGACGTACGGCTCGGCCGGCGCATCCTCTCCGAGGCCTGGCACCGGCCACGTGCCGAGGGCGCCGACCTCCTCACCCCGGCGGAGCGCGAGATCGTCGACCGTTCCTCCCTCTCCGGCAGGACCCGGATACCCCAGGACGGCCCGGTCCCCATGATCCCCGTGGCCCAGCTGTACGCCTCCGACGTCCCCGCGCTGCCCCGCCCGGCCGGTACCGACCTGCTCCAGGTGCTGTGGTGCCCCTTCGACCACGACGAGGACCACCTCCCCGCGGTCGAACTGCGCTGGTGGGCCTCCGCCGACGTGACCGACCCGCTCCCCACCGCCCCGCAGCCGTCGGTGATCGGCAACGACGACTACCTCCCCGAGCCCTGCGCACTCCACCCCGAGACGGTCATCGAGTACCCGGCCCCGCACGAGCTGTCCGAAGACCTCGCCGAACGGATCGAGGCCTGGGAGGAGGCACAGAACCCGGAAGAGCCGGCCGACGTCACCGGCATCGGCTACCAGTACGACCTCAGCGTCGCCCCCGGCTGCAAGCTCGGCGGCCACGCCCCCTGGAGCTTCAGCGACCCGTTCCCCATGACCTGCCCCGAGTGCGGCTCGGACGTACGGCCTCTGCTCACCGTCGGCGGCACGGAGTGGAACAGCGGCAACGGAAGCTGGCGCCCGATCGAGGACGCCGCCTACACGGGCCTGCACTTCCTCGGCCCGGCCTGCGCGACCCGGCTGAACATCGGCCGCGGCTACCACATGCAGCTGTACGTGTGCACGGTCGCGCCCGACCATCCGCATGTGCGGAACATGCAGTAACGGGGCTACGGGGCCACCGGCAGGGCCGATACGAACGACGCCCACGCCTGCGGGGTGAGCGCGAGCCGGGGGCCGTCGGCGTTCTTGGAGTCCCGCACGTGGATGGTGGCGGGGGCGGTGGCTATTTCGACGCAGTCGTTGATGTCGCTGCTGTCGCTGTAGCTGCTCTTGAACCAGTGAAGTTCCATGACGCTCATAGTTTTCCCCGCACTCGCTCGATGAAGGCCAGCGACTCCCCCGGCGTGAGAGCCTGCGCTCGGATCGTGCCATACCGCAGGTCAAGGATACGAAGATCCCTGGGGCTGGTGACCGGGCGCCCGTTGAACGCACCTGGGCATCGGCCGATCGCAGTACCGTCGGAGAACTTCAGTACTTGGATGGGACCGTGGTGCACACCAGCGTGCTCTGCCAGATCGGTCGGCATAACCTGAAGCGTGACGTTTCGCAACTGCCCTACCTCCAGCAGGTGTTCGAGCTGTCGGCGTAGCACCATCTTCCCACCGAGAGGGCGCTCCAACGTCACCTGTTCTTGGACGAAACTGAGTGTCGGAGCGGGATCCCGTTCGAAGATCGCCTTCCGCGCCATGCGGGCGGCGGTCCCCCGCTCCACCTCGTCCTGCGAGTAAACGGGCTGCGCCATCTCGAACAACGCCCGAGCGTATTCCGGTGTCTGCAACAGCCCCTGAATGCTGTGGTTGCTGTACAGCAGCACCTCAACTGCCCGGTCCTCCAGC
Organism: Streptomyces aurantiacus; assembly: GCF_001418335.1. GTDB lineage: Bacteria > Actinomycetota > Actinomycetes > Streptomycetales > Streptomycetaceae > Streptomyces > Streptomyces aurantiacus. Next base: position 4,941 of record NZ_LIPP01000145.1, on the reverse strand, counting down.
GCCTTCAGCTCACGCACCTTCTTCGGATACCGAGCCTTCTCCACGTCCTCCTTGAAGGCCTTGAGATGCCCGCCCGCGCTCAGGATCTCGTCCGCCCGGTCCAGGAACTCAGGTCGCGGAATCCGAGCCCCGCGCTCGATCTTGCGGACCATGTCCTCGCCGTACCCGATGGCCTCGCCGAATTCGGGGACCCGCATCCCGGCCGCCTCACGGCAGATCCTGAGCAGTCGCCCGACGGCCTCCACCAACGGCGCGCTCTCGTCCCCCGGTTCGAGGTCCCAGCCCGCCTCATCCACACCTTCTCCACTCATGCCCACTCACCTCCAACGCCCACCGGTACCCCCACGACACCCGAGACAGCCAAGACAACGCGGGACAACGGCGAGACAGTCTCGATACGCACAGTTGTCATCGCAGTTCAGAGTAGGCAGCTTCCGCCACGCTAAGTGACATGAATCAAGAAACTGCCCAGCCACCGCTCCAACTCGACCGCACCACCCGCAACTTCACCGTGCTCCTGTCCCCCACGCCCCGCGGCGCCCGCCTGGCCCGCCGCCTCACCACCGAGCAACTCCGCTCCTGGGGCCTCCCCTTGGACCCGGACCGTGCGGAGCACATCGTGGGCGAGCTGGCGGCCAACGCCATCACCCACGGACGCGTACCCGGCCGCGACTTCCGGCTCACGCTGTACGTGATCGGCGGCACCCTCCGTATCGAGGTGACCGACGCCCGTGGCGACCGGCCGGTCCCGCGCCCCCAACAGCCCACGCTCACGGCCGAGTCGGGGCGCGGCCTCGCCATCGTCGAGGCGCTCGCCGACCGCTGGGGCGTGACGCAGGGCCCGCCTCCACGCAAAACGGTCTGGGCCGAGATCGGCCTCGCCACCACCGACACCCGGAGTTTCCCGTCCCGGTAAAGGGACGACCGGTACCGCACGACATCAAATGCTTTTCAAGAACGTCGGGAGAGAACCAACCAAACCCAACTCACCCGGCCGTCACCTGCCCCTGTCGGGCCCCTTCGTCAGCACGGCGAGTCCGCGTCGCCCACAAGGGTGACAAACGCCAGCTCAGCTGGATTTCCGTCCGGTTGCCGGGCATATGCTCGCCCCGCGACAGGCGAGAACGCCGGCGAGACAACTCCAGAACATGCGTCGGCCCCCGGCCGGGACTGCAATCCCGATCGAGGGCCTGACCACCGAGAAGTAAGGCCCTCTTCCCGATGGATAAGCGAAACTTTAGCGCGCCCCCGTGCGCCCAGCCCCGCATTCCGCACCCTGACGCACATCCGCGTACGCATCCGCGGGGCATCACCCACATCAACGTCCGCCACACCACCCGCTTCACGGTGATCGGCAACCACCTGGCCCAGCACCGGCAGTTGTCGGGGCTCGCGATCGGGCTCGGCGTCCACATCCAGTCGCTGCCCACGGGCGCCCGCGTCGACATCAAGACGCTCGCGGCCCGTTTCCCCGAGGGCGAGACGAGGATCGCGTCGGCCCTGCGGGAGCTGGAGGCCCACGGCTACCTCGCCCGCACCCGGGAACGCCTGCCGAGCGGCCGAGTGGTCACGCACACGGTGTCGTACAACCAGCCGGGGGCAACTCCCACCGAGCCTCCGCAACCCCAGCCCGCTGCCTCGCCCGAGCCCGCTCCCGCTCCCGCTCCTGCCGCCAACCCCGCCCCCGACCCCGTACAGCCGGACGTCGAGGCATCACCGCCAGCCACCCCACCGGCCAAGTTCCCACCGACACCTCCCGGGGCGGCCACACCCGACCACCGCACAGCCGCCGACCTCCTCGCACGGCTGCGCCACGACGACCCCCGTCTTCTCCTCCCCCAACGGGACGTGGACCGCCTCGCCCCCGCCGTCACCGCCTGGCTGGACCGCGGCGCCGCCCCCGAAGCCGTACGCCGCACCCTGACGGCAGGCCTTCCCGAGGGGCCCCTGCACCACCCGGCCGGCCTCCTGGCCCACCGCCTCGCGGAACTCCTCCCACCACCACTCCCCTCAGTCGCAACAGCAAGGGCGACGCCCCCGCCATCCCTACGCCCCTTCCCCATGGAGAACTGCGACGGCTGCGACCGTGCCTTCCGCTCCCCCAAACCAGACCTCCGCTGCCGCGACTGCCGCTCCGCCGGTTCCGATCCCTTGGAGACCGCAGCATGAATACCCACAACGGGTACGCCGAACTGATCCCCCGCCCCGAAAGAACCCCGGAAGCCCTGCGCACGGCCCTCGCCGTCATCGCACCCCATCGTCTGGTCGAGATACAGGCCGAGAAGGACGAAGCCTTCGCCAAAGCGGTCGAGTGGCAGTCCCTGACTCCGGTGCGGAGTTGGGTCCTGATCTGGGCCAGGGAGGTCGAGATCGCCCGTCGCCCCGCCCTGTCGACCCGCTACGCCGACGCGACGAGCAACCTGGAGCACGCGAACCTGGCCACCGCACAGGACGCCCTGCGGGAACTGAGCAGCGTCCTGGACGAGGCGATGAAAGCAGCGCGCGCGTGAGCTGGAAGTGGGAGTACGCCGAAACCCGCCACCGCACCGAAGCCAGGCTGCGCCATCTGGAACGAGCCCAGCACTGGGACGCGGACGCCTTCTGACGCCACCACGCAGCTGAGAAAGGGACCTCAGCACAAGCTCTTACCCCCCAGGCACGCAACACAGGGAGCGAGCGCCATGACGACCATCGCCTCGGACGACACATGGCCCCGCGCTCACCCCCACTACCGGGCCATGATGATCCGCTCCCGAGTGATGCCCCGGCCACGGTTGACAGCTTAACGCCGTTAAAGTCATGCTGGGCACATCACTTAACTTAGTTAAGGAGACCCGACGCATGCTGCGATCGTCACCACCCCTGACACGTCACCCGTCTGCGGTGACTTCCCCGAGCCGACGGTCCCACCCGGCTTGAGCCGGAGGCGCCCGAAGTCATGGCCCGCTTCGCCGACGGGTCCCCACAGCTGCCCTGCACCGCGTACCCGGTGAGCCGGGTCGGTGAGGCATGGGCACACACCGGCCGCAGCCGCGCAGTCGTCGTACCGGATTGAGCCATCCATCCATCCATCCATCAGAACGTAATCGGAGAAGGGCAAGCCATGCAGAAGCAGAAAAGGGCACTGGTCGTGGGGCTCGGGATCGCGGGGATGTCCGCGGCCATCGGGCTGCGCCAGGCCGGCTGGACGCCGGTGATCGTCGAACGGGCACCCGAGCGACGTACCGGGGGCTACTTCATCTTCATGTTCCCGGAGGGTGTGCAGGCCGCGGCAGACCTGGGGGTCGCCGACCACCTGCACACCCGCAACCCGGAATGGCGACCGGGCGGGAACTCGTGGTCGGTGGATCGCCGGGGCAGGCGGAAGCCGGCTCTGGGATTGCTGGACGCGCCCAGCGGGCTGGCTGCGGTGCTGCGCAGCGACATCGAGGCCGCGTTGTGGCAGGGCATCACCGGCGACGGGACCGAGGACGCGGTCGAGGTGCGGTTCGCGACCACTCCGGCCGAGATCACCGAGGGCACCGGCGGGGTGCGGGTCCTGCTCAAGGACGCCGGCACCGGGAAGCAGTACCGCGAGGACTTCGATCTCGTGGTCGGCGCGGACGGGATGCGCTCAAGCGTGCGCCGGATGGTGTTCGGTCCGGACGAGGACTACCTGGCGAACTGGAAGGCGATGATCTGCGCGTTCCAGATGAAGGAGCAGGTGCCGTCCTACGAGGCGAGCGACAGCATCATCGTCTCGCGCCCCAAGCGCGCGATGTGGGTGTTCGGACTCGCCGACCACGCGCCCTGCGCGTGGCTGACCTACCGCACCGAGGACATCCCGGACCGGTTCGCCGGGCCGTCGATCGAGCAGGTGCGCGCGGCCTTCTCCGGAATGGACGACGAACCCGTGGTGCGCCACGTCCTGGACTCCCTGGAGCAGGCCCCTGAACACGTGTTCGACTCGATCCACCAGGTGAAGATGGAGCGGTGGAGCAAGGGTCGGGTCGTGCTGGTGGGGGACGCGGCCTGGTGCATGAACACCTACTCGGCCATGGGCTCCTCGTCCTCGCTGCGCGGCGGCGTCGCACTGGGCGTGGCCCTGCGGAAGCACCCCGGCGACCTCGCCGCCGCTCTGGACGCCTGGGAGACCGGCCTGCGTCCCTACATCACACGCCAGCGGCGCTCCGCACGGGTCAAGCAACAGCGGTTCGTCCCATCCAGCCGCCCGGCCCAGGTGCTGGGTTCGAGCGTTCTCGATCTGCTCCGCAGGGTCGTCCACCGCCGGCTGGCAGCGGAGTACACCGCGGCGGCGGCCACTGCCCCGTCCGGCACGGCGCGGCGGTGACGGCCATGCCGCGGCGTTTGTCGGGGCTGAGGCGAGCCAGGCGTGGGCAAGCATCGAGAGTGCTGAGTCCCCCTCGTGCCCTCAGCGCACGCGATGGCTCTCCGGCGGCCCCAGATACGTCGGCGTCAGCCCACCCGTATCGATCACCAATCGCTGCAACACCGCCGTCGGATCCACCGCCCAGAACTTCAGCCGATGCACCCCGGCAGCCCCGATCGTGTGCCGCGTCGCCGTGCGGTTGACGTTGTCCGATGTGTTGCGGGCCCACTCCACATTCATCAGCCCGTCGTCGGCCCCCGTCACCGCGTGGATGTCGACGATCTGCGGAGCGTCCCCGTCGAACGAGATCCCGTACTTCAGCCCGCCCGTCGGCAGGGCCGGGTTCCGCGGCGACAGGTACGCCCACACCGTGACCAGGCCCGCGGACAGCAGGCTCACCTCGTACTCCAGCCGCGGTGACGAACCCCCCGGAGTCCGCCGAGGCGCCGTCACCGGCCACGGCGTCATGCCCGCCCCCGTACGCCCGATCCCGTCGATACGTCGCCACGCTCCCACCGTGCGCGCGAAGTGCTCGGCATCGACGGCGACGTAACCGCCCGCCTCCACGAACC
>NZ_LIPP01000144.1 GCF_001418335.1 Streptomyces aurantiacus | reverse complement strand
GCATGCCCCCGTGCTCCCCGTCCCCCCATGTTCAGGGCTTCCACGGCACGCGGTGTTCCGACAGGTGCGACAGCACGGCGTGGCTGGCCTCCCAGCCGTCCGGGAACTTCACCGTGACGCCCAGCTGGACCGGTTCCGTGGAGGGGTGGTCGTCGAGGAGGTCGGTGACGCCGGCGCGGCAGACGACGATGCAGGCGTGGCGGTGGCGGGAGGTCAGGACGCACAGGCGGCCCGTCTCCAGGTGGAAGGCCGTCGCGTCGGGGCGGCCGGACAGCGGGTGCAGGACGACGGTCACGTCGAACTCGCGGCCCTGCAGCCGGTTCGCCGTGTCGACGGTCACCTCCTGGACGCCCAGCTCGGCCAGCGCCGCGCGGACGGCCGCCGCCTGGTCACGGTGGGCCGTGCCGACGGCGATGCGGTCGGCCGTCAGCGGGGTCGCGTCGGTGGCGGGCGTGCCGGGGGTCCCGCCGCTGGAGGGCTGGGGGATCTCCGAGGTCGCCGTGCCGTCCCGGTCCAGGAGGCGGCGTACGACGAGGGCGAGGGCCCGGATGGCCTCCGGGTCCGTACGCGGGGTGTGCCCGGCCGGGAGTTCCAGCAGGCCCCAGCCCGATTCCGCCGCCTCGTCGATGACCCGGTCGGGGCCCGAACCGTCCGACGCCATCGCGAAGGTGAGCCGGCGGTCGCCGTGGCCCGTACCGCTGCGGAACGGCGTGAAGGGGTAGAACGCGTCCGAGACCAGCGGTGCCGCCGACGCGGGAAGCCGCCAGGAGACGGGGAGCCGGTGCTGCGGCAGGTCCGGATTGTGCGCGAGGAGGGTCGTCACGGCCGAGGCCGACGGGTCGTACGACAGACCCGCCCACTGCTCCGCGCCGACGATCGCGAACGGGTCCAACTGGCCCGGGTCACCCACGAACAGCGCCCGCTCGAAGAGCCCGGCCACCGCGAGCAGTGCGTCCGAGCGCATCTGGTACGCCTCGTCGACGATCGCGTGCCGCCACGGCTCGACACCCTTGACGTGCGCCCACTTCGCGGCGGTCGAGATGACCACGTCGAGCCCGGCGAGCTCGCCGGCCTTCGCGGACTTGCGGACGCTCGGCAGGTCGTCGAGCGCCTTGTCGTACGGGTCGGCGTCGCTGCTGTGCAAACGGCCGACGGGTAGCTCCGGGTTCTTCGCGGCGAGCCGCAGGACCAGGTCGTCGACCTGCGCGTTCGTCTGTGCGATGACCATCAACGGGCGCCCGGCGGCAGCCAGTTCGAGCGCGGCCCGCACGACGAGCGTGGACTTGCCGGCGCCGGGCGGGGAGTCGACCACGACCCCGCGGTGTGTCCCGTGCAGGGTGTCGCGCAGGATCGCGTCGGTGGCGCGGGCGGCCTCGGCCCCCGGGTCGAACACGGTCGGGTCGAACCCGGTCGGGTCGAACCCGGCGGTCCCCGGCTCGAAGACGGCGGTCACAGGACGTCCTCCTCGGTCACCGCGTCGGCCCGCGGGACTGCGTCGGCTTCTCCGGGCGGCCCGCCGTGTGTCCACGGCGTGTCCTCCGGCTCGGGCAGCTTCGCGCCGCCCCGCTGCTCGTGCTCGAAGAGCGTGAAGCAGAGCAGGTCGCCCTTCTCCGGTACGGAGCCGGGCTCGGGCTCCTTGCCGCGGCCCATCTTGTCGACGACGCGCAGCACGACGAGCGTGCCTCCGCTGTCCGTGGTCGGGCCGTCGTCCTCGTACTCCGCCGCCACGAATTCGGCCGCCTGCGGCTTTCCGGCGAGCGACCGGTAGACCTTCGCGCGCTCGCCGAGATGCGGCCGGTCGTCCGTGCGTACGGTCACCAGGGGCCGCGGGCTTGGCCGCTTCCCCTCGCTGTACGCCATCACGACATCGGTGACCTCACCGGCGAAGGCCTCGCCCGCGAGCCGCCGCCCGGCCATGAGGAGCGGGTCGTCGAGGGCCTCCTGCGCTTCGAGGCGGGCCTGTTCGCGCTCGCGCGTGGCGAGTTTGTTCGCCGCGGTGACCGCGTCGTCGCGGCGCGGCTGCGGCGGTTCGCCGGCGAGGACACGGTCCCGGTGGCCGGTGAACGACCAGCGGTCGCGGGTCCACCGGTCGGCCGCGCGCGGGCCCTCGGGCAGGGTCCGCAGCAGGTCGAGGCCGCGCCACACCGCGTCCCAGGTGGGGCGGGTGCGGCTCGCCACCAGCTCGCGGATGTGCCGCTCGGCGGCGGTGAGCTCGCCGAGCCGGTCGTCCGCCTCCAAGCCGTCCTCGGCGGCCGACAGCGCCGTACGCGCGCGGTCGTAGCGCTCGATGGCCGGGGCGAGCAGTTTGTTGTCGAAGGCCGGGTCGGTGGCGGGCCCGGCGGGCGGGCAGACGAGCTGCCGCTGGGCGTCCCGCAGCAGCTCGGCCCGCAGCGCGGCCCCGGCGCCGGACTCGCCCCGCGGGGGGTCGATCCAGGCGAGCAGCGCCCCCAGGTGCTGGTCCTCCAGCGTGGACTGGCCGGTGGCCCAGTGCCGTGACAGGACATCCGTGAGGGCGAGCAGGAGCGACGAACCCGGCACCCGAGCCCGCTCCCCGTAGTGCGTGAGCCACCGTCCGAGCAGCGGAACGCGCGGCGGCGCCGGATGCGGGTTCTCCGGGTCCTGCTCGGCGGTGCGCCGAAAGCGCATGGAGCGCCCCAGCAGCCGTACCAGCTCGATGCCGGCCCGGCTCGGCACGATCAACTGCGGGGCGTCCGCGCACAGTTCGACCTCGACCTTGACCCGCTTGCCGGTCTCCGGGTCGGTCTCGCTGCGCTCGGCGGCCTCGACGTCCCCGGCGTAGTCGTCGATGTACGGCAGGACGACGTCCGCCAGTTCGGCGAGGAACGCGAACCGCAGGTCGCGGTCGCGGGGCTGCGGGACGACCAGCAGCCGTGGCGCGTCGCGGTCCGTGCCGACGAGTGCCCCGAGCGGGGCGCCGGCCTCCCCCGCGGTGGTGAGCGGTACGAGGACCAGGGGGCGGGCGGTGAGGTGGCGGTGCCGGACGGTGGTGAGGGGCTGGGCCAGGCCGGTGTCCACGGCTTCCAGGCGGGCGAGGGTGGTGATCAGGGACATGGGGTCCCCGATCGCCCGGTCTGCGACGCGGTTCGCTCCGCTGGGGTTGGTGGATTGGCTGCGGCGCCGTCGGGGCTGGGCGCGCAGTTCCCCGCGCCCCTTACGGGGCCCGGCCTTGCGGTGGCCACCCTTACCGGGGTCAGGGCCTCGGCTCGGAGTGTTGCTGCTCTGCGTAGTGCCGCGACCGTCGGGTCGGTCGGGTCGCCGGTGGTGCCGTGGGCCGCCGACAGGACGTCGGCGACCGAGGTCAGGCCGCCGAGCTCGGCCCGCAGGGAGCGGCCGAGCGCGGTCACCGCGCCCTGCGCGCGGGAGCGGCCCCGGCAATGGAAGGCGAGTTCGCAGGCGGCGAGGCACTCGGGGGCGTACGTCGCCGGAACCGACTCCACCGCGGCCGTCAGCTCGGCGGCGGGCAGGTCGGGGGCGAAGCAGGTGCCCTCGGGGAGCGCGTCGGCGATGTCCTCGACGCGGGTGAGCCGGTCCAGCTGGCGGCGGGTCACCGAGCGCTGCTTGCGGACGTCCACGGCCGACGCGGTGGGCAGGTTGGAGAAGTCCTTCGGGCAGACCAGCAGCACCGTGTGCCGGACCCTGGGCGCGGGGTCGAGGCGGGCCGCGACCTGCTCAAGGGCCAGTACGTACACCGCGGCCTGGCGGGCCGCCGCGCCGACCTTGGCCGCGTCCGCCGAACCGTCCAGCATCGGGAAGGACTTGATCTCGACGACCGTCCAGCTCCCGTCGGGGTGCACGACCACCGCGTCCGGCTCCAGGAAGGCGGGGGAGTCCGCCACGTCCAGCGCGAGCAACGGGTGGTCGAGCAGTGTCCAGACGCCCGCCGCGGTGGCCTCGCGCAGGGCCAGGGCCGTACGAGCGGTACGTCCCTCGGGGCCGACGGCGGTGAGGTCGGGGACGATGCCGGCGGCGGGCGGTTCGGCTCCCGGGTCCACCTTCTCGTGCACGAGCCGCAGCAGCTCGGCGCCTCCGTCGGCCTTGACCCGCGCCTCGAAGGCGTTGCCCCGCATGAACGCGAACTGCGACTGCCCGAAGGCCGAGGGCGAGCCGAGGGCGCTCGCCAGCACCGCCTTGTTCACGCCCGCCCCGTCGAGGATCGCGCGCCGCCGGCACCCCGGGTTCGCGGCGAGCGCGGCGAGGGCGCGCGCGTCCAGCGGCTGCGGCGGGACCGCCGCGCCGCGCAGCTCAGCGAGCCGCTGCCGGAGTCTCGTCCCCCGCGTCGGCGGGACTGGCTTCCGGCTCGGCTCCCGGGTCGGCGGCACCCGGGGTGGCTGGGACCTTGCGCTGTCGGGGAAGTCGCTCACCCGGGGAAGTCTGGCACTCCGCACTGACAATTGAGGAACCTGTGCCGTGCGAGGTACGCGTGGAGGCAGGTGTGGAGGTATGTGTGGAGGTATGTGTGACGGCCTCGGCGACCGGTGCGAAGGGCCGGATCCCGTACCGCGCCCGGACCTTGTCCGCGAGCCGCAGCACCGGCCGGGTGAGCAGGAACCCGGCGCCCATGACGACGAAGCCCGCGACCGCGTCGAGGAAGTAGTGGTTGGCGGTGCCCATCACGACGATCGTGGTGATCAGCGGGTAGAGGACTCCCGCGATCTTGGTGAGCCGCGTGCCGCCGTACATCCAGAGCATCACACCGCACCACAGGGCCCAGCCGCAGTGCAGGCTCGGCATCGCCGCGTACTGGTTCGTCATGCCGCCGAGTCCGCGGGGCGCGCTCGCCTCGCCGCCCCACCAGCCGTAGTCGCTGTACTGGGCCATCGTGTCGACGAACCCGTGGCTCGCCGACAGCAGCCGCGGCGGACAGGTCGGCAGCAGGGTGAAGCCGATCAGGCCCATGAACGTGGACGCCATCAGCCAGGTCCGGGCAGCCCTGTAACGCACCGCGTGGGAGCGGAACAGCCAGATCAGGACGGCGGGCGTGACCATGTAGTGCAGCGACGCGTACCAGAAGTCCGCCGGGATGCCGAGCCAGGGCTCACGGGTGAACAGCCGGTTCAGCGGGTGCTCGGCGTTGAGGAAGAAGAACTTCTCGACCCGCAGGATCGCCAGGCCGTGGTCGACGGCACTGGTCACGTTCCCGCGCACGAGGAGCCGACCGCCCGAGTACGCCCCGTACACCAGCAGGAGCAGGGGCAGCTCGGTCCACCAGCGGAGCCGGGCACGTGGTGCCGCCTCCGTGCTTGGTGCATCGGTCCGCAGCATCCGATTCCTCCCCCTCCTGCTACCCCGCCCGCAGTGCCGCGGACCAATGTACGGGCTGTGTGCTTCCCCTGTGGGGGCGCCCTCTGGTGCTCAAAGACGCTGAGATCGCCCACGGGGTTGCTCCGCGGGCACGTGCGCGATGATGGACCGGTTCATCTCTTGTTCTTCTGCGGCTCACCGATCGATCCTCCCGGAAAGGCCCTTCTTCATGGCACCGCGCATCCTGCTGGCCCGGCACGGACAGACGGAATGGTCGCTGTCCGGCAAGCACACCGGCAGGACCGACGTCCCGCTCCTGGACGAGGGTAGACGTGGTGCCAAGCTCCTCGGCGAGCGACTGCACCGGGCGCCGCTGGACGGGCTGCCCGGAGTGACGGTCCGCACCAGTCCGCTGGCACGCGCGCGTGAGACGTGCGAACTGGCCGGCTTCGGTGACCGGGCGACCCCCTGGGACACGCTCATGGAGTGGGACTACGGCGCGTACGAGGGGATGACCCCCGCGGAGATCCGGGCCGACCGGCCCGACTGGCTGGTCTGGCGGGACGGCGTGCCCCGGGGCGAGACCCTCGCCGAGGTCTCCGCGCGCGCGGACGAGGTGGTCGAGTGGGTCCGCTCCGAGGACCGTGACGTGCTGGTCTTCGCGCACGGCCACATCCTGCGGGCGATCGGTGCCCGCTGGCTCGGCCTCGACCTCGGCTTCGCGGCCCGCGTCCGCCTCAACCCGACGTCCCTCTCGGTCCTGGGCTGGGCCTACGGGGAGTCGGCGATCGAGACCTGGAACGACTGCGGCCACCTGACCGCGTAACGGTTCGCCGCCTGCCCGCCTGCCCGCCTGCCCGCCTGCTGCCGCCCGCCGCTCGTCGTCGTTTCCCGGTGTGTCAGGTCGGTCGCGGCAGCGCCCCGTGCCGTGCCAGGAAGTCCGACACCCCCGACGCGCGGCGGTGCGGCAGCAGGACCCTGGCCGTGCCCGCCAGCATCGTCTGCACCCGGGACGACTGGACCTCGTCCAGCAGGTCCAGGACGCGCAGCCCGGCCGCGGCGGCCTCGTCGGGGTGTCCGGCGCGGGCCAGGTCGTCGGCGAGTTCGGCCGTGTAGAGGGCGAGATTGCGGGTGAAGTGCGGGTCCTGGAGCCGGGTCGCCCGGCGTGCCTGGTGGGCCGCGCGCTGCCAGTCGCCCAGCGTGGACCAGCACTGGGCCTCCAGGCCGGCCAGTTCGGCGTCTCCGTAGAAGCTCATCCACTCCGGATCGGCGTCACAGGGGCCGCGCCCGTACAGGGCCTGCGCCCGGGTCAGCGCCTGTTCGCAGCCCGTCCGGTCGGCGAGCCCCGCCCAGCCGCCCGCCTCGCGCAGCGCGAGCAGCGACAGGAGCCGGGCCGAGCCCAGGGAGCGCGCCGCGTACTGCGCCGCCTGGGCCGCGCGGACCGCCTCGCGCGGCCGGCCCGCGTCCCTCGCGAGGAACGACGTGTTGCAGAAGGCGTGTGCCTCCAGGGCCGGGTCCCCGGCCACCCGGGCCGTCGCGAGCGCCTCCGCGTAGTGCGAGCGCGCGTCGTCGAAACGCCCCGAGTCGTGCGCCAGCCAGCCCACGGAGATGGCCAGTTCACCGGCCCCCGCGTGCAGCCGCTCGGCGGTCGTCTGCCGTGTCGCGCCGACGTCCAGCAGGGCGTACGCGGCCCGCAGCGGAGCCGCCGCTCTCCGGTACAGCCCGTCGGCGCCGTGCCGGTCGTCCAGCAGCCGGATCTTGCGGACGGCCTCCTCCAGTGCGCCGGCCTCCGCCTCGCCGACCCGGCGCACGGAACGCGGCGCGGCCTCGGCCGTGCCGCCGAACGCGAGCCCCCAGGGGCCCAGCGAGGCGGCGGCCACCGTGGCGGTACCGCCGCTCATGAATGCGCGACGTCGCACGTCGCTCTCCTCGTGGTTCTGATCGTCGATCTCATGCGGGTCATGCGGGTCGTGCGGGTCAAGCGGATAGTGCGGCTCGTGCGGTTCGTGCGGCTCGTGCGCCCCGTCCGTCTCATGGGGAGCGGGCAGCGGGCTCGTGGTGTGTGGAGAGAGCGCACTCTCGGCAGTGCGCGCCCCCCGTCCACGTACCGCTGAACGGGGCACGAAGCCCAGGTCGGCCAGCGTCCGGCCGGGGAACATGTGCAGGAACACCCGCTCGTACGCGTAGTTGGGACAGCGGATCTCGCCGGCCTCTACCCGCCCGATGTAGCGAGCGTCGCAGCTGACCCGTTCGTCGATCTCCCGGGCCGCCCGTCGCACCGCCGCGGCGAACTCGCCCGGTGAGCGCTGTCCGCGCAGGCGCCGGAAGGCGAGGTTCGGCCGCGGCGGCCGAGGTGACTGGGACGACGAGGTCATCGGTGACGACGCCATGGCCGGGCCCTCTCTCGCGAACCGTCGAACCATGCCGGAACCAGCGCGAGTTGATCATTCTTTCGATCGAGCCGCGGCTGTGTTTTCGGCGGGCACGAACGTACCCGCTGTGACGGGACCACCACGCGGGGTTTAGCTACAAAACGGATATCTCATCCCTGATCCGCCATGAACTGCCATCCTTTGCGGCCGAGTTTTGCCGTAGCCCTTGACGCTGTGGAGCGTTGAACCGTGCGGTGTGCTCGATCGAGGAGGGTTCCGTGGTGGAGGCCAGGATGGAGACCAGGCAGGGCATCGATTTCTGTCCGCAGTCGGTGCAGTCGGTGCAGTCGGTGTCGACGTTGCCGACGTCGCCGTGCGGAGGTGAGCGGGGCGCCGGCCCCGATGACCCGTGCGATCTCGTCATGGTGCCCGCGCGGCAGGGTCTTGAGGCCGTCGACATCCTGCGGCGGGGCGCTCCCGCCGAGGCCGTCGGACCCGTACTGCACGACGACAACTGCGACATTCTTGGGTTTCTGGTGCCGTCCGGAACGGCTTCCGCCTGGGACGTCCCGGGCAGTACGTGTACGCGGACCGACGGGCAGGGGGTTCGCCTGGCGCCCGAGTCGTCCGTCGAGGGATCGGACTGGCTGCTTCCGCCGGGGGAGGCGGAACTGGCCACGGACCCGGCCGTGCTGCGGGCCGCGCTGGGGGAGGCGGCGCGGTTGATCGAGGCCGCGGACAACTGCCGTTGAGGCTTGGCGGGGGCTCGGGGGCTTGCGGTCTCGTTGGCGCCGCGGGTCCGTCGTGGCTCGTCGCGCAGTTCCCCGCGCCCCTCGCGGGGCGCTGCCGCTGAGCCAGGTCGTTCCGTCCGGCTGATAATGGGCAGATGGCGAGACCTAAAAATCGACGTGTGGCACGTGAGACCGTCGTCGAGCGTGTCGACGGCGGGCTTGCCGAACTGATGCCCGACCGGGACCGGCCGCGGGCCTGGACCCTGCTCATCGACGGGGCCCCGCAGTCCCATGTCGACCTCGACGACCCGGCGTATCTGAGCTTCGAGTACCAACGCCGTCTCGGTCACGTCATCGACCTCGTCGCCCCGCCCGGCAGGCCCGTGCACGCCGTGCACCTCGGCGGTGGCGCCCTCACCCTCGCCCGGTACGTGGCCGCGACCCGCCCCCGCTCCACCCAGCAGGTCGCCGAACGGGACGCGGCGCTCGTCCAACTGGTCCGGCGCGAGCTGCCGTTGGACCCGAACGCCCGGATCAGGGTGCGGTCGGTCGACGCGCGCGAAGGGCTCGCCAAGGTGCCGGACGGCTGGGCGGACCTGGTCATAGCGGATGTGTTCAGCGGGGCGCGCACGCCCGCGCATCTGACGTCCGGCGAGTTCCTCACCGACGTACGCAGGGTCGTCAAGGCCGGTGGCCTGTACGCCGCCAACCTCGCCGACGGCCCGCCCCTGGCGCATCTGCGCGGCCAGATCGCCACCGCCGCGGGTGTCTTTCCCGAACTCGCCCTCGTCGCCGACCCGACGGTCCTGCGCGGCAAACGCTTCGGCAACGCCGTCCTGGTCGCATCGGACCTGCCCCTGCCCATCGCGGAACTCACCCGCCGCGCGGCTTCCGACCCCCACCCCGCGAGAGTCGAACACGGCAGGTCACTCACGGACTTCACCGGCGGAGCAACCCCGGTGACGGACGCGGCAGCGGTGGCGTCCCCCGCCCCACCACCGTCCGTCTTCAAATAGAGACCGACTGCTTTCAGGGGCGCGGGGAACTGCGCGACCAGCCCCCACATACCCGCAGACAACTCACGGCCCCCGCGGAGCGCTCAGTAGTCGTTGACCTCAACCCGCGGAGCGGAGTCGTGCCACGTGCAGAACACCGAAACCCGATCCGCCCCGGACGAGAAATCCACCCGGATCCACGTCTCGGTGTTCCACACCTGCATCGACCACCCCGACGCGGGAGTGGCGGACACCAGCGACGCGGACGTCTTCCCGAGATCGAAGACGACTCGCCCCCCGCCGGTGTCGTAACTCTTCACCTCGCCCGAGGCGGCCGTGTCCGGATCGGAACTCGCCGGCTTCGATCGCGAGGGTCGCGAGGGTGACGACGAGGTAGTGACCGAGGGGGTGACCGAGGGCGAACGGCTCGCACTCGGTCCACGGCTCTTCGACGGCGCGGCCGACTCGGACTCCGGTGCGGACTCGGGCCGACTCGTGGCGGAGGCCAGCGGCTGCACGCCTTGCGCGGCCCCGTCCGCGCTGATCGGCAGCGCCTGCGGCGGATCGTAGGCCGTCCCCGTCATGACCGTGTGCACACCCCACCACGACAGCGTGACCGCCGCGCCCGTGGCGAGCGACCAAGCCAGTACGTGTACGAGTCCTCTGCGCATCGCGGGCCATCCTGCCCCACGAGCCCCACGTGTGTCCCGTGCCCCGTGCCGGGGAGTTGTCCACAGGCCCCGGACCCGCCTGCCCCGTATGGCGTACGGTGCGGGCCATGGCAAGTGTGCTCGTGGTCGAGGACGACCAGTTCGTACGCTCCGCCCTCATCCGGCATCTGACCGAGGCCGCACACACGGTGCGCAGTGTCGGTACGGCCCTTGAGGCGCTGCGCGAGGTCGCCCATTTCCGCTTCGACGTCGTGATCCTGGATCTCGGCCTGCCCGACCTGGATGGGTCGGAGGCGCTGAAGATGCTGCGCGGCATCACCGACGTGCCCGTGATCGTGGCGACCGCGCGGGACGACGAGACGGAGATCGTCCGGCTGTTGAACGACGGCGCGGACGACTACCTGACCAAGCCCTTCTCCGTCGAGCACCTGGCGGCCCGGATGGCGGCGGTGCTGCGCCGCGCCCGGTCCTCGGCCGGCGAGCCGCCGCCCTCCCCGCAGCTCCGGGTCGGCGGCCTCGCCATCGACCCGCTGCGCCGCCAGGCCGAACTGGACGGCGTACGACTGGACCTGACGCGGCGCGAGTTCGACCTGCTGGCCTTCCTCGCCGGGCGGCCCGGCGTCGTCGTGGCGCGCAAGGAACTGCTCGCCGAGGTGTGGCAGCAGTCGTACGGGGACGACCAGACCATAGACGTCCATCTGTCCTGGCTGCGGCGGAAGCTGGGCGAGACGGCGGCCCGGCCGCGCTATCTGCACACCCTGCGCGGGGTCGGCGTGAAGCTGGAGCCGCCGGGAGTGGAGTCGTCGGGAGCGGAGCCGGCGCGATGAGATGGGCGCTGGTCAAGGTCTGTGTGGCCGTCACGACGATGGTCGTGGTGGCGTTCGCGGTCCCGCTCGGCCTGGTGATCAGGGAGTTGGCGAGGGACCGGGCGTTCTCGAACGCCGAGCGGGAGGCGGCGGCCATCGCGCCCGCGCTCTCGATCACCACCGACCGGGCCCAGTTGGAACGGGTCGTCGCCTCTGCGGGCTCGGACGCGGGAATGGCGGTGCACATACCCGCGAGCGCCGCCGGCGATGGCAACGGTGGCGGCGGGGACGGTGGCGGTGGCGCCGGGCAGCAGGCCGTAGACCTTGGGCGGCAGCGGGCCGCCGACAAGGACATCGCCGCGACCCGGAAGCTCGGCCGGGCCTCCACCACCGAGGTGCCCGGCGGCTCCACATTGCTGCAGCCCGTCGCGCTGACCTCGGGCGACATCGCGGTCGTCGAGGTGTACGTCCCCGAGTCGGAGGTCACCAACGGGGTGGCCACGGCCTGGGCCGTCCTCGCCGGCGTCGGTGTCGCGCTCATCGTCGGCTCGGTCGCGGTGGCCGACCGGCTCGGCGTACGGATGGTGCAGCCCGCGCAGCGCCTGGTGGAGAGCGCGCACGAACTGGGGGAGGGGAAGCTGGGCGTCCGCGTGCCCGAGGAGGGGCCGACGGAACTGCGGCTCGCCGCGGTCGCCTTCAACTCCATGGCCGACCAGGTCGTCCAACTACTCGCCAACGAGCGGGAGTTGGCGGCGGACCTGTCACACCGGCTGCGTACGCCGCTGACGGTGCTGCGGCTGAACGCGGCCTCGTTGGGCGAGGGTCCCGCGGCCGAGCAGACCCGGGCCGCGGTCGCCCAGCTGGAGCGCGAGGTCGACACGATCATCCGCACGGCCCGGGACGCCAAGCCGCAGACCGCGGCGCTCGGAGTCGGCGTCGGGTGCGACGCGGCGGAGGTCGTCCGGGAGCGCATGGACTTCTGGTCGGCGCTCGCGGAGGACGAGGGCCGCAAGGTGCGGGTGGCCGGGGTCGACCGGCCCGTACGGATACCCGTGGCCCGCGCCGATCTCGTCGCCGCGCTCGACGCCCTGCTCGGGAACGTGTTCCGGCACACCGCCGAGGGCACGGCCTTCGCGGTCGACGTGCACAACGGCGAGGACGCCGTGATCGTCCTCGTCTCGGACGCGGGCCCGGGGATAGCCGACCCGGCGGCGGCGATGGCCCGCGGCCGGGGCTCGGGCGCCGACGGCTCGACCGGGCTCGGGCTCGACATCGTGAGCCGGCTCGCGGAGTCGACGGGCGGGGACGTGCGGATCGGCCGCTCCGTCCTGGGCGGCACCGAGGTCAGGATCTGGGTCCAGCTCGACAGGCGCGAGCCGGAACGGCGGGGCCACCGGGGGACGGGACCGGGGACGATGCGACGGCGCAGACCCACCAAATTGGTCTCGACCTTTAACCGATCCCGATCCCTTCCTTAAGCGCACCCTAAGAACCTCATCTCCCGTCCGGATACGGAACTTTGCCCGAATCCGGATCGCTAGCGTGCAGTCGCACCCCCCACCTCGGTCCCATCAGGTCCACGGGAGGTCGAGGACCTGATGGGGCCCCGTGAGCAGCGAAGGCAGGCACGCGATGAGTACGCACCGGCGGCGTATGGCCAGTGGCAGGAACAAGGCGATAGGCGGCGTGGTCGCCGCGGCCGTGGTCGGCGGCGGAGCCCTGGTGTTCTCCGGTACGGCACAGGCGGCCGGCGTCGGCGCCGCGTACACCATGACGAGCGACTGGTCGACGGGCTACACCGCGCAGTACGTCGTGACGAACGACAGCGCGGACGCGAAGCCGGACTGGACGCTGGAGTTCGACCTGCCGTCCGGCGCGCAGCTCAGCTCCCTGTGGAACGCCGAGTCCAAGGTGAGCGGCCGGCACGTCACCGTGACGCCGCCGTCCTGGGACAAGGACGGGCTCACCAAGGGCGAGACGGTGACCGTCGGCTTCGTGGTGCGTGGCTCCGGCGACCCGACCGGCTGTCTCGTCGACGGCGCCAAGTGCTCGGTGGACGACGCGGCGACGCCGGAGCCCACGGGCCGCCCGACACAGCAGCCGACGCCGACCTCGACACCGCCGTCGGAGCCGACGAAACCCGCCGAGACCGAGACCGGTACGCCCACCGAGACCGGTGCGCCCACCGGCGGCGACACGCCCTCCGGTGGAGGAACGGCCGCCTCGGCCGGTTTCGCGCCCTACGTCGACACGTCCCTCTACCCCGCCTTCGATCTGCTCGCCAACGCCGCGGCCACCGGCGTGAAGGACTACAACCTGGCCTTCGTCACGGACGGCGGCGGCTGCACTCCCAAGTGGGGCGGCGTGACGGACCTCGGCAGCGACGCGGTCGCCGCGCAGATCGGCAAGCTGCGCGCCGCGGGAGGCGACGTCCGGGTCTCCTTCGGCGGCGCGGCCGGTTCCGAGCTGGCACTGAACTGCTCGTCGGCGGACGCCCTCGCGGCGGCGTACGGCAAGGTCGTGGACGCGTACGAGCTGACGAAGGTCGACTTCGACGTGGAGGGCGGCGCGCTGCCGAACAAGGCGGCGAACGCCCGCAGGGCCGAGGCGATCGCACAGCTTCAGCGCGAACACCCGGACCTGGACGTCTCGTTCACGCTCCCCGTCATGCCCGAGGGCCTCACCCAGGACGGGGTGAGCCTGCTCGCCGACACCAAGGCGAACGGCGCCGGCATCGACACGGTCAACATCATGGCGATGGACTACGGACCGGCGTACAGCGACGACATGGGTACCTACGCCGTACAGGCCGCGACGGCGACCCAGGCGCAGATCAAGGGAGTACTCGGGCTCTCGGACGACGCCGCCTGGAAGGCGGTCGCCGTCACCCCGATGATCGGCGTCAACGACGTGGCGACGGAGATCTTCAAGGTCGACGACGCCACCCAGCTCGTCGCCTTCGCCAAGGAGAAGGGGATCGGCTGGCTCTCCCTGTGGTCGGCCACCCGTGACAAGGCGTGCGCGGGCGGCCCGAAGCCCTCGGCCGACGCGACGTGCAGCTCGATCGACCAGGACCCCAACGCCTTCTCGAAGGCCTTCGCCGCCTACAAGTAGCCCTGGCGGCGGCAGCCCTTGAGCAGCCCCGAACGCCCCCGCAAGCCACGCGCGTGCGGGGGCCGAACGCCCCGGCCGGCACCTTTCCCCCCACCCGGCCGGGGCGTCTTCGCGTGCGAGGGACGCCCGCTCGGGGTCAGCGCGCCCGGCCCTCGACGACACCGCTCTTGATGGCACCGAGGAGCCCGGCGAGGGCGCGGGGCGTGGCGGTGGCTATCTCGTACGGGCGGTCGCTCTCGCGGAGATGAATGTGATTGGCAGGCACGGCGGTTGCCAACTCCACGCAGTTGCCTTCGCCGCCCGTGCTGAACGAGGACTTCTGCCAGGAGAGTCGGGACATCCCGTTTCCTTTCACAAGGTGTACATGACGTGCTGGATGAGGCTCAGTGAGTCGCGTGACTCGTGGGCTTCCGGCGCCGAGTCCGGATCGACCGGAACCAACGCAAGCTCCGCAAGCCGCTCGAACATTCTGGCGTACTGGTCGAGTTGGCTCCCATCCCACAAGAAGAGCGAGTTCGTCGGGTGCTCCAGGTAGACCGTGTCCAGTTCGGGAACCGAACCTCCGAAGATGACGAACGAGCCGCTGTGCGCGGAGTAGATACCGGCTTCGTACGGGTACACCTGCACGATCACGTGCGGTAGCCGGGAGACCTCGATCAGCCGCAGCAGCTGCCTGCGCATGACTGCCGCGCCGCCCACCTGGGTGTGCAGCGCGGCTTCGTGGATGATCGCGTGATACGAGGCTGGTGATTCGCCCGTCAGCACGCGCTGCCGAGCCAGGCGGAACTCGGCGTACCGGTCCGCACGGCGCGGATCGTTCTCGGTGGTGTCAAGCACGGCACGGGCGTACTCCTCGGTTTGGAGCGGGCCGGGAATGACCTGCGGCTCGTGGGTCCGTAGCGTCGTCGAGCGGGATTCGAGCTCGGCCAGGTCCCGGGCGGCAGGACCGATGGTGTCGCGGAACTCGTCCCACCACCCCTTGCCTCGCTCCTGGGCCATCGCCATGAGGCCGTCGAAGTAAGGCCCGGACCGGCATCCGTATTCACGGAGCACCGTATAGAGCCGGTTGCGGGATACGTCGATGCGGCCGGCCTCGATGTTGCTGACGCGCGCACGGTCCGCGTCCAGAATCGTCGCGGCGCGCTCGCCCGAGAGCCCGGCCTGGGTGCGCAGTTTGCGTAGTTCCGCGCCAAGCCTGCGCTGACGCTCACTCGGGCTGTTCCTGGGTGGCATGTCCGACCTCCTGATCAGCAGTCTGCCGACGCCAATGCCTCCGAGTCATCGACCCGTTGGTCCATCACTCACTCAGGTGACATGCGAGGGAAAAGCTTGCTGCAAAGGAAAACATTTCCCTACCGTCATGGCAACCGATCCCTGTGGGCTCACGAAGAAGCACCCGCCCCCTCACCGCAGTTGAGGGCCCGGAGCCGACCGCCATCTGTGCGCCCACGAGTCACCGCCGAAGGAGTTCCTCGATGGAAGATCCCTTTCGCCCCGCCGACGTATCGCTCGTCTTCCCGCCCCACCCGGTCTGGGTCCGCACTGCGAGAGAAACGGTCCGTACGTTGCTCCGGGTCACGGACAGAGCCGAACTCATCGACACCGCCGCCCTGTTGACGTCGGAGGCGGTGACCAACGCCATCAACGCCTGCGCCACCACCAAACGCGCGGCACCCGTGACCCTGCACGCCGGCTGGCGGACCCCGCGGCGCCTCCGCGTCGTCATCCAGGACGAGGCCCCAGGCCTCCCCACCTGTCGCACTCCCGGGGCAGAGGAAGAGAACGGCCGTGGCATGCAGCTCATTTCGTACGGCGCCGACGCGTGGGGCGTCTGCACGCATGGGCCCGTGCGCGGAAAGCTCACATGGTTCGAGCTGGGCGGAACGATCTACCCCGACGGAAGTGACACGCCTTGGGGAGACGTCTGCGTAGACGTCCGGCCGCGCCATGGCTGGGAGGCGTACTCGGAGTCCTGACGGTGGCGGGGTGGTGGCGGGGTGTCGCCGACGAGATTCCTACTCATTTCACAATGTCGGGAAGACATTCACGCGTGAGGTCATCGGCACCATTGAGCCTTTTCAACCTCGCTTGGAGCAGGTGCGGGAATGCTCATGGCGTTCCGGGATGGTGTTCTGAGCGGAGCAGGCCGTAGACAAGCACGTCGACATACTCGCCGTGCTGGAAGGACCTGCCGCGCATGACCCCTTCCCGACGGAAGCCCAGACGTTCGAGGGCTTTCTGCTCGCCGAGGTTGCCGCCATTGGTGAGGGCTTCGATTCGGTTCGCAGTCGTGCGGCCCAAGAGGTAGTCCACAAGCAGCTTCTGCGCCACTGTGCCCACCCCCTGTCCACGATGCTCGGGGAGCACCCCCACGCCGATCTCGTAGGTGACACCCGACGGGAAGCCACGGGGCTTCCAGGTGGCGATGCCGATAGCCGTGTCGTCGGCCCGCGCGATCGCAACCGCCGCGGACTCGGCGGAGATGTACCCGTCGGTCGCCCACCGCTTGCGGCGCGCCCTCGGATCACCGAATCCGGGCCACTCGAACTCGCCGAGCGCATCGGGATCCGTGCAGAGGCGATCGAGGAAGGTGAGGTCGTCCTCGGTGAACGCCCGCAAGTGGACTGTGCCCGGGCGGTTCGCTGGAGTCATGAAGGCCAGTATCACCCGCACCGCCACGCACAATTGCTCGGCAGACAAATAACTCCGTGTCGGCGTCCGTGAGAGGTTGCCCGACCGCGCCGCGCACGCACACCTCGGGGCGCGGCACTCCCCTCGTAGTGCCGCGCCCCGTCCTCGTCCCTGGCCCCGTCCGCTCCCCCCCCGGGCGGGGCGTTTACTCGATCGTGTTCACCGGCGGCAGCTCCCCGTTCCGGGCCGCCTCGCGGTACCAGAGGGCGCTCGACTTCGGCGTGCGGGCCTGGGTCGCGTAGTCCACGTACACCGCGCCGAAGCGCTTGTCGTAGCCGTACGCCCACTCGAAGTTGTCCATCAGGGACCAGAGGTAGTAGCCGCGTACGTCCGCGCCGTCGGCGATCGCGCGGCGGACCGCGCGCAGGTGCCCGTGCAGGTATGCGATCCGCTCCGGGTCGTGGACCCGGCCGTCCGGGTCCGGCTTGTCGTCGTACGCCGCGCCGTTCTCCGTGATGTACAGCGGCAGACCCGGCACCTCCCGGGCGTAGCGCATGAGCAGGTCCTGCAGGCCCGTCGGGTCGATCGTCCAGCCCATCTCGGTGCGTTCGCCGGGAGTCTGGTGGAAGGCCACGTCGTTCACGCCCGGCCAGGGGGAGGACTCACTCGACCCGTGGCCGTCCGCCCGCGGGCCCGACCCGTCTGCCGGCGCCGCCGACACCAGCGTCGGCGTGTAGTAGTTGAGCCCCAGCGCGTCCAACGGCTGCTTGATCAGGGCGAGATCGCCGTCCTGCACGTACGACCAGTCCGTCACCGCAGCCGTCGCCGCGAACAGGGTCTCCGGGTACGCGCCGTGCAGCATCGGGCCGTGGAAGATGCCGCTGGCCAGGTCGTCGATGCGCCGGGCCGCCGCCACGTCGGCGGGGTCCTGGGTCAGCGGCCTGACCACCGCGGAGTTGAGGCTCACCGCGATGCTGTTGCGGGCGGGCATCGCGGCGCGCAGGGCCGTGGTGCCGAGGCCGTGCGCCAGATTGAGGTGGTGCGCCGCCCGCAGGGACGCCTCCGGGTCGGTGCGGCCGGGGGCGTGCACGCCGGAGCCGTACCCCAGGAACGCGCTGCACCACGGCTCGTTGAGGGTGATCCACTGCTCGACACGGTCGCCGAGCGCCTCGCCGACGATCCCCGCGTACTCGGCGAAACGCAGCGCCGTCTCGCGCTCGGGCCAGCCGCCCGCGTCCTCCAGNNGGTAGAAGTCCAGGCCGCGCTGGACGGCGGGGCCGCGGCCCGTCGGCTGCACCCGGGACCAGGACACCGAGAAGCGGTACGCGGTCAGGCCCAGGTCCGCCATCATCGCCACGTCGTCGCGGTAGCGGTGGTAGTGGTCGTTGGCGATGTCACCGGTCTCGCCGCCGGCCGTCTTGCCGGGCGTATGGCTGAAGGTGTCCCAGATCGAGGGCGTACGGCCGTCCTCCCGCACCGCCCCCTCGATCTGGTACGCGGAGGTCGCCGCGCCCCACAGGAATGCGGGCGGGAAGGTCACGGGCGATTCGGGTTCAGGCATGGAAGCGCTCCCATGGGAGGAGGTCGTAGCAGACCAGGGGTATGGGGTCGGAGGGGGAGGAGAGAAG
>NZ_LIPP01000143.1 GCF_001418335.1 Streptomyces aurantiacus | reverse complement strand
TCCCCGGCGTGAAGGCGTTGTCCGACGTGGACTTCACCGCTCGCGCCGGGGAAGAGCTTGGACACGCCGGTGACGGAGAGCATCTCAGTAGGCCTTGGTGATGTCCGTCTTGGCGTTGGCCTCGGTGTACGCGCTGTCCTTGATGACGATGTCCTGCGCGACTTCCTCGCCCTTGGTGAAGCTGTCGAGGGTCTGGAAGGCGAGCGGCCCGAAGCGCGGGTTGGACTCGACGACACCGCTGATCCAGCCGTCCACGATGCCCTGTACGGCGTTGCGCGTGCCGTCGATCGTGACGATCTTGACGGCGCCCGGCTTCTTGCCCGCGCCCTTGAGGGCGTTGACGGCGCCGAGGCCCATCTCGTCGTTCTCGGCGTAGATGCCCTTGATGCCGGGCTTGGACTGGATGAGGTTCTCGGTGACCGACTGGCCCTTCTCGCGGGCGAATTCACCGGTCTGCTGGAACACCACCTTGAGGCCGGGAGCCTTCGCCTTGATCTGGTCCACGAAGCCCTTGGTGCGTTCCGTGGTGACGTTGTTGCCCGCCGCGCCGAGCAGGATGGCGATCTCGCCCTTGCCGCCGGTCGCCTCGATCATCTGGTCGGCGGCCCGCTTGCCCTGCTCGACGAAGTCGGAGCCGATGAAGCTCACATAGTCCTTGCAGGCGGTGGCGTTGATCTTGCGGTCCACCGTGACGATCGGGATGTGCTTGGACGCCGCCGTGCGCAGCACGGGCTCCCAGCCGTCCGAGTTGAGCGGTGCCACGACCAGCACGTCGGCGCCCTTGGCGATGAGGTCCTGGACGTCGCTGATCTGCTTGGAGAACTGCGACTGGGCGTTGGCGGTGAGGAGCTTGACCCCGCGCTTCTTCGCCTCCGCCTTGATCGAGGCGGTCTCGGCGATCCGGAAGGGATTGGCTTCCTTCTCGGACTGCGAGAAGCCGACGGTGGCGTTCTTGAGATCGAGCTTCTCGCCCCCGAAGGCTTCGAGCGTGCAGGAGGGCCCGGAGCCGGCGCTCGGGGAGGCGACCTCCTGGCCCGCGTCGGCCTGCTGCTCGGTGGCCTTGTCGTCGGTGGAGTCCTCGGACTTGGTGCATCCGGTCAGCGCCAGGCTCGTGAGAAGTCCGGTGGCGAGGAGGGTGCGAGCGGTGGTGCGGCGAGGAGATGCGGTCAACTTCATGAAGGTCCCCAAAACGGCGCGGCCCCGGAGCTGCGAACACTCCCGGGAAGTTCGGCACTTGACGGTCACACGACGTGCACGGCGTTCAGGGGAGGTTTTTACATCGTTGGAAGGGGTGTGTAAACCCCTCCGTCCGAAATCTCGATCAATTGGTTCGGCCGTCCTCAGCGGCGTCCCAGGGTGCTCTCCCTCTCCACCAGCCGGAACTCCGCGGTGAGTTCTCGTCCGCCGGGTTCCTGGCGGCCCGAGAGACTGCGCAGCAGCGAGGCCACCGCGAGGCGGGCGATCGCCTGTTTGTCCGGCGCGATCGTCGTCAGCGAAACCGCTCCGAAACGGCTCTCGGCGATGTCGTCGAAGCCCACCACGGCGATGTCCCACGGCACCCTGAGCCCGCGCTCGTGCAGCACCCGCATGGCGCCGATCGCGATGAGATCGTTATACGCGAAGACCGCGTCGGGCCGCATGCCCGCGTCCAGCAGCTCGGCCATGGCCCGCGCGCCGTCGTCCCGGTCCCAGCCGCCGACGGGCACGATCAGGTCCTCGTCGGCCGCCACGCCCGCCGCCGCCAACTCCGCACGCCAGCCGTCGAGTCGCAGATGGGCGGGGCGGTTCGCGGAGTCCGTCCGGGCGCCGAGGTAGGCGATCCGGGTCCGGCCGCGGTCGAGCAGGTGGCGCACCGCCGCCCGCGCGGCGGCCACGTTGTCGATCGCGATGTGGTCGAAGGGCAGGCCGTAGGTGCGCTCGCCGAGCAGCACCAGGGGCACGTCGTCGGCCCGGCCCTGCAGATCCTCGGCCTCAAGTTCCAGCGGGCTGAGAATGAGACCGTCGATCACACGGGCCCGGAAACCCTGGCTGACCAGCAGTTCCTGCTGACGGTCGCCCCGCGTGTGGTCGAGCAGGACCGTGAACTCGTGCTCGGCGGCGGCGTCGATCACCGCGCTCGCGAGCTCGGCGAAATAGGGGTTTCCGAGCTCGGGGATGGCGAGCGCGATGATGCCCGTACGGCCTTTGCGCAAATGCCGGGCGGTGAGGTTCGGGCGGTATCCGAGCTCGTCGATCGCCTCCTGCACCCGGGCGCGCATCGCCGGGGTGATGTGCGGATAGTTGTTCACGACGTTGGAAACGGTCTTGATCGAGACGCCGGCCCGTTCGGCCACGTCCTTCAGGCTGACCCGCAAAGGATCTCCTCGGCATCGACGGGAACTCCGCGACCGGAGCTGTGTCATGAACCTGGACAGCAGGCTGGGAGCCGTGCTCTCATGCGAGCTGCCTCTGCTTCCAACGTTGTACAGACTGAAGCTCCGAGCCGCCACCCTTCCTCACCCTAGGAGGATTCGTGCGCATCAGACCACTCAGAAACCGTTTCGCCCTGCTCGTCGCAGCGGTACTCGGTGCCGCGGGACTTGCCGCCGCACCCGTCGCGACAGCCGTGGAGGATCCCCCCGAGATCCACGGCCTCAAGGGCGAGTACTACACCCAGTCCGCCCCCGGCGCCTTCGACTTCGCCGAGCTCAAGGCCACCGGATTCGACACAAAACTCGACTTCGACAACCTGGAGTCCCGGCTGAGTTCCGCCACCGGCCGGTCGGACGACGCCAGCGTCCGCTGGACCGGCCGGATCGTGCCGGAGAAAACCGGTCCCACCACTTTTTCGGTCATCGGAGACAACGGCTTTCGTCTCTGGGTGGACGGGAAACTCGCCATCGACCACTGGGTCGACGACTGGGACCGCGAACAGACCGCGGAACCGATCGACTTGACCGCGGGCACGGCCTACGACTTCAAGGTCGAGTACTTCGAGCACTTCGGAGGCTCCAACCTCCACGTGCGCTGGACCCCGCCCGGCGGCACCAAGACCGCCGTCCCGCAGTCGGCCTTCCTGCTGCCCGCGGGCTACGACTACAACGGGGCCGTCGCGGGCACGGTCCTCAAGGACGGCCGCACCCTGCGGCTCGACTTCGTCCAGAAACTCAAGGCACCCCCGGCCGGTCTCACCGACCACCTGCAGGCGGTGATCGGCGGAACCGCCTGGCCGCTCGGCAAGGCACGGCTGAACCCGGCGGACGCCAAGTCGCTGCTGATCCCGCTCAAGGAGCCCGTGGTCGGTAACAAGACCGGCACCGCGCGCGGCACCGCCGATGTGCGCTACGACGGATCAGGGGGCCTCTCCGGCCAGGACGGCAACGTTGTCAGATCCTTCTGGAGCAGCGGCACCAACCAGTCGACGTACGAGCTGAGCACCCGGTGGGGCGACGACGTCACCCCGGCCAACGCGCACCGCGAGTACCCGCGGCCCCAGCTCACCCGCGACACGTGGCAGAACCTCAACGGCACCTGGCAGTTCGCCGGCGCCGAGGCGGGCGAGCAGCCCCCCGTGGGCCGCACACTCGCCGAGAAGATCCTCGTCCCGTACCCCGTCGAGTCCCAGCTGTCGGGCATCGAGCGGCACGAGGACCGGATGTGGTACAAGCGCACCTTCACCGTGCCGAAGGACTGGAAGATCGGCTCGGGCAAGCGTCTGCAGCTCAACTTCGGCGCGGTCGACTGGCGCTCCGAGGTCTACGTCAACGGCACCAAGGTCGCCGAACACCAGGGCGGCTACGACAAGTTCAGCGCTGACGTCACCGACGCGCTCAAGCCCGGCCGCACCCAGGAGCTGATCGTCGGCGTCTACGACCCGACGGACGCCGCGGACGGCGAGAACCCGCCCGTCGGCAAACAGCGCCTCGACCCGAGCGGCATCTGGTACACCCCGTCCTCCGGTATCTGGCAGACCGTGTGGATGGAGCCCGTCGCCGCCGACCGCGTCGAGTCGCTCGCACTCACCCCCGACGTGGACGCGGGCACGCTGACGGTCGCTCCGAAGGGCGTGCGCGACGGAGTCCGGATCACCGCGACCGCGTACGAGGGCAAGCGCAAGGTGGCCACCGTCTCCGGCCGCACGGGCAGCCCGCTCACCCTGAGGATCCGTGACGCGCGGCTGTGGTCGCCGGACGACCCGTTCCTGTACGACCTCAAGGTCAGTGTCGGCACCGACCGTGTCGGCAGTTACTTCGGCATGCGGTCCATCGCCGTCGAGAACGTCGGGGGGACCCCCCGTACCGTCCTCAACGGTGAGCCGATCTTCATGATGGCCACCCTCGACCAGGGCTTCTGGCCGGACGGCCTGCACACCGCCCCGAGCGACAAGGCCCTGGCCTACGACCTCAAGCTGCACAAGCAACTGGGCTTCAACTCGGTCCGCAAACACATCAAGGTCGAACCCGACCGGTGGTTCTACTGGGCCGACAAGCTCGGCCTGATGGTGTGGCAGGACATGCCGGCCATGACGGCGGGCGTGAACCCGTCGGCCACCGCCCGCGCCACCTACGAGCGCGAGATGAAGCAGATGATCGACGAGCACATCAGCAGCCCGTCGATCGTCATGTGGGTCACCTTCAACGAAGGGTGGGGCCAGTACGACGTGGGCCGCATCGCCGAACAGGCCAAGGCCTGGGACCCGACACGCCTGGTCAACAACCAGTCGGGCCTCAACCTCGGCGCCGACGGCGGCACGGGCGACATCATGGACGAGCACGGCTATCCGAGCCCGGCACTGCCACCGAACCCGGACGGCAGACGGGCCACGGTCATGGGCGAGTACGGCGGCCTCGGCCTGGCCGTGCCCGGACATGCCTGGTCCGTGCAGCAGTCCTATGTCGACGTCGACCCGGCCACGTACACCGACGACTACCTCACCAAGCTCGACGAGGTGCACGCCCTGGCCTGCCGGGGCGGCAACGGCGCGGTGTACACCCAGATCGCGGACGTCGAGGGCGAGCTCAACGGGCTGGTCACGTACGACCGCGCGGTCGTCAAGCCCGATGTGAAACGGCTCAAGGCGGCCCACGAGGCCCTGATCGACGACGTGTCACGGGCGACCCCCACGGGCTGCGTCTGACATCGGCTGCCGCTGACATCGGCTGAGCCCGGCACCCGGGCCGCCCGGCGAAACGCCTCCCCGCCGCTCGCCGGGCGGCCTCGGCACCGGCCTCCATGTTTCACCGGAGGTGGGTGTTCCGGCCGCGGGCTTCAGTAGCCCGCGGCAAGGTGCACAGTTGCGGCGGCGCCGGCCAGGTGGCCCGACGCGACGGCGGACGCCATGGACGGCGGGACCGAGGTGGCCGCGTCCCCGGCCGCATAGAGCCCGGAGACACCGGTCCGGCACATCGCGTCCACCTTGATCGCCTCGACGCTGAGCATCTCGTCCGGTTCGGTAAGGCCCGCTCCCACGTCACGGGCCAGTGAGGAGCGCTGGTAGAGGGTCGTCTTGACCAGCAGGGCGCCGATGGGGAGTTCGCCGCCGTCGGCGAACACCGCGGCCCGTAACTCGGCTCCCGGCCCGTCGAGGCGACTGATCGGCCGTTCGTCCAGGCCCACTCTGCCGACGGCCAGCTGTTCGCGCTGCTGGTCGGTCAGCTCGCTGCCGTTGGTCAACAGCGTGACCCGGTCGCTCCAGGCGCGCAGGTTCAGCGCGCCGTGCACGCCGACCGCGCCGCTCGCGAGCACGCCCATGGGGCGACCGGTGACTTCCCAGCCGTGGCAGAACGGACAGTGGAAGACCGAACCGCCCCAGCGCTCGTCCATGCCGGGCAGCCGTGGGTAGCGGTAGTCCATTCCCGGTGCCAGAACCATGCTCCGCGCCCGCTCGCGACGGCCGTCGCCGAAGGTCACGGTGAAGCTTCCGTCGTCCTCGTGCACGCCGTGCGTGACCTCGCCCGTGTGCAGCTCGACGGACGGGTAGGCCATCAGTTCCGTGCGCCCCGCGGCATAGAACTGGGCGGGAGGGCGTCGATCGTGCCCGAGCAGACCGCCGATGCCCGCTGCGGCGAGGTTGCTCTGCCGGCCGGCGTCGACGACCAGCGTGCTTCGCCGGGCCCGTACGAGTGTGAGCGCGGCGCTCAGTCCGGCGGCCCCCGCGCCGACCACGACACAGTCCCTCATGCCGGAACCGCTGCCGCCGCCGATGTCGTTTTCGTTCATGACACCCACTGAACCAGCCGCTGACGTGCACTGACATACACGGACGGCGCGGCGGAATACGCGTTTGCCCGGCGGATAGGATCGGGCGGGTGGACACGGTGGACATGATCAGTCAGGCGATCTCCAGCCTTCGGGTCGGACGCGGAACCGTCCGGCAGTTCCGGCAGTCGGGATCGTGGGGCATCCGGTATTCCGGCTTGTCCGGGAGCGGGTTCCACGTGGTCCTGCGGGGCACCGGCTGGCTCGTCACCGCCGACGCGCCGCCCGTCGCGTTGCGGCCGGGGGACGTCGTCCTGATCACGTCCGGAGCCGACCACGGGCTCAGCCACACCCCGTGTGCGCTTCGCGAGCTGCCCCAGGTGACGTTGAGCCTGGACCAGCCGCCCGCCGGCCCCGCCGACTTCGAGTTCCTCTGCGGCGCCTACCGGCTGGACCGCGGGCAGGTGCACCCGTACCTCGCGGTGATGCCCGACCCGCTCGTGGTGTCGCCCGACCATGACCGGTTCCCGGCGCTGAGGTCGATCGTCGGCCTGCTCGACGACCACGCGTCGCAGGCACAACCGGGTACGAGAGTGACCCGGGCGGCCCTCCTCGACCTGATGCTCGTCCACGTCCTGCGGCAGTGGGCGGAGGACGAGAGCGCGAAAGGCCGGCCCGCGATCTCCGACCCGGCGATAGCCGCCGTGCTGCGCACGATCCACGACAAGCCGCAGACGCAGTGGACGGTCGCGCGCCTCAGCGACATGGCGGGCATGTCCCGGGGGGCGTTCACGAGACGCTTCACGGCGGTGGCCGGCAAGCCACCCATGACGTATCTGCGGGCCTGGCGTCTCAGTTGTGCCGCCCGGTCGCTGCGAGAGACCGACGCGTCGTTGGCCGTGATAGCCCGGCAGATCGGTTACTCGACGGAATTCGCTTTCGCCGGGGCGTTCCGTCGCGAGTACGGCGTCTCACCGGGTCGCTTCCGGCACGCGGACGGGGTGCCGGAACCGCAGGTCCCGCCGGAGTGGAAGTCGCCGCGGCGGGACGGCGCCCTGTCGGCAGGACGTCGGTCGTCCGGCGAGGCTGTCGGTGATCGGTAGGCGATGTGTCGGTGGACACCGGAAACCTGGTCGGCGGGGCGCTCCCGGAGAGCGCCCGCACCTCTCGCCCCTCAGCACCAAGGGAGCCGGCTGTCATGTCGTCCTCGTCCTCGTCGTCGTCTTCTTCCTCCGTACCGCCCTGGAATGTGCACCGGCTGCCGCGCGCCGATGACAGTGTCGTCCTGGTCACCGGCGGCAACGCGGGCATCGGCTACTTCGTCGCGGAGCAACTGTCCGCAACCGGAGCCACTGTCATCCTCGGCAGCCGCAGTCCGGAGAAGGCCGAAGCCGCCATGGCCGCGATCCGCGAGCGTGTCCCCGACGCCCGGGTACGGGCCCTGCGGCTGGACCTCGCCGACCTCTCGTCGCTGCGCTCCGCGGTGGACTCGCTGGGGTCGGCCCGTCTCGACGCGGTGGTCCACAACGCCGGAGTCGCACTCGACGACCCGCCGCGCCAGGAGACCGGGGACGGTCACGAGCTGATGTTCGGCACGAATCACCTCGGGCACTTCGCACTGACCCGGTGGCTGATGCCGCTGCTCTCGGCCGCGCCGGCGGCCCGCGTCGTGACCGTGGGCAGCTTCGCGGCGAAGTCCGAGCGGCTGGACCTGGACGACCTGGAGTCCCGCCAGGACTACCGGCCCAAACGCACCTACGGTCGTTCCAAGCTGGCGCAGATGTACTTCGGACTCGAACTCGACCGGCGGCTGCGCGCCGCCGGCAGCAGTGTGGCGAGCGTGGTGGTCCACCCCGGCGGAGCGCTGGACTCGCTCACCCCGCCACGGCCACCGGTTCATGCGCGCACCACCGCGGCACGGCTGCGCGCGACGCCCGCCGGCCTCCTCGTCCAGGGCAAGCACGCCGGCGCCCGGCCGGCGGTCCGGGCGGTGCTCGACCCGGCTGTGCGCGGGGGCCAGTTGTGGGGACCACGCGTCTTCGGCCTGCGCGGCAGGCCCCGACTCGAACCGATGTGGAGCCAACTCGCCGACACCGCCGTCGCGGAGCGGTTGTGGGACGCCAGTTGCGAGTTGGCCGATGTGGACTTCGGTGTGGTCCGCGGCTAGAACCTGCCCGGTCCAGGACCCGTCCGGTCCGGGCAGGGCACTCAGCTTGCCGCCCAGCCGGCGTAGAACAGCCCGACGCCGACGATGACGCAGATGCCCTGGATCGTCCAGAAGCGGACCACGACCAGGACCTCGGACCAGCCCTTGAGTTCGAAGTGGTGTTGCAGCGGGGCCATTTTGAAGACCCGCTTGCCGGTCAGCTTGAACGAGCCGACCTGGATGACCACGGACAGGGTGATCAGGACGAAGAGTCCGCCCAGCAGGACAACAAGCAGTTGGGTGCGCGAACAGATCGCCAGGCCCGCCAGGGCACCGCCGAGGGCGAGCGAACCGGTGTCACCCATGAAGATCTTGGCGGGTGAGGTGTTCCACCAGAGGAACCCGATACAGGAACCCATCAGCGCGGAGGCGACGACGGCGAGGTCCAGCGGATCGCGTACCTCGATACAGGAACCGGGGTCGGTGAGGTTCATCGCGTTGGCGCACGAGTTCTGGAACTGCCACAGACATATGAAGGTGTAACCGGCGAGAACCATGGCCGAGGCGCCGGTCGCCAGTCCGTCCAGACCATCGGTCAGGTTCACCCCGTTGGACAAGCCCAGGATCATGAACAGCGCCCATACGACGAACAGCACCGGCCCGATGGTCCACCCGAAGTCAGTGACGAAGGACAGCTTCAGAGAGGCCGCCGTCTGGCCCCGGTCGTCCGCGAACCGGATGGCCAGTACGGCGAACATGGTGCCGACGACCAGCTGGCCGGCCATCTTCGCGCCGGCCCGCAGCCCCAGCGAACGCCGCTTGACGATTTTGATGTAGTCGTCGAGGAACCCGACGACGCCCATGCCCGCCATCAGGAACAGCACCAGCACACCGGGATACGACGGGCTCTCGTCGGTGATGACCTTGGTCAGCACGTACGCGACAAGGGTGGCCAGGATGAAGGCGATGCCGCCCATGGTGGGCGTGCCGCGCTTGCCGTGGTGGCCGCGGGGGCCGTCGTCACGGATGAACTGGCCGTAGCCCTTGCGGGCCAGCAGCTTGATCAGGAGCGGCGTGGCGATGAGAGTCAGGAACAGGCCGATGGCCCCGGCAAACAAAATCTGGTTCATCGGACGGCGGTTTTCCCCTCGACTGCGTTCGCGTGCTGCACTGCCTCACCGGCATGGGTGGCTGTCACAGGGCACACCCTATGCATAGGTTCGATCTTCGTACGCCAGTGGGTAGTTGACGCGGACCCCGAGGGTGGTCGACGCGGCGGGCCCGGGCACCGCCACGCGCTCAGTGGACGAACCGCATGCTCAGTAGACGAAGGGGACCAGCTTGGCGGTGTTCTTCGCGTACTCGTCGAACGCCGCCCCGTACCGCTCGGCCAGGTACTTGTCGAGCATGGGAATGTTCAGGAACGAGAACATGCACGCCATGAGCGCCGGGATGATCAGGGCCCAGGGGCTGCCCGTCACCAGTGCGAACCCGGTGAACAGGACGACGTCACCGAAGTAGTTGATGTGCATGGAGTACTTGAAGAGACCCTGTGTGTAGAGCCTGCCCTTGTGCTCCGGCACCCGCTTCCACAGTTTGCGCTGGTACTCCGAGCCCGTGTTGAGGTACGAACCCACGAGGTAGAGGACCACGCCGAGCCAGGCGAGCGCGCCCACGGAGGCGGTGTCGGTGCCGCCCAGGTACGCCATCGTGCCGTGGATGACGACCACCCAGACGCCCACGGTCGCGGCCTCCGACCACTCCATGCTCCTTCTCAGCATGACGAAGGTCGTGGCGACGAAGCGCAGCAGGTAGATCGCCGAGAGGGCGAACAGCAGTCCCCGGCGCAGCGGCTCGGCCTGGTCCGGGTCGGTCCCGAACCAGTCCGCGACCGTGTCCGTACCGCCGAAGAGGAACCACCCCGCGGCCGCCACGGCCAGCGTGTTGCACGTGGTCACCAGGATCTTGGGGCCGGTCGAGGCGTCGTACCCGCCGTACATCTTTCACGCTCACTTTCCGAACTCACTCGGTGGGGGCCAGTTGTGGGGCACTGGGCTCACTGGGTGCTGGTGGGGGCTTCAGGAACGGGCCTTCGCCAGGCCGTCCTCCCGGCCCGCCGCCCCGGTCCGCTTCCGCCGGGTGCCACTCGCGCCCTTCGAGCCGTTGCTGCTACTTGTACCGTTGCTTGTGCCGTTGCCGTTGCCGTTGTCCTTGCCGTTGGTTGCGGAAGGCGTTTCGGCGACCGGTGCCACCGACGCCTCCGTGCCCACCGTCTCCGCCTGCGTCCCAGTGTTCGCCTCCGCCTTGAGCCGGTCGCGCATCTGCAGGAACTTGGCGTTCATCTCGTCGACCGCGATGAACTTGTTCACTCCGCGTTCGCTGACCTTGGGCTCCTGACGGAGCATGATGCCCACGTCCTGAGGGTCCTGGACGAGCCTCTCCATGAGGAGCGAGGCCCGCAGTATCCAGGGTCTGAGCGGCTTGATGGGAACCATCGTCCTGAGTTGCGGATACTCGTACAGCCGCATGATCGCCAGCGTGTTCTCGTCGTCGATCGGAGTGAGCCACGTGGTGATCTCCAGCAGACCGGTCTTGACGTGTGTCAGGCCCGGAGCCTGGTAGATGAGGTCGAAGTGGGCGCTGTTTGCGGGATTCGCCTCCTCGCACTGGTCGAAGGTGGAACGGATCGTGGTGCCGTCGACCTGGACCTCATGGTTGACGATCCTGTTCGCGGCGAGGTAGCGCTCACGGCCGTCCGTCCACAGCTTGCGCGCCGTGCCGTACATGAAGGTGTAGTCGATGTTGTTCGTCCAGTGATCCCGGTGCACGAAGGTCACGTGGTAGAACTCAAGAAGGCTCTCGATGTACCGGGTGTAGTGGATCGGCCGGGTCCAGGAGATCGTCTCGTGGGGCCGCGGGTTGCTCACGAGTTCGTGAGGCAGCTCGATCTCCGGAAGCTGTTCCCGCGCCGTGCCCCACCACAGCCACACCAGACCGTGCTGCTCGCGCACCGGGTAGGTCCTCAACTGGAGCGACTGGGGGATCCGGGCGTTCGCGCCGAGAGCGGGCACCACCTTGCAGGTGCCCTCGGAGTCGTAACGGAAGCCGTGGTACGGGCATTCGACCGTGTTGCCCTTGAGCCGGCCCTCGGCGATGTTGGCGCCCTTGTGAGGGCATCGCGCGCTCTGGCAGACGAGTTCGCCGTCGAGGTCGCGCCAGAGCACGAGCTCCTCGCCCATGCGTCGTACACCGGTCGGTCGGTCGTCTTCGATGTCGCAGGTCTGAAGGATCGGGTACCACTGATCGGGGATCATCTCGCTGCCTTCCTCGGGTGCACCGCCCCCTGGGGCGCGGCACGGTTCGCTGACGGACGCGTGCTCAGCCTTCGACTACTTCCACGACACCGGTGTCGCCGTCGACGACGACCATGTCGCCGGTGTTGATGCGCTGCGTGGCGTACTTGGTGTTGACCACGGACGGCACGTTGAACTCCCGCGACACGATCGAGCTGTGGGAGAGCATCGAGCCGATGTCGGTGACCACCGCGCCGGCGATGGCGAAGAGTGGCGTCCAGGAGGCGTCGGTGTAGCGGGTGACCAGGACCTCGCCGGGCTGGAACTCGTCGGCCTGCCAGACCAGGTCCTCCACGATGCGGGCGCGGCCCACGATCCGACCGGGGCTGGAGCCCAGCCCTTCGAGACGCGTCCCGTCGGCCGTCGGCCGCACCGCCTGCGTGCTGTCGTGCTCGCCGACGAACGTGAGCGGCGGTTCGGGCAGCCGGTTGTGGTACTCGTGCAGACGCCGCCGTTCGTCCAGCTCCGTACGGGGAAACGCCTCGCGTTCCGTGGCGCCACCTGCCAGATAGGCCCGCACGTCCTCGAAGTCGAGGAAGGCGACCTCGTCCAGCGAGTGCAGGACCCCGTCCGCGACCAGCCGCCCGCCCACCTCGTACACGATGTTCCTGACCAGCCAGATCGAGGTGATCATCGACATGCGGGTGGTCTCGCGGAGCTCGCTGCACAGGCTGTACATCGAGATGACGGTCTCCAGGACCTTCCGCTTGGGCAGCGGCAGCTTCTCCAGCGCGGCCCGGCCGTCGCCCTCCGCGCGGGCACGGCTGCGGCCCATGATGTCGTCGACGGAGAACCCGTCCGCGGCATAGCGGCGGATCATCTGGAAGATGTACGACGGATCGTCGATCCAGCGCGGATGGGTGAGCTCCATCTCCTGGCGCCCACGGGTGCCGTTGGCCCGCAGGAAGGGCTCCACCTGTGTGTCCCAGAAGGCCCGGCCCTCGGTGTCCTGGCGCAGCCGTGCCTCGATCTCGTCGAGCGGTGCCCCGTCGATGATCTCCATGACGCGCGGCCTGGCCTTTGCCGCCTGCGCCATGCCCCAGACCTCCTGCGCCGACGCGACCGTCCGCAGGCTCGACATGTCGGTCTTGATGCGGTTCTGCAGGTTGTCCCCGTCGGCCCCGAGCCACTTGGCGCACAACTCCGTGAGGACGCCGTAGAACCCGAACGCGTTGATGTAGTACGGCATGTAGCCCACGTGCGCGTCATGGAAGAAGCCGAGGTAGCGGCCCAGCTCGGCGTTCAGTTCCCGACGGCTCATCCGCGTCAGGTCCAGTCGCCGGGCGCGGTCGAACTCGTAGAGCCGCGAGCCGGCCATCTCCTCGGCACGGTGCTTCATGCTGAGCATCTCGGTGGCCGTGGCCTGCACCCAGTGAGCGGTGGAGCGCAGGTCCTCCACACCCCCGGGGAAGGTACCGAAGGGGTTCTTGTACGTCGCGAGGTCGACCTCCTCGCTGACGAAGCGCCGGGTGAAGTGGCGCTGGTCGCGGGTGGGCAGACACTGGCCGAGCAGATAGGCCGTGTAGGAGATGTTCAGGTAGACATGGCCCTGCAAGTAGCCCATCTGCAGGCCGACGTCGCCGGTGTCCCGTACGCCGAGCGCGGCGGCGCAGTCTCCGTGCACGTGCCGCTGGTAGTACCGCGCGAAGCTCAGGCCGAGTGGTGACATCAGTCCGACGAAGATCTCGCCGATGTCCATCCGCGACCAGAGCGTGCCGTGCTGCACGGGGTCGCTCTGCCGGCTGATGTACGGGCTGCGCTCCTTGTCCTTCGCCCTGTCCGGGGGACGCGTGGTGACCGGCCTGGTCTGCAGGAGGTGGAGAGTTCCGTCGCGCATGGCCCACTCGATGTCCTGTTCCGTGCCGTACTGCGAGCGCACCTCGACCGCGAGCCGGGCGAGTACGCCGAGCTGCTCCCGGGACAGGCAGGGCGCGTTGCGGTCGGCGGCGTCGACCTTGGTCATACCGATCCGGCCGGGGGCGAGGGGAGCGCACTTGGTCACCTTGTACCGCACGTGTTCCTCGACCACCTCCAGCGTGCGGTCGTCGACGACGAAGAAGTCGCTGGACACCCGCCCGGAGACCAGCCCCTCGCCGAGCCCGCAACAGGCCTCCACGACAAGGCGGTTCGGCCGTGCGCCCACCGGGTCGACGGTGAACAGCACCCCGCTGACATCGGCGTGGATCATCTCCTGCACGACCACGGCGATGGAGCCGGCGGGACCCGTCCCGTCGCGGTAGGCGGCGGCGCGGTCGGACCACAGGGAGGCCCAGCAGACCTTCACCGCGTCGAGCAGGTCCTGGTCGCCGGACACGTCCAGGACGGTGTCGTGCTGGCCGGCGAAGGACTGGGCGGCGGAGTCCTCCCGGCAGGCCGACGAACGGACCGCGACCCTGGGCCGGCCCAGGTCCTC
>NZ_LIPP01000142.1 GCF_001418335.1 Streptomyces aurantiacus | reverse complement strand
CGACGGCGGCGCAGTGCAGCAGATCCGGGTCACGGTCGTGCAGCACCCAGTGCTGGGGCCCGTCGAGCCGGGGCGCGAGCCACCGTCCCATGGAGCCGGTGCCGCAGCCGAGGTCGTGGATGACGAACCCGCCCGCCCGTCCCGGCAGGTTCGCGAGCCGGATCCGCAGGGGATCGAGCAGCTCGGCGGACCGGGCCGAGGCGTCGACGCCCTCCCGCAGCTGGAGCCACTCGGGGGCGTAACGGGTGGTGTCGTCGGTGGCCTCGCCACGGGTGCGGTCGCCGAGCCGAATCGTTCCTGTGTCCCGCCCGCGCTCCCCCGCGCCGGCACCTGCCCCGGAACTCGCTCCGGTTCCTGCCCCGGCAACCTCTGTCGACGTCGGCGTCGTGCTCGTACCGCTCATGCCGCCCCCCTCCTTGCCTCGCTCTTCAGTCGCCCCATGACACCCGACAGATTCCGGGCGGTGATCGCCCAGCCGCCCAGGGACGTCCGGCGGGCGCGCGCGGCGGCCTTGAGGCGCCGGCGTACGTCGGCCTCGCCGAACCAGCCGCGCAGTTCCGCGGCGAGGGCCGCGGGGTTCTCCGGCGGGACGAGCAGGCCGGGCACCCCGCCGTCGGGTGCGCGTCCGACCGCCTCGGGCAGCCCGCCGACGTCCGTGGCCAGCACGGGAATGCCGCGGGCGAGCGCCTCGGTGACGGCCATGCCGTACGTCTCGGCGTACGAGGTGAGGACCATCAGGTCGGCCGAGGCGTAACTGGCGTCGAGTGCGGCACCGGACTTGGGTCCGGCCAGTCGCAGCCGGTCGCCGAGACCGTGCCGGCTGATCAGCGCCCGCAGCCGTGCCACGTACTCGGGGTCGTGGTTGAGGCCGCCGACGAGGTCGCAGCTCCAGGGCAGGTCGGTGACGGTGGCGAGGGCCTCGACGAGCCGGTGCTGCCCCTTGCGCGGGGTGACCGAGGCGACGCACAGCAGCCTGGAGACGCCGTCGGTGCCGGGGGCCAGGGGCGCGATGTCGGCGCCGGGGGCGGCGACATGGACGCGGTCGGGCGCAAGGCCGTGGTGGGCGACGAGTCTGCGGGCCGCCCACTCGCTGGTGGCCACGACGGCCGGTACGGCACGCAGGGTGTGGCGTTCCCTGGCGTCCAGGTCCGCGGCCAGTTCGGGCGTGAGGCTGGTCTCGTCGCCGAGCGGCAGGTG
Source organism: Streptomyces aurantiacus (assembly GCF_001418335.1). Lineage (GTDB taxonomy): Bacteria > Actinomycetota > Actinomycetes > Streptomycetales > Streptomycetaceae > Streptomyces > Streptomyces aurantiacus. The sequence continues at coordinate 11,150 of NZ_LIPP01000142.1, read as the reverse complement.
CACGAGGACGACCAGGCGCAGCCGTTCGGCCTCCGGGACGACGATCTCGGGGACCGCGCAGGCGACCAGACCGTCGAGGAGTACGACGGTGTCGTCGGCCAGGTCCGCGAGGGTGCGGGCGAGTTCGGCGCGGGCCGGGGCCTCGGGCCGGGGCCAGCTGCCGTCGATGGCGTGCTTGTGGACCTGCCAGCCGAAGCCGGGCAGGTCGAGGCTGACGCGGGCGTCGTAGACGTTGCCGCCGCTCGGCATGGTGGGGTCGTCCACTCCGCCGGGCATCACGAAGTGCATGGCGCGCAGGGACATGGGGATGATGTCGGCGTTGTGGGTCACAGGGCACGCTCGTAACTCGCCCAGGCGATGTGCGACTCGTGCAGGGTCACCGTGATGCCGGCCAGGCCGCGGGCTCCCTCGCCCAGCGCTCCCTTTTCCACTCGTTCGGCGAGGCGGTCGGCGACGACCTTCGCCAGGAACTCCGTCGAGGTGTTGGTGTCGGCGAACACCGGCTCGTTGTCGAGGTTCCGGTAGTTCATCTCGGCCACCACCTCCCCGAGTTCCCTGGTCGCCAGTCCGATGTCGACGACGATGTTGTCGTCGTCCAGCTCGGCGCGGCGGAACGTGGCGTCCACCAGGAACGTCGCTCCGTGCAGTCGCTGCGCGGGTCCGAAGACCTCTCCGCGGAAGCTGTGGGCGATCATCAGGTGATCGCGGACGGTGATGCTGAACAACGGACGACCCTCCAGGTGCGGTGCGTCTGACCCCTCTGCCGGGGCGTGCCGTGTAGTACGGCCGGTCCGTTCTCCGTGTTCAGGGGGTTCGGGTCGGAGTTTCGGACGCGTTCACCGAGACAGGGTTGTCAGGTGGGCAGGTGGTGCGAACTTGGCTACGGGCGTTGGGATTTGACTACGCGGTGTGCGGACGTGACCGTTTCGTGGGCGAAGTCCGGTCTGCCGGTCTCTCGGTCTCTCGGTCGTCCCGGGGCGGATCGGCGTCGTACCGCACGAGGTGACACATCGCCGTGGTCTCGCCGGTGGCGAGCGCGGCCATCGTGCCGGGCAGGTCCTCGAAGGCGCACTCGCCCGTGATCAGGGCGTCGAAGGCGGGATCGGCGAGGAGTTCGAGCGACAGCGCGAGGCGGTCCGCGTACGTGCGGCGGGCGCTCCTGGCCGGTGAGACGGACCCGACCTGGCTGCTGCGGATGACGAGGCGGCGGGAGTGGAACGCCTCGCCGAGCGGCAGGGCGACCTTCCGGTCGCCGTACCAGCTCAGTTCGAGGACGTTCCCTTCCGGGGCGAGGAGTTCGAGCGCGCGGGAGAGCCCGGCCTCGGTGGCGCTGGCGTGGACGACGAGGTCCCGGTCCCCTGCGGCGTCCGCCGGGAGCGCGAACTCGATGCCCAGGGCCCGTGCGATCTCCGCGCGTGCCGGATCGGCGTCGACCAACTGGACGCGGGCGGCGGGGTACCGGGCGAGGAGCGCGGCGACGCTCGCGCCGACCATGCCCGCGCCGACCACGGAGATCCGGTCACCGATGAGGGGCGCCGCGTCCCAGAGGGCGTTGACGGCGGTCTCCACGGTGCCGGCGAGCACGGCGCGCGAGGCGGGCACGTTCTCGGGCACCGGCGTGACGGCGCTCGCCGGGACGACGTAGCGGCTCTGGTGCGGATAGAGGCAGAAGACGGTCCGTCCGACGAGTTCGGCAGGGCCCTCCTCGACGATTCCGACGTTCAGGTACCCGTACTTGACGGGTCCGGGAAAGTCGCCCTCCTGGAACGGCGCCCGCATCGCGGCGTACTGGCTTTCGGGGACCCCTCCGCGGAAGACGAGCGTCTCCGTTCCGCGACTCACTCCTGAAAAGAGTGTGCGCACCAGAACCTCGTTCTCGGCGGGTTCGGGCAGGTGGGTGTCCCGGAGTTCGCCACGGCCGGGAGAGCGGAGCCAGAAGGCACGGGCGGAACGGTCCATTCGGCATCCTCCTGAGTAATTCATGTGAGTCGGCTGAGCGAACGGGCTGAACGATCGGGCGACGAGCCACGTACCGACCTTTGCGAAGCCGCGCACAAGGTACGCGGCAATGATCGACTCTGTCACCTGGCCGGAGGATGTGCGGTGGCCCTGAACAACACGTATGACGCGAGGCTCTTGCAGCAGGAGACGGCCGTGGGAGCGGGCGTGCAACTACTGCTGTTGACCGTGCTCGGCACGGCGATCGGCTTGGGCCCCGCGGGCTGGCTCACGGGGCTGGCGTTCGGCATCGCGACCTGGGCCGTGCTCTCCCGCGCGCTGCACCGCTCGCGGCCCCGCTCCTTCGGAGTCGCCAACCGCGTGACGCTGGGCCGGGCGACTCTCGTCGGAGGGGTGACCGCCCTGGTCGCGGACTCCTTCCAGAGCCCGCCGCCGGTCACGGTCCTGGTCGCGCTCACCGCGGTCGCCCTGATCCTCGACGCGGTCGACGGAAAGGTCGCCCGCCGCACCGGTTCCTCCACGGCACTGGGCGCCCGCTTCGACATGGAGGTCGACGCGTTCCTCATCCTGGTGCTCAGCGTGTACGTCGCCACGTCGGTGGGCCCCTGGGCCCTCGCCATCGGCGCCATGCGCTACGCGTTCGTGGCGGCTGCCAGGTTCCAGCCCTGGCTCAACGGCACCCTGCCGCCGAGCACCGCCCGCAAGACGGTGGCGGCCCTCCAGGGCGTCCTGTTGCTGCTCGCGGGCCCGGGAATCCTCCCGTACGCCGTGACGTTCGGGGTCGTCGCCCTGGCCCTCGCCCTGCTGACCTGGTCGTTCGGCCGGGACATCGGCTGGCTGTGGCGCACGAGGGGCTCCGCGGAGCGGGAGGTCGCCCACGCGGAGGTGGAGCGCCTCCGCGAGCCGGCACCGGTCGGCGCCCCTGGGGCTCCGGTCGGGTCAGCGGCGTACGCCCGGCGTGACGCTCTCCTCCGGAGTGACGCTCTTCTGGTCCGGGCCGGCCAAGGCCTGGGCGCCGGTGGCGCGCGGCGCGCCGGCGACACGGCGCACGTGCTGGACCGGGACGAGCAGCGCGGCCAGCGCCGCAGCGAGGCACAGCAGTGCCAGCAGGGCGAACCCGTGGGTGTACCCGGAGGCCTCGGGCAGACCGGAGGGCTGCAGGTGCCCGGTCACCAGGACACTGGTCACCGCGGCTCCGACGGACCCGCCGATGGTGCGGATGTTGGCGTTCATGCCGGTCGCCGCACCGGTCTGCTCGGCCGGGACGCTGCCCACGATCAGGTTGGCCATCGAGGCGAACGCGAGACCGATGCCGAGCCCGAACACGCCCGCGACGAAAGCGACCTGCCACTGCTCGTCGTGCCAGAGGGCAAGGAATCCGCAGGCGACCGCACCGAGGGCCGCGCCGGTGACGAGCAACTTCTTGGCGCCCACCACGGGTTCGAGCCGGCCGCTCAGGATGCCGGAGAAGAACATGGCGACCAGCATCGGCAGCATGAGCAGCCCGGACTCGGTGACGCTCGCGCCGAACCCGTACCCGGCTGAGCCGGGCGTCTGGACGAAGCCGGGCAGGAAGGTCCAGATCGAGTACATGCCGGCGCCGAACAGCAGCGCGGCGGTGTTGGTGGTCCACACGGCGGGCAGCCGCATGACCCGCAGGTCGATCAGCGGCGAGCGGGAGCGCGCCTCGGAGAGCAGCCACAGGACGAAGAGGACGACGGCGGCGGCGAACAGGCCGATCACCCGGGCCGAGCCCCAGCCCCACCGGCTCGCCTGGCTGAGCGGCAGGAGCAGGGCCACCAGCCATGCCGAAAGGAGGCCGGCGCCGAGCCAGTTCACCCGGCCCTCGGCACGCCTGGGCGACTCGGGTACGTACCGGACGGCGATCAGCGTGGTGACCGCGACGACGCCGACGGGCAGCCAGAACAGCCAGCGGTAGTCGAGCGCGGACACGATGGGTCCGGCCGCGACCATGCCGACACCGCCGCCGGCGGCGATCACCGCGGACAGGTTGCTGATGCTCGGACTCACCCGGGCCGCGGCGAACTCGTCCCGGATGATGCCGAAGGACAGCGGGAACAGCGCGCCGCCTATGCCCTGGACGACCCGGGCGACGATCAGTACGCCGATGGTCGGGGCGAGCGCGGCGATCAGACAGCCCACCATCACGGTCACGAGGACCGCGACGAGGGTGCGCTTCTTGCCGATCAGGTCGCCGACCCGGCCGAGGATCGGCGTGAAGACCGAGGCGGACAGCAGGTACGCCGTCATCACCCAGGTCGCGGTGGCCTGCGAGGTGTGCAGCTCGTGCTGGACGGTCGGGAGGGCCGGCGCGATCAGCGACTGGAGCATGGAGAAGACGCCCGCACCGGTCGCGAGGACCGCGAAGGTGAGGCGGGTGGACTTGCGGGGCATGGAGAGCCTCTCCGAACTGGGTGCGGCCGTGGCCCCGGGCCGTGGTCGTACGGGTTCCGCGCATGCCGGGGCAGCACGGGGCAGCCCGATGATCGTGGACCGCGGGACGGAGTCCCCCTCCCGAGCACAGCCGGAAGCGGGGAAGGTCGCGCAAGACGTCAGGGAGCAGAGATGTCAGGGAATCGAGATGTCAGAAAGCCGAGATGTGTGAAAGCCGAGATGTGAGGGTGTCGGGCGGTGCGCTCGGCGCAGGGCCCGGACGAAGGCGGGGTGGCGTCACTCCGCCGTCGCGTACGGCGCCGCACGCGACCTCGGTGGACGCACCTCGCACTGCTAAAGTGGAGGCACCCCTCCACTGTAGCGGAGGGATACCTCCGGTTCAACCGATCCCGCCCGGGAGGCAGCAGTGACCGCCCAGTCGTTCCCCGTCAGCGAGATCGTCGCGTCCCGGCGGCCACACCGGAAGGACGCGGCGCGCAACTACGACGCGCTGCTCACCGCCGCCCGCGAGGCCTTCGCGGAGCACGGCGCGGCGGCCTCCCTGGAGGACATCGCCCGTCGCGCGGGCGTCGGAATCGGCACGCTGTACCGCAACTTCCCCACCCGCAGACACCTCTTCGAGAGCCTCTACGCGGACGAGGTCGACGCCCTGTGCCGGGTCGCCCAGGAGGTCGCCGGGCTCGACCCCTGGGAGGCGCTGACGACGTGGCTGGAGCGGTTCGCCGGCTACATGGTGACCAAGCGGGCCGTCCTTGAGGCACTCAACGACGAGTCGGAGATCTTCGCCGCCTGCCGCAGTTCGATGTACGCGGCCGGCGGCCCGCTGTTCGAGCGGGCCCAGCGGGCCGGCGAGGCGCGCACGGACATGACCTTCGCCGACCTGCTGCGCATGGTCTCGGGCATCACCGCGACGACCTTCGACGACGACGCCCAGCGCGACCGGATCCTGTACATCGCGCTCGACGGCGTGCGCGTCACCCACTGACCTGCACCTGCACGATCACCAGCGCCTCATCCCTGCGGACGACGTCTCCACGGAGGAGACGGCCGGATTCTTTCCACCCCAGGTGAGACAGGGCGGGCGCGGCGGCCCGTCTACCGTTGGGCCATGGACTTGATGGACTCGTACGCGGGACGGCGCGCATCCCGGGCCGTCCTCGACACGGGTCTGGCGCTGCTGTTCACCGCCGGGTCCATCGCCCTGCCCGCGACGATGCCGCCCGGCGGCCCGGTCCTGCGTTCTCCGGACGCCCTGTTCGTCGTACTCGCCCTGCTGTCCGCGCTGCCGCTGGCCGTCCACCGGCGGTTCCTTCTGCCGGTCCCGCTGGTGATGGCGGCGGCGGTGGCCGCGCTCCAGGGGCGCCACTACATACCGCAGTTGTCGGGGGCCGAAGGCACCTCCATCGGGCCGGCCTACATCGGCGTGGCCACGGCCGTGTTCCTCACCGCGGTGCGGGGCTCGCCCCGGACGGCCACCCTGCTGGTGGCCGTGTTCATCCCGGCCGCGGCCGTCGTCGAGGCGGTCCTCGGCCCGTCCGGGCACCGCGTCGCCACGCTGCTGGCGGAAGCCGTGCTGCTGGTCGCGGCATGGGCGCTCGGCCGGCTCGCCCGGGCGCGGGCCGCCACCCGCGACCAGGCACTGGAACGGGCCGCGGCGCTCGAACGCGCGCAGGAGGCCAACGCGCGCGCCGCCGTCATGGAGGAACGGGCCCGGATCGCCCGCGAGCTGCACGACATCGTCGCGCACAATGTCAGCCTCATGGTCGTCCAGACGATCGCCGCCGACCGGATCCAGGACCGCGACGGCGACAAGGCCCATGAGCTGCACGGCACCATCGAGGAGACCGGCCGGGCGACCGTCACCGAACTGCGCAGGCTCCTCGACGTGCTGCGCACGGAGGACGAGGCCGACACCGATCCGAGCAGGGAGCCGCCGCAGCCCACCATCGAGGCCGTACCGGCGCTGGTGGAATCGGTGCGCGCGGCGGGCCTCGCCGTCGACTTCACGACGACCGGGGCGCCCGCCGAGTTGCCGGCCGGCTCACACCTGACCGTCTACCGCATCGTGCAGGAGGCCCTCACCAACACGCTCAAGCACGCCGGCCACACCCGCACCGATCTCACCCTCGCCTGGGAACCGGAGCACCGGCGGCTCACCGTCCGGCTCTGCGACGACGGGCCCCTGCCGGGTGACGGGACGGGTGACGGGGCGGGTGACGGGACGGGTGACGGGGCGGCACCACGACCGCCCACCCTGCCCGGCGGACCCGGCCACGGACTGGTCGGCATGCGGGAACGCGTGGGTGCCGTGGGCGGTTCCCTGCACACCGGCACCCGGCCGGGTGGCGGCTACTGCGTCCACGCGGTCGTACCGCTGCCGGCGCCGGCCGGTTCCCCGCACGACGGTCGGCCGCCGGCCGATACCCGGCACCTCTCCCCGCACGACCCCTCGCACGACGACTCCCGGCACGAAGGACACTCCCCCTATGCACGCCATCCGCGTCCTGCTGGTCGATGACCAGCCCATGATCCGGACGGGATTCCGGCTCATCCTTGAGGCCGAGCCGGACATCACGGTCGTCGGTGAGGCGCCGGACGGGGTCGCCGCCGTCGAGAGCGCCGCTTCCCTGCGCCCGGACATCGTCCTGATGGACATCCGCATGCCGAACATGGACGGCGTCGAGGCCACCCGCCGCATCGTGGAATCCGGCTCACCGAGCCGCATCGTCATCCTGACCACCTTCGACCTGGACGCGCACGTGGTGGACGCCCTGCGCGCGGGGGCCAGCGGCTTCCTCGTCAAGGACGGCCCGGCCGACTCGCTCGTCGGCGCCATCCGCACCGTGGCCGCTGGTGACGCCGTGCTCTCACCCCGTGTCACCCACCGCCTGCTCGACCGCTTCGCCCATCTCGGCGGGCCCGCGACCCCGGACGTACCGTCCCGCCTCGGCGCTCTCACGAGCCGCGAGCTCGACGTCCTGCGGGCCCTGACCCGCGCGCTGTCCAATGCGGAGATAGCCCTGGAACTGGGCGTGGGCGAGACGACGGTCAAGACGCACATCGCGCACATCCTGGAGAAGTACGGACTCCGCGACAGGGTGCAGGCCGTCATCCTGGCGTACGACTGCGGGCTGGTGGTACCGCGCGACACCCGGTGACGGGCGCGGACACCGGAAGGTTCAGTACTCCAGTTCCGGGCGCAGCCGGAGCGGGCCGCCGACGGCGTGGAGATGCCTCAGTACCTGGGCGTACGAGTCGAGGAGTCCCGTCTCGTGGTACGCGATGCCGTGCCGGGCGCAGAACGTGCGCACGAGTTCCTGGGCATGGCGCAGGCTGGGCCGCGGCATGGACGGGAACAGGTGGTGCTCGATCTGGTAGTTCAGGCCGCCGAGCGCCAGGTCGGTGAGCCGGTGGCCGCGGATGTTGCGTGATGTCAGGACCTGCCGGCGCAGGAAGTCGGTCTTGTCGTCCTTGGCGAAGACGGGCATGCCCTTGTGGTTGGGGGCGAACGAGCACCCCATGTACAGCCCGAACAGTCCCTGGTGCACGAGGAGGAAGCACACGGCCTGGAGGGGGGTCAGGACCAGGAACAGGGCGCCGAGATAGCCGACGATGTGCGCCGTCAGCATGCTCGCCTCGGCCAGCCGGGTCGCGCGCCCGGTCCGTGTACCGGCGCGGTCGAGGGTCGCCCGGACTCCGGCGACGTGCAGGGCGAGTCCCTCCAGCAGCAGCATGGGGAAGAACAGCCAGGCCTGGTGGCGGCCCAGCCAGGCGTACGCTCCCCGGCGGCCGCGGACCTGGTCCTGGGTGAAGGCGATCGCGCCGTCGGCGATGTCGGGGTCGCGGTCGACCTGGTTGGGGTGGGCGTGGTGCCGGGTGTGCTTGGAGATCCACCAGCCGTAGCTGAGGCCGATCAGCAGGTCGGCGTGGACGCGGCCGAGCACGTTGTTGACCCGCTTGGAGGCGGCGATCTGGTGGTGGCCGGCGTCGTGCCCGATGAACGCCGTCTGCGTGAACATCACCGCGAGGAAGGCGGCGGTCACCAGTTGCCACCACGACTGCCCGATCAGGGCGAAGGCGGTCCATCCGGCGGCCAGCAGGAGCAGGTTCGCCCCGACCTTGGCGGAGTAGTAGGCCGGGCGCCGCTTCAGCAGCCCGCTCTGTTTCACCTCGCGGGAGAGCGCGGCGTAGTCGCTGCCCCGGCGAGCGGGAGGAGGTTTCGTCATCCGGGCGGGGTCCCCCGGACCGGTGCCCCGGTCGATGGTGTCAGTGGTCACGTGTTTCCTCTCGGGAGGGGAAGTGCGGGGGAAAGCGCGGGCCGACCACGCCGGGCAGGGCGCAGAGCGCCGGACGCAGAGCGCTGGACGCAGAGCACAGGGCGGAGAGCGCCGGGCGGAGAGCGCCGGATGCACCCCGAGGCAGGCCCGCGCACGGGCCCGCCTCGGAAAGAACTAGCTTTGGGACTTTTGGAGCTTCTGGGGTTTTTGGGACTTTTGGAACCTTTGAGAAAAGGTCACCTAGAGGGGGCGGACCTGGTCGGCCTGCATGCCCTTGGGTCCCTGGCTGGCGGTGAACTCCACCTTCTGGTTCTCCTCCAGCGAGCGGAAGCCGTCGGTGTCGATCGCCGAGTGGTGGACGAAGACGTCGTTGCCGCCCTCGTCAGGGGCGATGAAGCCGAAGCCCTTTTCCGCGTTGAACCACTTCACTGTTCCTTGAGCCATGTGATGTCTCCTTCGAGATGACGAGCTGATCGGAGAACGCGCACTCACGCGACTCCGGGTTGCCGGTCGCCAGCCGTCGAAGAGATCCCCCGTAAACGACATGACGCCCGCTGCGAGAACTCCGCGGGCGCTTCCACGTTCGCAAACTTCAACTACAACCACTCTCCAGAACGTCCGGTGTGCCGGAAAGATTCCCGGGCGGGCGAAAAAGCCCCACGGCGTGAGGAAGGGCGTGCGGAAGGGAGTACGGTTGCGTCACCGGGCGCACCTCGTATGCCGTCATCCGTTTCGGCGTCGCACTCGGAGAACGGCAATGGCCGACGTAGCTCGAATCCGGCCGGAAATGAGCCGCCCGATGCGCTCTGGCTCGTACCGTCCCGCCGTCTCCCGCAGCTCCCACCGCGTCCGCCGATAGCGAATCTGCCAGCTCACCCAGCTTCCCCGGCTCGCCCGGCTCCCCGCCCCTCGGGGTTCCCCGGGGCCTGCGGAGTCTCGTGCACGGCCCGACCCGACCACAGAGGATGCGGGACACATGTACTCACAGGACGCCATCTCCGGCCACCGCCGTGGCCGCCCCGAACCGACCGCCGAGATGCTCTCCGGACTGGCCTGCCTCATGTGCGGCACCGACTACCGGAACGCACCCGACTCCGAGGCCGTCGTCGTCTCCCACCATGACGGCGGACAGATCCTCGCCTGCCACGGTACGTGCGCGCGCATGGCCTGCGGGTCTGGCAACGGTCTCGGCGAGACACCCCTTCCCCTGGACGAACGCGTCCGAGGGCACCGGGGCGCGGAACGCTCCTGACGCGGTCCGTCCGGTGGTCACACCACTCACCACTCACCACACGCACATGCAGCCGCACCCGCACCCGCACGACGACAACGAAATAGAAGGACGCGCGATGAGTCTGATGAGTCTCGGAGTACTTGCCTCCTCCCTCAAGGAGAACGAGTTCCGACTGCCGCTGCATCCCGGTCACCTCGACCGGATCGACCCCGACGTACGCGCGAAGATCTTCCTTGAGGAGGGCTACGGCGGGCGTTTCGGCGTCGGCGACGACGCGCTGCGGCCGCTCGTGGGCGGACTGCGCTCCCGTGAACAGCTCCTCGACGAGTGCGACGTGCTGCTGCTCCCCAAGCCGATGCACGGGGACGTCGCCGAGCTGCGCCAGGGCCAGGTGCTGTGGGGCTGGCCGCACTGCGTGCAGGACGAGCGGATGACCCAGCTCGCCATCGACCGACAGCTCACCCTCATCGCCTGGGAGGCCATGAACCACTGGACCTCCACGGGCGCCTTCAGCGTCCACGTGTTCCACAAGAACAACGAACTGGCCGGCTACTGCTCGGTGCTGCACGCCCTGCAGCTCGGCGGGCTGACCGGCAGCTACGGTCGCCGGATGCGCGCGGTGGTCATCAGCTTCGGCGCCACGGCACGCGGAGCGGTCACCGGTCTGGGTGCCATGGGCGTCTCCGACGTCACGGTGCTCACCCAGCGCGCCGCCGCCGCGGTGGCCTCGCCGATGCCGTCGGTCGTGATGGGCCACTTCGCGGAGCGGGAGGACGATCCGTCCCGCCTGGAGGCACTCACCGGGCTCGGGCCCGTGCCGCTCGCGGAGTATCTGGCCGGGTTCGACATCATCGTCAACTGCATCCGGCAGGACACCGACGCACCGCTGACGTTCGTCACCGACGAGGAGCTCGCCCAGTTCCGGCCGGGCACCTACTTCGTCGACGTCTCCTGCGACGACGGCATGGGCTTCGAATGGGCCCGGCCGACCACCTTCGAGGACCCGATGCCCCTGGTGGGCCCCGGCTGCCACTACTACGGCGTGGACCACAGCCCGTCGCACCTGTGGAACTCGGCCACCTGGGAGATCAGCGAGGCGCTCCTGCCGTACCTGCGCACGGTCATGAGCGGCTCCGCGTCCTGGGACAGCGACGCCACGATCAAGAACGCCATCGAGATCCGCGACGGCGTCGTCATGAACCCGAAGATCCTCTCCTTCCAGAACCGGCCGGCCGAGTACCCGCACGCCGTCGCGGATCTCGATG
>NZ_LIPP01000141.1 GCF_001418335.1 Streptomyces aurantiacus | reverse complement strand
CGCCGCCCCACGCGCCGCCCTACGCCCCCTGCTCCGCTCCGCCCCGCGTCTCGCTCAGCGGATCTCGATGGTGATCGTCGATCCCTCGGGCGCCGTGTCGCCGCCCTCGGTCGACTGGCTCTTGACCGTGTCGCCGAAGAGGCCGAGCAGACCGCGGTCCTCCTTGACCTCGAAGCCGGCCTCTTCCAGCTCCTGCTTCGCGTCGTCGACGCTGTCGCCCACGACGTCCGGGACCTCGATCATCTCCGGGCCCTTGGACACCGTCAGCGTGACGGTGTCGCCCCCCGCCACCTCGCGTCCGGACTCGGGCGACTGCTTCGCCACCTGACCGGCCTCGTTCTCGGAGGTGATCCGCTCGGTGGCGACCTCGACCGTCAGACCCGCCTCCGTCAGCTCCTCCTTGGCGTCGTCCAGGTCGTCGCCGACCACGTCCGGCACGTCCACGGGCTCGCCCTTGCTGACGACGAGCGCGATCGCCGAACCGCCCCGGCGCTCGGTGCCCGCCCCCGGCTTCGTACTGATCACGAAGCCGACGGGGACGTTGTCGCTGAAGGCCTTGGTGACCATGCCCGCCGCCAGCCCCTCGTCCGCCAGCTGTTCCTTGGCCTTGTCGAGCGAGAAGCCCTTGAGGTCCGGTACCCGCACGATGTTCGGGCCCTTGGAGACCGTCAGCGTCACCGAGCCGTTGTCGCGGATGCGGGTGGCGGGCTTGGGATCGCTGCTGATGACCCTGCCGAGCTTGACCGTGTCGCTGTACGCGGTCTTGACGCCCTTCACGTCGAGTCCCGCGTCCTCGATGCGCTCCGTGGCCTGTGCCTCGGTCTTGTTGAGCACCGCGGGAACCTCGGTGAACTGGCCGGAGTTGATGTACCAGACCCCCGCGCCGACGCCGAGGGCCAGCAATACCGCGGCGACGATCGCGAGCACACCCCGGCGGGGTGCCATGGTGCGACCGCGGCGCGGAGGGCCCGGCGGCGGGGACGGCAGGAAACTCGTGTGGTGCAGCTCCGCGTCGTCCTCGTTCACGGGGTTCGCCGGGAGCAGCCGCGGCACCGAGAGGGAGCGCGGGATCACGCTCGTACGGTTGTCGGCGCCCGGGCGGTCCGTGGCGAGGGCCCCGGGCGGTACGGAGTCCAGCTGGTCGTCGCTCAGCGCGCTGCGCGCGTCCAGGGTCTGGGCGAGCAGCGCCACCGCGTCGTCGGGGCGTGCCCCGGGGTCGCGCGCGGTGGCCGACGCGACCAGCTCGTCGAGCTCGTACGCCAGGCCGGGCACGGCCTCCGACGGCGGGGGCACGTCCTCGTGGAGGTGCTTGTAGAGCACCGCGGCGGGGGAGTCCCCCAGGTGCGGCCGGTCGCCGGTCAGCATCTCGAAGAGGAGGATGCCGCACGCGTACACGTCCACCCGGGCGTCGGCCGTGCCGTGTTCTATCTGCTCCGGCGCGAGATACGACACCGTGCCCAGCACGGCGCCCGTCGTGTGGGTGACCGTGTCCACGGACCGTACGAGACCGAAGTCCGCCACCTTCACCCGGCCGTCGTCCCCTATCAGGACGTTCTCCGGCTTCATGTCGCGGTGCACGAATCCGGCGCGGTGCGCGGCGCCGAGCGCGGCGAGCACCGGCTCCAGGACGTCCAGCGCGGCCCGCGGCTGGAGCGCCCCGCGCTCGCGCAGCACGTCGCGAAGGGTGCAGCCGGCCACGTACTCCATCGCCAGATACACGTAGCCGGCGTCGGTGCCCTGGTCGAAGACCTGGACCACGTTCGGATGGGCGAGCCTGGCCACCGACTTGGCCTCGCGGATGAAGCGGTCGACGAACGTGCCGTCGGCGGCCAGCGCCGGATGCATCACCTTGAGCGCGAGCACCCGGTCCAGGCGGGTGTCCACGGCCCGGTAGACCGTGGCCATCCCGCCGACCGCGATGCGCGCGTCGACGCGATACCGACCGTCGAGCACATGCCCGACTAGGGGGTCCTGAAGGGTCGTGTCCACGCAGGTGAGTGTACGAGCCGCCACTGTCAGGGCCGCCCGCCCGGACGAGGGTGGGCCGGTACTGAAGCCGACCTGTGACGCACCTCGCACGGTGACGGCACGGCGACGGCACGGCGACGGCCGCGACAGGGCATCCGAATTCGGACGGATGTTCAAGCCAACGGTCAGAAAGCGGGGCGTTCCGGATCGAGGCGTGCGATTCCGTCCACCGGGGACGAGGCCTCGGCGAAGTGCCGGCGCGGAATGCGCCCCGCCCGGTACGCGAGCCGCCCCGCCTCGACCGCGTGCCGCATGCCCTCGGCCATGAGGACCGGCTCCTGGGCCCGGGTCACGGCCGAGGCGAGCATCACACCGGCGCAGCCCAGCTCCATGGCGAACGCGGCGTCCGACGCCGTACCGGCTCCCGCGTCCAGAATCACCGGCACGCGCGCGTGCTCCACGATCAGCTGGAAGTTGTGCGGGTTGCGGATGCCGAGCCCCGACCCGATGGGCGACCCCAGCGGCATGACCGCGGCGCAGCCCACGTCCTCCAGCTTCCGCGCGAGAACCGGGTCGTCGTTCGTGTACGGCAGCACCGTGAAGCCGTCGTCGACGAGGGTCTCGGCGGCGTCCAGCAGCTCGATCGGGTCGGGCAGCAGGGTGCGCTCGTCGGCGATGACCTCCAGCTTGACGACGTCCGTGCCGAGCGCATCGCGCGCGAGACGGGCCGTCAGGACGGCCTCCCCCGCGGTGAAACAGCCCGCGGTGTTGGGCAGTACGCGGATGCCGAGCCGGTCGAGCACGGAGAGGACCGAGCCGTGCGAGCCCTGTGCCCCGGGACTCACCCGGCGCATCGCGACCGTCGTCAGCTCCGTGCCGGACGCGACGAGCGAACGCTCCAGGACGTCGAGGCTGGGCGCGCCACCGGTGCCCATGATCAGACGGGACGTGAAGGACGTACCGCCGAGGACGAAGGGATCGTCGGCCATGGGTCAGCCTCCTTGGACGGCGGTGAGCACTTCGACGCGGTCGCCCTCGCGCAGAAGCGTTCTCGGCCACTGCGCGCGCGGGACGACGGTCTCGTTGAGCGCGGCGGCGACACCGGAGGGCGCCGCGCTCAGAGTGGTGACGAGGGTGTCGAGGGCGGTGTCGGCGGCGACTTGGCGCCGCTCTCCGTTGACGAGGACGGTCACGCTCATGCGGGCTGCTCCGTGAGTGCGGCGGCGTCGAACCGCCTGGGGGAGAACGGACGTGCCTCTTCCGGCAGTTCACCGGTGGTCAGGACATGCGCCATGACGTCGCCGGTGACCGGGGTGAGCAGTACGCCGTTGCGGTGGTGGCCGGTCGCCAGGAGCAGCCCGGGAAGCCCGCTCGGACCGAGCAGGGGCGCGTTGTCGGGTGAGCCGGGGCGCAGCCCGGCGCGCGTCTCGGTGAGCGGCAGTTCGGTGATGCCGGGTACGAGTTCGTGGGCGTCCCGCAGCAGTTCGTACACGCCGCCGGCGGTCACCGTGGTGTCCCAGCCCAGTTCCTCGCTGGTCGCGCCGACGACGAGTTCGCCGTTCTCGCGCGGCACCAGGTAGACGTGGCTGCCGCGGACCACGGCCCGCACGGTCCGGCTCAGGAAGGGCGGCGCGCCGCGCTCCGGCATGGCCAGCCGCAGCACCTGTCCCTTCACGGGACGCACCGGCGGCAGCACGTCCTCGGGCACGCCCGCGAGGCGTCCGCTGAGGCTGCCGGCGGCGAGGACGACCTGCCCGGCCGGCAGTGCGGTGCCGTCCGCCGTGACGACTCCGGTGGCCCGGTCCCGTACGACGGTCAGCCGCTCGGCCCAGGTCCGGTGGAAGGCCACACCGGCCCGCTCGCAGGCCGTGACCAGGGCCCCGGCGAGCCGTCGCGGGTCGATCTGGTGGTCGCCGTCCACCCGCAGTCCGCCGCGCACGCCCGGCGCGAGCATCGGTTCGAGGCGCCGGCACTCACGGCCGCTCAGCCACTGCGACTCCAGGCCCGACCGCTGCTGCAGGGCGTGCAGTTCCCGCAGGTGGGCGCGGTCGTCGGCGTCGAGCGCGACGGTCAGCGTGCCGCACTGCCGGTGACCGAGGTCCGCGCCGGTCGCCTCGGTCAGCTCGGCGACGAAGTCCGGATAGCGCCGCGCCGAGGCGAGGTTGAGGCCGAGGAGGGTCTGCTCGCCGTGGTGCAGCTCGGTGACGGCGGCCAGCATCCCCGCCGCGACCTGTGCGGCGCCGCCGCCCGGTGCGGGATCCACCAGCGCGGTCGTGAACCCGCGCTGCGCGGCCCGCCAGGCGGTGACCAGACCGATGATCCCGCCCCCGACGACCAGCACGTCGGACGCGCCCGCCGGGGACGACGGTGATCGCGGTGGCGGTGGCTGTGGCTGTGGGGTTGGTGGTTGTGGCGTCGTCCGTGGTGGGGTCGGTGACTGTGGGGATGCCTGTGGTGACGCTGCTTGCGGTGTACGCGACATGGGCGTCCAGCCCCTCCCTTCGCCGGCATGACCCGGATCAGGTTCGTACGGTCGGAGGCCGTCCCAGCCTCCCTCTCAGCCCGGTACGTCCGGACTCCCGCGAGTGCTTTACGTCCGCCACCCTAGCCCTTCGTCTCCTTCTGGAGGAGGGCGCCGGGACAAGTGTGGTCGCAGAAGCCAGTGTCTATGGTGATCGGGTGAGTGAGCTGACAGAGGGACCGGGCCCGACGGCGCGACCGGGCGTCGTGATCGTCGGTGCGGGCATGGCGGGGGTGCAGACGGCCGTGGCCCTGCGGGAAGGCGGCTTCACCGGAAGCGTGACCCTGATCGGCGCGGAGCCCCACCAGCCGTACGACCGCCCGCCGCTGTCCAAGGCCGTACTGCTCGGCAAGGCCGAGGGTTCCGCCTTCGACGTCGACTTCGAGGCCCTCGGCGTGGAACTGCGCCTGGGGCTCGAAGTGACCGGCGTACGCCCGGCCCCGCGCGAACTCGACACGGCCGAAGGCCCGGTTCCGTACGGCGTCCTGGTCGTCGCCACGGGCGCGGAACCGATCCGGCTGCCGGGCGCCGAGGGCGTACCCGGGGTGCACCTGCTGCGCACCCTCGACGACGCCGAGCGGCTGCGCCCCGTTCTCGCCCGGCAGCACGACATCGTGGTGGTGGGCGCGGGCTGGATCGGCGCGGAGTTCGCCACGGCGGCCCGTGAGGCGGGCTGTTCGGTGACCGTCGTCGAGGCCGCGGACCGGCCACTCGTCGGCGCGCTGCCGGCCGAGGTGACCGCACCCATGGCCACCTGGTACGCGGACAGCGGGGCGTCGTTGCGCACCCACGCGCGCGTGGAGCGCGTCGAGCCCGGCGCGGTGGTCCTCGACGACGGCTCGCGGCTGCCCGCGGGCGCCGTCGTCGTCGGTATCGGGGCGCGGCCCGCCACGGCCTGGCTGGCCGGTTCGGGGATCGAACTCGGCGCCCATCGGGAGATCGTCGCGGACGACCACCTGCGCACCTCCGTCCCGGACGTGTACGCGGTCGGCGACTGCGCCTCGTTCCCGTCGGGCCGTTACGGCGAGCGCCTGCTCGTCCACCACTGGGACAACGCGCTGCAGGGCCCGCGCACGGTCGCGGCGAACATCGTCGGCGAGACGCCCGCCCCGTACGACCCGGTGCCCTACTTCTGGTCCGAGCAGTTCGGCCGCTTCGTCCAGTACGCGGGGCATCACGGCTCCGCGGACACCCTGGTGTGGCGGGGCGATCCGGCAAGCCCCTCCTGGTCGGTGTGCTGGCTCCGGGACAGCCGCCTGGTCGCGGTCCTGGCGGTGGGCAGACCGCGGGACCTCGCGCAGGGGCGACGCCTGATCGAGTCGGGAGCCACGCTGAATCCCACCTCCCTGGCGGACCCGGGCCTGCCCCTGAAGGGGGCGGCGGTCTAGCACGGAGCGTGGTTTTTCGGGTGCGGGCGCCCCGTCAGGGGCGCGGGGAACTGCGCGACCAGCCACGGACGGCCCGCACCCGACGGAACAACGCTGAGCCCCCGCCAGGGCCACGCGCCGCCGGCAGGCCACAGCCCGTGACCCGGTCGACGGACCCGGGTACCCACTGTCAGTGGGAGATGGCAGGCTTGTCCTCGTGACCGAGATTGACGCAAAGATCGATGCTCTCGTCCCCGCCTGGCTCACCCTCCCCGACATCGCCGAACGGTTCGGCGTCGAGGTGACGCGCGTCCGGCAGCTGGTCAGGGAAGGCCAGCTCATCGCCGTACGCCGTGGTGAGAACCGCGCGCTGCACGTCCCCGCCGCCTTCATCGACGTGGACGAACAGAAGGTCGTCAAGGGCCTGTCCGGCACCCTGACGCTCCTGCGGGACGACGGCTACAACGACGAAGAGATGCTCGAATGGCTCTTCACCCCCGACGAGAGCCTGCCCGGTACCCCCGCGCAGGCTCTGAGTGAGAATCGCGGCACGGAGGTGAAGCGCCGCGCCCAGGCGCTCGCCGTCTGAGCTGATCACGCCGCACGGCGTACGGACCGCGTGGCACCCGGCCCGTACGCCACCGGCACGACATGACATGACATGACGACACGGGGGACCCACGCATGCCCGAATCCACCGCACGCGCCCAGCTCGCCGACGCCCGGGTCTACCTCTGCACGGACGCCCGCAGGCGCCAGGGAGACCTCGCCGGCTTCCTGGACGCGGTTCTCGCGGGCGGTGTGGACATCGTGCAGCTGAGGGACAAGGGCATGGAGGCGGCCGAGGAGCTCGACCACCTCGCCGTCCTCGCGGAAGCCTGCCGCCGGCACGGCAAGCTGCTCGCGGTGAACGACCGGGCCGACGTCGCCCATGCCGTCGGTGCCGACGTCCTGCACCTCGGCCAGGGTGACCTGCCCGTCGCGGCGGCCCGGGCGATCCTCGGCGACGAGGTCCTGATCGGCCGCTCCACACACGCCGGTCCCGAGGCCTCGGCCGCCGCCGTCCAGGACGGCGTGGACTACTTCTGCACGGGTCCCTGCTGGCCGACCCCCACCAAGCCCGGGCGCCACGCGCCGGGCCTCGACCTGGTCCGGCACACGGCGGCGCTCGCCACCGACCGCCCCTGGTTCGCCATCGGCGGCATCGACCTGGACAACCTCGACGAGGTGCTGGCAGCGGGCGCCCGCCGGGTCGTCGTCGTACGGGCGATCACCGAGGCCGACGACCCGGGCGCGGCGGCGGCCCGGTTCGCGAAGCGGCTGCGGGCGGCGTGAGCCGGGCGGCGGGTACGGCGTGAATGCGCGTCGCAGTCCCTCGCGCGTCCTACGGGGGTTCGAGGCTCGATGGCTCGACGGCCCAGACTGCTCGACGGCCCGAACTGGAGGTTCGCTCGACCTCAGGTCGCTTCAGGTTGTCCGAGGACTGGACAACAAGTCGACAAACCAGACAAATTCTCCGCACCCGGTTGGGGGACCGTCTCCCCCCTGGATAGCCTGCGGGTATGGCCCTCGGATCTGCTTCCACCAGGACTGACCGCGCACGCACCGTGCGGGACATGCTCGCGACCGGCAAGACGACCTACTCGTTCGAGTTCTGGGCGCCGAAGACCGAAAAGGGCGAGCGGAACCTGTGGAACGCGCTGCGCAGGGTCGAGGCGGTCGCCCCCAGCTTCGTCTCCGTGACGTACGGCGCGGGCGGCACCACGCGGGCGGGCACGGTCAAGGCGACGGAACAGATCGTCGCCGACACGACGCTCACTCCGGTCGCCCACCTCACCGCCGTCAACCACTCCATCGCGGAACTGCGCAACATCATCGGCCAGTACGCGGACGCCGGGATCCGGAACATGCTCGCCGTGCGCGGCGACCCGCCCGGCGACCCCCTGGCCGACTGGGTGGCGCACCCCCAGGGCCTCACCTACGCGGCCGAACTCGTCCAGCTCATCAAGGAATCCGGCGACTTCTGCGTGGGGGTCGCGGCCTTCCCGGAGATGCATCCGCGGTCCGCGGACTGGGACATGGACGTGGCGAACTTCGTCGACAAGTGCCGGGCCGGCGCCGACTACGCGATCACACAGATGTTCTTCCAGCCGGACGCGTACCTGAAACTGCGTGACCGGGTCGACGCGGCGGGCTGCCGGACGCCCGTCATCCCCGAGGTCATGCCGGTGACCAGCGTGAAGATGCTGGAGCGCCTGCCCAAGCTCAGCAACGCCGCGTTCCCCGACGCCCTCAAAGAGCGCATCCTCACAGCCAGAGACGATCCGGCGGCTGTACGCTCCATTGGCATCGAGTTCGCCACGGAGTTCTGCGCGAGGCTGCTGGCCGAGGGAGTCCCCGGACTGCATTTCATTACGCTGAACAACTCCACCGCGTCGCTGGAAATCTACGAGAACCTGGGCCTGCATCACCCACAGCAGGCCTAGACCGGTCGCATCGTCGTACGACACACTGCGTAGCGGTCATCTGGGAGAGGGGCGTACATGGGCTGGACGGTCCTCTACATCGCATTCGGCATTGTCGCGCTGTGGCTGCTCGGCGAGGTCCTGCTGCAGTACAAGGCGCGGCTGCGCTGGCGGCTGCTGGCCTTCGCCGGCTTCCTCGGGGTGGTCATCGGGGTCTTGGTCGCCTCCGTGGTGGTCATCGGTCTGGGTGCGGCCGCCTTCGCCGTCGGGCAGACCTACGTCACGCTGTCGTTCCGCAGTGGCTTCGCGTCGGGCTGGGCCGTCACCGGTCGCCCGGGCGCCACCAAGCGCCGCCGGGGCGAACCCGACCGCCAGGAACCGGCGTTGGAGGTCACGGACCTCCAGGCCACACAGAGCGGAACGTATCCTCACGAGGACTTCGGCCGGGACGACGCCTTCGGACGCGACGACTCGGTCTTCGGGCAGAGCCCCGCGAACGCCGCCGGGCCGAGCGCCGTCTACGAACCGCAGCCGCTGCCCGACGAAACCGGCCAGTACGGCGTCTACAGCGCCGCCGCCTACGCGGCGGCCACCGGCCAGGCGCAGGGCCAGGACCAGGCACAGGACCAAGGTCAGGGACAGGGGCAGGGCCAGGACCAGTTCGCCCAGAACTACGGATACGAGGGTTACTCGGGCTACGACCAGCAGCAGTACGGCTACGACACCGGGCAGCAGGAGCAATACGCCGCCTACTCCGACCCGTACATCGGCACGCAGCCCTACGACGCCGCCTCCTACGGCCAGCCCTACGACGCCTCGCAGCAGCAGTACGGGCAGCAGGGCCAGGACCAGCAGGCGCAGCAAGGGCAGCAAGGGCAGCAAGGCTACGGACAGGACCAGTACGCCGCGGGCGCCTACGGCGGCGAGACTCCGGCCGGCGGCGTCTGGGTGCCGCAGCAGCGGACCACCGAGGACCCCTACGGCGGCGAACTCCCGCCGGAGCAGCCGTATCCGTACGAAGGCAACGGGCAGCAGCAGGGCGGGTACGACGAGCAGCAGTACCGGTACTGATCGGTATTAACCGGAATTGACCGGTGCTGCCGGTTACCGGCGGTGCCGGTACTCGATCCGGCGTGACCTCACCGTGGCGCCCGTCCCCCGGATGTCACTGCGAACCCCGGAAGTCCGGGCCCTCCACGATCAGTCCGGCGACCAGCGCCCCCGACATGCCGGCGTGCGGAAGACCGCCGCCGGGGTGCGCCCAGCCGCCGACCGCGAACAGGCCCGGTATCCGGGTGGTGTTGGCCGGCCGCAGGCGGGTGCCGTCCGCGCCGGCCAGGGCGGGAGCGGGTACGCCGCCGCCCCCGGCTCCGGTCTCGCGCTCCGTGTGCAGGGGTGTCCGTACCTCGCGCCACAGCATGCGCTCGCGCAGGTCCGGTACCGCCCGCTCCGCGGCGGCGACCATACGGTCCGCGAAGGCGTCGGCGGCGCCGGCCGCGGCCCAGTCGTGGCGCGCGAGGGACGGCACCGTCGCCGTGAGCACCACGGACTCGTGGGCGTCGTCCGGGCGCAGCAGCGGATCGTCCGGACGGTCCACCCACACCGTGGGCCGCGGCGGTGCCGCACCCGTCCCGAAGATGTGGCCCAACTCCTCGGCCCGGTCCGGAGTGTGGACGACCGTGCGGTGCGCGGTGCCCGCCTCGCGCGGGCCGCGCAGGGCGAGGCAGACCACGGCCTTGCCGCAGGACAGGGGCGCGGGGTGCGGCTCGGGTGCCTCACCCCCGTACAGAGCGCCGCGGCCCGTCAGGCTCTCCAGCAGCTCCGGCGGGCCGCCCACCACGAAGTCCGCCTCCGCGACGGTTCCGTCGCGCAGCTCCACGCCGGTCGCCCGGCCGTCCTTCTCCGTGACCGAGACGACCTCGGCCCCGAAGGCGAACTCCACCCGGCGGGCCAGGCACCGCTCGTACACGGCGCGCGCCAGCTCACGGATCCCGCCGCGCACGTACCAGGTGCCGAAGGCGTGCTCCATGTACGGCAGGACGGCCGCGCTCGCCGGGACCGCGCCCGGATCGAGGCCGTACGCCAGCGCGTGGCTCTCCAGGAGGGCGGTGAGGCGGGGGTCGGCCAGCTCCCAGGCGCCGACCTCCGAGAGCCGGCCCGCCGTACGCGTGCGCAGCAGGCGCCGCCGGCGCAGTGCCGGATAGGGCTCGCGCTCGCCCAGCACCCGCCAGTTGGGCCACAGCGGCTCCTCCAGGAGGGGTCTGCGCGTCCGGTCCCAGGCCTCGCGTGCCCGGACCAGGAAGTCCCCCCAGCGCTCACCCGCGCCCGCGCCCAGGGCGCCGTCCAGGGCCGAGACGGCCCCCGCGCGCGAGGCGTTGGGCAGCGAGACCTCCGTGCCGTCGGCGAACACGTGCCGCGCCGCCGGGTCGACCTGGACCAGGTCGACGCAGGCCTCCAGGGGCTCCTTGCCCGTCTTGACGAACAGGTCGCGGTAGACGGCGGGCACCTGGAGCAGCCCGGGGCCGGTGTCGAAGGCGAAGCCGTCGCGCTCGAAGCGGCCCACCGCGCCGCCGTACGTCGCCGAACGCTCGTACACCGTCACCCGGTGGCCCGCGACGGCCAGCCGGGCGGCGGCGGCCATCGCGCCCATCCCGGCCCCGATCATCACAATCCGTGCCATGCCAGGGACTGTATCGGCCGCCACCGACATCGCCGTCCGCAGCCGGACGAGGAGAGTGACGAGGGGAGTACGGACGCGGAGGCGATCGTCACCAGGCGGCACCGGTACTTCCTGCGCACGCGTGCGTACGGCTGAGTACCCGTACCTAGGGGGCGAGTTGAGTACGCGCGCGGATGGGCGCCGACCTGGGTGAACGGCAGAGTGGAGGCACGGAAAGGGGCGCGGCTCCGGCACCGCCGACACGGGGCGGCGGAACGGTGCCGTGCTCCCTACCGCTCCTTCCGCCGAGACCCGGCGGGAGTGAGGCACGGTGGACCCGAAGGGGACCGGAACGGGGGGACCGTCGGGGATCACGGGGGACGTACGGGGGAA
>NZ_LIPP01000140.1 GCF_001418335.1 Streptomyces aurantiacus | reverse complement strand
CTGGTTCTGTCCCCCTGGGCGCTCGCCCAGGGGGACAGAACCAGCTCAAAGCCAGCGCCCAGAACCAGCTCTCAGGACCGGCGCCGTATCAGCCCCACCAGTTCCGCGGCCTGCCCCCGTCGTGCCCAGGCGATCAGTGCGAGCGGCACGATGAGGATGAGCGGGGTCGCCGCGTACTCCCCGTCGAACACGGTGACCTGCGTGATGAACGCGCCCACCATCAGTGCGCTCAGCGACACGGCTGCCACGGAGGCCAGTACGGGTATCACCAGCGCGATGCCGCCGGCCAGTTCGAGAAGGCCGATCGTGTACATCCCCGCGCTTCCCCAGCCGATCTCGTCGAACGACTCGACCGCCGAGGAGTGCGCGACGAGCTTGGGCACCGCGCTCGCGATCACGTAGAAGAGGGCGAGCAGCACCTGCAGTCCCTTCAGGGCGAGGCGGGCACGGCGTCCACGGGCGGTCGCCGACTCTGCGACAACGGTGCCGGAGAGGGCGGGGGCGACGGAGGCGACGGGAACGGTGGTCTTGGACATGAGGTTCTCCTGTGTCGAGCGGCTCGCTTTGCTGTCACAGAGGTAGACCGACCCGTCTTCCGGAACTCATCGCCTCACGCCGAAACTCTTCACCCCGACTTCCCCCGACTTCCCCAACTTCCCCGGCTCCCTCGGCTCCCCCGGCCTCCCGACTCACCCAGCCCCTCCCAACTCACCCGATCCCTCCCCAGTCGTCCGGCCCGAGGACGTCACCTCTCCGCCGGTACCGCCCGCACCCAGATCCGGTCCTCCGTCAGATAGGTGTCGACCCTCAGTCCCGCCTCCCCCAACGCCTCCTCGAACTCCTCCTTGCTGAGCGGTCTGGCCAGGAACGTCTGCGTCCATATCGCGTCCGGGAACACGTACTCCGCCCGCACCGAGTCGACGCCGTCCCCGACCGGCTCCGCGGACAGCATCCGAATCGTGAACCCGCTCGGATCGACCCGCTCGCGCGGCAGGTCGGAGTGGTAGTCCTCGCCCTCGCGCTGGATCAGTACACAGCCGCCGTCCGCGACATGGCTCCGGCACACGTCCAGCATTCCGCGCCGAACCTCCGCGTCGCCGGCGTGCACGAGGAACGACGCGAGCATCACCACGTCGAACCTCTCGCCCAGGTCGAGCGTCTCGATGGCGCCGCGTATCGTGCGCGCTCCGCTCACTCGCTCCAGCATCTCGGCGGACTCGTCCACCGCCGTCACCGTGAAACCCCGCTCCAGGAGCGGATGGGTCATACGCCCCACACCACAGCCCAGTTCGAGAATATGCGCCCCCGCCGGCACGGCCGAGGCGATGATGTCCGGCTCGTCCCCGACCGGCAGCCGTGAGTAGAGCTCCACCGCGCAGCCGTCCGGCGTAATGGCACCGGGCCCTGTCCCTTCGTACCCCACACGCATTTCGATCGTCATACCCGCCCAACGGCTCGTGCCCGCCGCCACGTTCCCACCCTCTCTCGCACCACCCGTACGAGTGAAACGTGCTGCAGCCAGGGAACTTGCCCAGGGAACTTTCCGGAGCCGACGGCTACAGCGCGAACCATCCATGGCCGCCGTACCAGTGACCGCCCGCCCGCAGATGGTCCCCGACCGCCCGCTCGACGCTTGTCCGCCGTGGGAGGCCGGCCGCGGGCGACTCGGGGTCGCCGAAGACGAAACCGACGGGGGTCTTGTCGTCCGCCTTCGTCTCCTCGTGGGCGACCCGGAACCGCTCCTGGAAGCGCACGATGTTGGAGTCGGCGGGCAGATACCGCTTCAACTGAGGGTCGAGCAGCCAGGAGTGGCAGACCGCCACCTCGTAGCGCTCGTCAGGATAGTGGCGCGCGAAGAACTCCCGTGCCAGGTCCAGCGACCTGTCGCAGGCCGCCGGTGACAAGGGTCCCCGGAAGTCGGCGATGTGCAGGCTGAGACAGCGTTCACCGGGTCCCGTGTCGAGCCCCGCGTCCGCCGCCGCCTGCCCGGTGTGCCCGCCCAGCCGCGCGCGCTGGAACTGCAGCCGCCCCAGTTCGTACAGCTCCCCGTGGAAGTGCAGGCCGATCCACCACGGCACGAGCAAGCCGGTCGTGCCGGTCCGCCGCCGGTGCACGGCCAGGTTGCGGCCCAGGTCGGCGAGGGTGCGCCGGGAGACGTCCGCGGGGACGTCCCGCTGCCGGTGGTAGGCGCGCACATACGGCAGCGCGGCGATGAAGACGAACACCTGGAACGTACGGCCCAGCGCCCCCGTGGACTCCGGGAACACCGGCGGCTCCCATCCTCCGCCGATCTCCCCCATGTCCCGTACGAACCGGTCGACGCACCGCCCGAGCAGCGTCAACGCCTCCGGGTCCGCCACCAGCCGGGCACGCAGCGCGACCAGTTCGTTGACGCACTCGTGCGGCACGGCCAGATCGAGCAGGACATCCGGCAGCGCGATCGCGTCCGGCAGGGCCGCCTCCGTGCGCGGTTCGCCCTCGCTCTCCAGGTCCCTCAGCCATCCGGCGAGCTTCTCGTCCGCTCGCAGCTCCTCCACCAGCACAGCCGCTCCCCGCTCGTCCGCCCGACCGTCCGCCTGCCCGTACGTGTGCCCGTTCGTCTGCCTGTCTGCCCTCGCTGAACCTGCCCCACGAAGAGTACGTTTGACCGTAGGAGTAGTGATCCGGATGCGTACGGGCAGTGAACCGACAACTGCTCGCAGTGCGCTGCGAGCGCGCCTGTGGCTCAGTGTGTGGGGGCTGGTCTGGGCGATCCTGGGGACGGCCGCGTTCGCTCTCGTCGGGCGGACGGGCTGGGCCGTCGCGTGCGGTGTGCTGTGCCTGATCGTCACCGTCGACCTGACGATGATCCTCAGACATATCCGCCAGGGGCCGCACTACCAGCCGGGCCCCGACATCCCGCCGTACCAGCCGCTGGACCACCGTGCCCGTGAAGCGAAGCGGCGGTGAGCCGGGGTCAGGAGTCGAACCGTGCCGCGGCCAGGTACTCCGGCTGCGGGTCCAGCGCCGCTGCCAGCCGGAAGTGCCGCATGGCCTGACCTGGCTGTCCGGAGCGCTCGTAGGTGCGGGCCAGCGCGAAGTGCGCGAACGCGTTGTCCGGTTCGCGCTCCAGCACGATGGTGAACTCCAGCTCGGCGGGCCGCAGTTGCGCCGCCGCGAAGAAGGCCCGCGCCCGCAGCAGTCGTGCCGCGGTGTTCTCCGGGTACGCGGCGATGACGTTGTCGAGCAGCTTCACCGCGCCCCTGGGATCCCGCGCGGCGAGCAACTGCTCGGCGGCGCGGAAGTCAATGACATGCGTCTCCGGAGTACGTCCGGCGAATCCGCTGGTCTCGGGCACGGCTGAGTCCTTCCCTCACTGCGGGACGTCAACGCCTCGAAGGCGCCCACTATTCCGACATCGCCCGAGCCCGCCGCTCAAGGTCCGT
The DNA here is from genome assembly GCF_001418335.1 of Streptomyces aurantiacus. Lineage (GTDB taxonomy): Bacteria > Actinomycetota > Actinomycetes > Streptomycetales > Streptomycetaceae > Streptomyces > Streptomyces aurantiacus. Next base: position 9,534 of record NZ_LIPP01000140.1, on the reverse strand, counting down.
CCACACGTCCCGTACACGCTGCCGCAGTGTTTCCAGGGGCACGTCGTTGTCGATGACGACGTCCGCCATCTCCCGGCGCTTCTCGCGCGTGGCCTGCGCCGCCATACGGGCGCGGGCGTCCTCCTCGGTCATGCCGCGCAGCCGCACGAGCCGGTCGAGCTGGGTGTCCGGGCTCGCGTCCACGACGATGACGAGGTCGTACAGCCTCGCGAGGTCGTTCTCCGCGAGCAGGGGTACGTCGTGCACCACTACGGAGTCCGCCGGAGCGGCCTCCTCCAGTTCGCGGGAGCGGGCTCCCACCAGGGGATGCACGATCGAGTTGAGCACGGCGAGTCTGTCGGCGTCCGCGAAGACGATCGAGCCGAGCCTGGGCCGGTCGAGCGTGCCGTCCGCGGCGAGCACGTCCTCGCCGAAGGCGTCGACGACCGCCGCCAGCCCGGGTGTTCCGGGCGCGACGACCTCTCGCGCGATCCTGTCGGCGTCGATCAGCACGGCGCCGTGCTCCACCAGCAGCCGCGACACCTCGCTCTTACCGGCACCGATCCCACCGGTCAGGCCCACTTTCAACATGCCCAAAAGCTTAGGCCCCGCCACTGACAGCGCCTCGTCGGGTCCCCCGGAGGGGGCGCGGGGGACTGCGCGACCAGCCACAACGCACCCGCGGCCGACCTACAAGGACACCAGCGGCGCGCCTACGCGGAGCGCTACGCGTCGCCCTCCCGTTCCGCCAGGAAGCGCTCGAACTCAAGACCGATCTCGTCCGCCGACGGAATGTCCACCGGCTCGGCGAGCATGTTGCCCCGCGTCTCGGCACCCGCGGCGGCGTCGTACTGGTGCTCAAGGCCCTGGACGAGCGCGACGAGATCCTCGTCGCCCTCCTGGATCTGCCGGTCGATCTCGGTCTGGGTGCGGTGTGCCTCGGTGCGCAGACCGTGCGCGATGCCCGGCAGAACCAGTCCGGTCGCGGCCGTGATCGCTTCCATGACCGTCAGCGCGGCGTCCGGGTACGGGGAGCGGGCGATGTAGTGCGGCACGTGCGCGCCGACGCCCAGGACGTCGTGGCCGGCCCCCATGAGCCGGTACTCGACCAGCGACTCGGCACTGCCCGGTACCTGCGCCTCGTCGAAGGGGCTGCGGTGACCGGGGACGAGGTCCGTCCGGTTGCCGTGCGGGGTGAGGCCCACGGGGCGGGTGTGCGGGACGCCCATGGGGATGCCGTGGAAGTTCACGGACAGCCGCACGCCGAGGCGCTCCACGATCTGCTGGACGGCCGCGGCGAAGCGCTCCCACTCCACGTCCGGTTCGGGCCCGGAGAGCAGGAGGAAGGGCGCGCCGGTGGCGTCCTGGACGAGCCGCACGTCCAGCGTGGGCTCCTCGTAGTCGGCCCAGCGGTCGCGCTTGAACGTCAGCAGCGGACGGCGGGCGCGGTAGTCCACGAGCCGGTCGTGGTCGAATCTGGCCACGACCTGGTGGGGCAGCGAGTCGAGCAGCCGGTCGACGATCTGGTCGCCGGTCTCGCCCGCGTCGATGTATCCGTCGAAGTGGTAGAGCATGACAAGACCGGCCGACTCCTGTGCGAGCGCCATGTCGACGACGGCCAGGCCCTTCGGCTCCCATGCGTACAAACCCTGCGGATCAAGCACTGTGACCGCTCCTCCTCATGTTCGTACTCGACAACACGGGCCAGGACATGAGCATTCCCGGTTCGCGCCTCTTCGCTGCCGCCTTTTACCGGCTTCTCATACGCGTCTTCTCGTACGCGTCGCGGGCTCACGCGCGCGCATGAGCCCGCGACGGGTACGCGCGGGGCGCTGAGGTCCCTCCACGTCGGCCTGACGCACGTGCAGGTGAGGCAGGCGTCGGGGCGGATGCGGATCCCCTGAGGGCCCGCCGTAGGACAAACGCACCGCGGGCCCGCACCCAAGTGGGTGCGGGCCCGCGGTTACCAGCTGGCTACCGCTGGCGGGGAGCTTTTCAGCTCTGGCCGCCGGCGAGCTTCTCGCGCAGTGCCGCCAGGGCCTCGTCCGACGCCAGGGCGCCGGAGTTGTCGTCCGACTCCGAGGAGTACGAACCGCCGCCGCCACCGCCGCCACCCGTGCCGCTGGAGGCGGCCGGAGCCGCACCCGGGGTGGTGACACCCTCGGCCTCGGCCTGGGCGTCCGCCTCGCGGGACTTGATGACCTGAGCCTGGTGCTGCTCGAAGCGCGTCTGCGCCTCGGCGTACTGGGTCTCCCACACCTCGCGCTGGGCCTCGAAGCCTTCGAGCCAGTCGTTGGTCTCGGGGTCGAAGCCCTCGGGGTAGATGTAGTTGCCCTGGTCGTCGTACGACGCGGCCATGCCGTACAGCGTCGGGTCGAAGTCGACCGTGGCCGGGTCGGCACCGAAGGCCTCGTTGGCCTGCTTCAGCGAGAGGCTGATGCGACGGCGCTCAAGGTCGATGTCGATGACCTTGACGAAGATCTCGTCGTTGACCTGGACGACCTGCTCCGGGATCTCCACGTGGCGCTCGGCCAGCTCGGAGATGTGCACCAGACCCTCGATGCCCTCGTCCACGCGGACGAACGCACCGAACGGAACCAGCTTCGTGACCTTTCCGGGCACGACCTGACCGATCTGGTGGGTGCGGGCGAACTGCTGCCACGGGTCTTCCTGCGTCGCCTTCAGCGACAGGGAGACACGCTCGCGGTCCATGTCCACGTCGAGGACCTCGACGGTGACTTCCTGGCCGACCTCGACAACCTCGGAGGGGTGGTCGATGTGCTTCCAGGAGAGCTCCGAGACGTGAACCAGGCCGTCGACGCCGCCCAGGTCGACGAACGCACCGAAGTTGACGATCGAGGAGACGACGCCGGAGCGGACCTGACCCTTCTGCAGGGTCGTGAGGAACGTCTGGCGGACCTCGGACTGGGTCTGCTCCAGCCAGGCACGGCGGGACAGGACCACGTTGTTGCGGTTCTTGTCCAGCTCGATGATCTTGGCCTCGAGCTCCTTGCCCACGTAGGGCTGGAGGTCGCGGACACGGCGCATCTCGACGAGAGAAGCCGGCAGGAAGCCACGGAGGCCGATGTCGAGGATGAGTCCACCCTTGACGACCTCGATGACGGTGCCGGTGACGATGCCGTCCTCTTCCTTGATCTTCTCGATGGTGCCCCAGGCTCGCTCGTACTGGGCACGCTTCTTCGAGAGGATCAGGCGGCCTTCCTTGTCCTCCTTCTGGAGAACAAGGGCCTCGATCTCGTCGCCGACCTTGACGACCTCGTTCGGGTCGACGTCGTGCTTGATCGAGAGCTCGCGGCTCGGGATGACACCTTCGGTCTTGTAACCGATGTCGAGCAGGACCTCGTCCCGGTCGACCTTGACGATGACTCCGTCGACGATGTCGCCATCGTTGAAGTACTTGATCGTCTCGTCGATCGCGGCGAGGAAAGCTTCCTCGTTACCGATGTCGTTGACCGCTACCTGCGGCGTGGTAGAGGTGGTCTCGGTGCTGATCGTCATGTGGGAAAGGGCTCCGGTACGGACAGTGAGTCGTAGGTACTGCTTACGCCGGGAGCCCGTTTCGCTCTGAAGAAGCCGGACAGCCAAGGAAGCGCCGAATCCGGGCCGTGTTCGATGAGAACACTCGCCGGTGGCGCCTCGAAAACCGAGGGGACATACGACAGATGCGAGCGCAGCCTGCTACGTCTGAGGAGCGCAGGCCCGCAGCGCAACTTGTAGCATACGGGGGCAGCCGGACAGGGTCAATGCGCGAAGGCGCACACCCGGGGCGGATCGCCGCATACCCGGCACAAGACCCATGCGGCGGCAGCCGTTCATCAGGTATCAGGCGACGTCACGAGGCCGCGTGAACCCTGTGGTGCCCCTTTCGTGACCGCCACCCGAACGGGTCGGACGAAGAGCCCGCAGATTAATACGAGGGAGCCGATCATCCAAGAGCCCAAACGGTCCGAGTCCGAGGTCGAACCCGAACCCGAACCCCAGCCCGAACCCCGACCCCAGCCCGAGTCCGAGTCCGAAGCGACGCGGCGAGACGCGGGGGGTCCCGAGAGTTCCCGGGCCAATCGCGGCTGGTGGGACCGGAACGCGGACGACTACCAGGTCGAGCACGGCACGTTTCTCGGCGACGACCGTTTCGTATGGAGCCCCGAGGGCCTCGACGAGATCGAGGCCGAGCTGCTCGGCCCGATGGAGGAGCTGAAGGGGAAGGACGTTCTGGAGATCGGCGCGGGGGCCGCCCAGTGCTCGCGCTGGCTGGCCGCCCAGGGGGCCCGTCCGGTCGCTCTGGACCTCTCCCACCGGCAGCTCCAGCACGCCCTGCGGATCGGCGCCGACAGCGTCCGGCTCGTGGAGGCGGACGCCACGGCGCTGCCCTTCGCGGACGGCTCCTTCGACCTGGCGTGCTCCGCGTACGGGGCGCTGCCGTTCGTCGCCGAGCCCGTGCAGGTCCTCCGGGAGGTGCGCCGGGTGCTGCGTCCCGGCGGCCGGTTCGTCTTCTCCGTCACGCATCCGGTCCGCTGGGCCTTCCCCGACGAACCGGGGCCCGAGGGGCTGAGCGTGACCTCCTCGTATTTCGACCGCACGCCGTACGTCGAGCAGGACGAGGACGGGAACGCGGTCTACGTGGAGCACCACAGGACGGTCGGCGACCGCGTCCGGGACGTGGTGGCGGGCGGTTTCCGGCTGGTCGACCTGGTCGAGCCCGAGTGGCCCGCCTGGAACACCCAGGAGTGGGGCGGCTGGTCGCCTCTGCGGGGAAACCTGATCCCGGGTACGGCGATCTTCGTGTGCGTACGAGACTGAGCAGGTGATCCGTTACGACGCCCTGGACCTCCTGCCCGTACGCGGCGCGCTGCCCGGCCTGCGCGACGCCCTGGAGGCCCGGGGCGCCGCGGTGCTCGTCGCGCCGCCCGGCACGGGCAAGACGACGCTCGTGCCGCTGGTGCTGGCCGGCCTGGTCGGTGAGGAGCCCGCGCGCCGGGTCGTGGTGGCCGAGCCGCGGCGGATCGCGGCGCGGGCCGCGGCGCGGCGGATGGCGTGGCTGCTCGGCGAGAAGGTCGGGCAGAGCGTCGGCTTCACCGTGCGCGGGGAGCGGGTGGTGGGTCCACGCGCGCGCGTGGAGGTCGTCACGACCGGCGTGCTGCTGCAACGGCTGCAACGGGACCAGGAGCTGACGGGCGTCGACGTGGTCGTGCTCGACGAGTGCCACGAACGGCATCTGGACGCGGACACGGCGGCGGCCTTCCTGCTGGACGTCCGGGCCGCCCTGCGTCCCGAGCTGCGGCTGGTGGCCGCTTCGGCGACGACCGACGCACAGGGGTGGGCGCGGCTGCTCGGCGACGTGCCGGTCGTCGAGGCGGCGGGCGTGTCCCATCCGGTCGAGGTGGTGTGGGCGCCGTCCGTACGCCCTGTGCGCCCGCCCCATGGGATGCGGGTGGATCCGGTGTTGCTGACCCATGTGGCGTCGGTGGTGCGGCGGGCGCTGTCCGAACGCGACGGGGACGTCCTGTGCTTTCTCCCCGGGGTCGGGGAGATCGCGCGGGTCGCCGGGCAGCTCGGCGGCCTCGGCGACGTCGAGGTGCTTCAGGTGCACGGGCGGGCTCCGACGGCCGTGCAGGACGCCGTGCTGTCCGGCGGTACGGGGCGCCGGGTGGTCCTCGCGACAGCGGTGGCCGAGTCGTCGCTGACGGTTCCGGGGGTGCGGGTCGTCGTGGACTGCGGGCTGGCGCGCGAGCCGAGGGTGGACCACGCGCGCGGCCTGAGCGCGTTGACGACGGTACGGGCCTCGCAGGCCACCGGGAGGCAGCGGGCCGGGCGGGCGGGGCGTGAGGCCCCGGGTGCGGTGTACCGGTGCTGGACGGAGGCGGAGGACGGGCGTCTGCCGCGTTTCCCGGCGCCGGAGATCAAGGTGGCCGACCTGACGGCGTTCGCCCTCCAGGCGGCCTCCTGGGGCGATCCCGACGCCTCGGGCCTGTCGCTGCTGGACCCGCCGCCGTCGGGCGCCATGGCGGCCGCTCGGGGCGTTCTGGAGGCCATCGGCGCGGTCGCCTCCGGCGGGCGGCCGACCGATCGGGGGGTACGGATGTCTCGGCTCGGGCTGCATCCCCGGCTGGGGCGCGCCCTGCTGGACGCGGCGGCCACCGTGGGGGCCGGGCCGGCGGCGGAGGTGGTCGCCCTGCTGAGCGACGAACCGCCGCGGGAGTACGGGGACGACCTCGCCGCCGCGCTGCGCTCCGCGCGCCGTGGGGGCGACGCGTACGGCGCCCGGTGGCGTGCGGAGGTCCGGCGGCTCCGCTCCGCGGTGGCGCCTGCGGCTCGGCTCGACAGCTCGACCGCGGGGGAACGGTCGTACGACGGCCGCGGGTCGGCTGTGGCTGAGCGCGCAGTTCCCCGCGCCTCTGACGGGGCGCCGCCCACCGACGACCAGGTCGTCGGGCTTGTTGCTGCTCTTGCCTTTCCTGAGCGGGTTGGCCGGAAGCAAGGGGGGTCTCTTCTCATGGTGTCCGGTACCCGTGCGGAGCTGCCTGAGGGCAGTGGGCTGCGGGACGCCTCCTGGATCGCCGTCGCGGTCGCCGACCGGCCGCTGGGCGCGGGGCACGCGCGCGTGCGGCTCGGGGCCGTGATCGACGAGGAGGTCGCGCGCGAGGCGGCGGGGACCCTGTACGCGGAGCAGGACGAGGTGCGCTGGGACGGTGGGGACGTCGTGGCGCGGCGGGTCCGGCGACTGGGAGCCGTGGAGTTGGCGGTGCGGCCGTTGCGGAAGGTCGAGCCCGGTCTCGTACGGGCGGCGCTGCTCGAAGGTCTTGCGGTGGAGGGGTTCGGGTTGTTGCGGTGGTCCCGGGATGCCGAGGTGCTGCGGCAGCGGCTCGCGTTTCTGCACCACCGGGTCGGTGCCCCTTGGCCCGACGTGTCGGACGACGCGCTCCACGCGCGCGTGGACGAGTGGCTCGAACCCGAGCTGGGCCGGGCGCGACGGCGGGCCGACCTGGAGCGCATCGACGCCGGGCAGGCGCTGGGCCGGCTGTTGCCGTGGGCGTCGGGCGAGGGGTCCCGGTTCGACGAACTGGCGCCCGAGCGGATCGCGGTGCCGAGCGGGTCCAGGATCCGCATCGACTACGCCGATCCCGAGCGGCCCGTGCTCGCGGTGAAGCTGCAGGAGATGTTCGGGGCCCAAAAGTCGCCGACGGTGGCGGGAGTGCCCGTGCAGGTGCATCTGCTGTCGCCCGCGGGGCGCCCGGCCGCCGTCACCTCGGACCTCGCGTCCTTCTGGAAGGACGGCTACCGGGGCGTACGAGCGGAGCTGCGCGGACGGTATCCGAAGCACCCCTGGCCCGAGGACCCGGCGACCGCGCAGCCGACCCGGCACACGAACGCACGCCTCGGACGCTGAACCGAAGTGGGCACGGTCCCGGGTGCGATCTCGGGTGCGGTTTCGGGTGCGTCTCAGGCGCCGATCGGTTCCGGTTCCCGGGTCTCCGTGGGTGAAGGCTCGCCGGGGCGGCGGCTGCGCGCCTCCAGGTACAGGGAGAGCGACAGCAGTCCGCCGCCCAGCACGAGGAAGCCCCAGGGCAGGTACGAGGTCATCAGCAGGACGAGCAGGCGCTGGGACTTGACCAGGTCGACCGTGGAGCGGATGTAGTCCTCGCGCATCTTCACGTGCCCGGCGAAGGCGGTCACCTTGTCGCGGTCGCCCAGGAGGGTGCCGCCGCGCAGCTCCTCCTTGTGGATCTCTTCTCCGTAGACGGGTGCGCCGGTGACGGGTTCGACCCAGAACTTGCGGACCGTGGTGTACCAGCGGGTCGTGCCCGTCTCGGCGACCGACTTCGCGGTGATGCCTTCGACGGGCATGGTCTTCGGGAAGGGCACTTCGGTCCAGGGGATGGTCTGCTCGAAGTAGTAGACGTTGACGCCCCGGAAGTCCTGTGTGCCCTTGTAGTGGATGGGCGCGGTGATCCGGGCCTGCGCGTCGAAGTACTCGTAGTCCCTCTTCTCCGTCAGGAAGGGCCATTTGAACTCGATGCCCTCGCGCCTGACGGGGTCGCCGTCGACCATCTCGCCGGTGACGTGGACGGGTTCCTGGGTGTGCGCGTCGAAGACGTACCGTTCGGGGATCTTGGAGACCATCTCGCCGTCGGGGCCCTGGACGTAGGACAGGCCGTTCCAGACGACGACGTCGCGGTTCGCGGTCCTCTCGATCTTCTCGGAGGCCTCGACGTCGCCCTTGAGGGTCTGGACGACGGTGACCTTGTCGACCTTCTCGGCGGTCATCGTGCCGTAGTCGAGGAGGGTCGCGTCCTTCGCCTCCAGGACCATGTCCTGGTACTGGCCGGCGGGGATCTTGGCCAGCCGCGGGAAGGCGTACCAGCGCAGCAGCGGGGACAGGGCCGCGAAGAACACGGCGAGGGCGAGCAGGATCAGGCTGGCCTTGCGGCGCATCTCGACGGCCCTCCCTGTGCGTTGCGGGTGACTTGTGTGTGACGAGTGGCTGTGCGTTACGGGTGGTTGGGGACGGTGGTGAGCAGCGGCTTCGGTGACGTGCTGCCCGCCGGTGAGCCCATGGCCGTGATCGTGAGGACCAGCGCGAGGGCGACGGCGAGACCGGTCGCGGCGGCGATCAGGGCACGCATGCGGACCTCCCGGCACAGACGGAACTGACACAGCGTCAGATCGGGCACCGTAGCAACGGGCGGGCGAGATGAGAACACGTCGCGCACACACAGCGGCGCCCCCTCGCCGACTGACGAGGGGGCGCCGCTGGTCGTCGTGGGGGCTACGAGGCCGCCGCCGCCACCTTCAGCTCGACGGTCAGCGTCGCGCCGCCGGTCGTGGTGATCCGCAGCAAGTACGTGCCGGCCGTGTCGTCCGCGTACAGCCTCGGCAGCTTCAACAGGCCGTTCGCGCCCGTCTTGAGGCCCGCCAGGGTGCGTACCGTCTTGCCGTCGGCATCCTTGAAGTAGGGGCCCTTGTCGTTCTCGGTCGCGTCGTCCGCCGCCTTGATGAGCGTGGCGGTCGCGGCGACACGGTCCGCGGCGGCGCCCTTGTACGTGGCCTTCACCTCGACCTGGTCCGCGAACTCGCCGCCGGGGACGCAGGTCAGCGCGGTGTCGGTGGTGCGGGCCAGCGCGTCGGCCTGGCGTGCGGTGACCGTCGCCGCGTAGTCGAGGCCGGAGACGGCGCGGCCGACGACGGTGGCGCGGACCGTGAAGCCGCCGGTCTTCTCGCCTGCCTTGAGCGCGGGCGCGGTCGCCACGCCGGCGCTGTTGGTGACGACGGTCGCGACGCTCTCACCGCCGGTGAAGGCCGCGTCGGTGTCGCCGACGATCGTGAACCGGACCCGGACCTTGCCGACGGTCTTGCCCGCCTTGGTCTCGGCGCGGGTGGCGATCCTCTCGCCGAAGGTGTCGCCCGCGGTCGCGGTGAGCTTGGCGGTGCCCGCGTCCTCCAGGTGGTCCACCGTCTCGGTGGGCGTGGGCTTCGAGGACGCCGGAGGTGTGGTGGTGGGGGGCGGGGTCGGCGTGGTGTCTCTTATACAGATCT
>NZ_LIPP01000014.1 GCF_001418335.1 Streptomyces aurantiacus | reverse complement strand
CGGGGGGGGGAGGGAAGGGTCGGTGGGGTGGTGCGGGTGCAGGGGCGCCTCCATGGGCTCAGGGCAGATCTTCCAGCGGAGCGTTGTACGTTGACATGCCGTGGCGCGGAATGACAGTCATTGCGGGATGTCTCCTGTCTGCCGTCGGCGAACCGATGTGGTGGCCCCCTGGCGACAGGCCAGGCGACAGGAGCAGAACACTGGGGCGCCATCGGTGGCGCGGGCGCAAAACCCCGTGCGCGGTGCGCACAAGGTGCCGATAGTTGAGGCATGGACGCGATTGACTCCGCATGCGCCGTTGTCGAGGAACACCACCCTGACGCCCGGGCGGCGTTGCTGGGAGGCAGCGTCGTGACGGGCCGCCGCACGGCGATGTCCGACCTCGACATCGTGGTGCTGCTCAATGGAGCCCCCGCCCCGTACCGGGCGAGCATCCGGCACGGCGACTGGCCGGTGGAGCTGTTCGTGCACACCGAGACGACCTGGCACGCGTATGTCGAGCGGGAAGTACGCAAGCGCCGGTCACCGCTGCTCTGGATGTGCGCCGACGGGCTGCTGCTCTTCGACACCGACGGAGTCGGTGCGCGTGTCGCCGCCGAAGCCCGGAAGCTGACCGCCGCGGGACCACCCAGTGTGTCAGCCGAGGAAATCGACGACCGTCGCTACGCGATCACCGACCTCCTCGATGATCTTTCGGGAAGCACCGACCAGGGCGAGCGGCTGTTCATCGCCACTGAACTGGCGCGGAGAACGGGCGAGTTGGCACTGGCCATCGGCGGGTCCTGGAACGGAGGCGGGAAGTGGCTGGCACGCCGTCTCGATACCACGGCACCAGGGCTCAGCACGCGCCTGCACCAGGCGGTCCGTGAGTTGCTGGAGGGCCAGGCCGAGCCCCTCATCGGTGTGGTGGACGAGGTACTCGGGCAAGCCGGCGGCCGGTTGTGGGTTGGCTACAGGCGCGGGGGCAGAATGTCTTGAGCGGGCCCGGCAACCGGAGCCGATCAGCAAGCGTGACCGCGACCGGGCTGGAGATGCCTGGAGTAGGCGGCAGCTCCGGTGCACAGGCTCACATCGCCCTCCATACAGTCGGATCTGGATGTGGCTGACGGCTACCGCCCGTGCCTCGGCGCCGGGCACCTCCCGCCGCACCACTGCTACGGTCGCCTCCATGGCTCTCTCCGTCTCCATGGGTCAGGCTGTTGATCTACGGGTGCAGCAGGTTGACGAGGTTCTTGATCGTGTCGAGCGGTCTCTGCAGGTGCGCTTGCTCCCGGACACCGTGGTGCGCAAACGCCGATCTGTGGGAGCCAGGACGATCCGCGACACCTGGGTGCGGATCGAGCGGCGCTCGCTCGAAAAGATCCCCGATCAGGGATGGAACGGCACCGAAAGTGCCGCGCGCCTGGAGGGCATCGCCCAGCCTGAGTGGCGCGGATGTGTGGTCTGGCGGGACACAGACGAGCCGGTGATGTGGCGGGCCGACGAAACCGGGCTCCTGCCGGGGGCTCCCGTCGGAAGCGCCATCTTGAGTGAGGCCCCGGAGATGACGGACGCCTGGTGGGAGGCGTTGAACGCCTCGTTGGACGCTCTGGCGGCACAGGACACCGGGCGGATCGCCACACCGGACACCGTCACCATCACCCAGGCCCTCGTCACCGAGTCCATCCGCGGTGTCTTCTCGGGTGGCTTCGATACGACCGTGGAGCGGTGGGTGCCGGCCCACGCGGACCTGAACTGGGCGAACATGACGGCTCCGACGTTCAGCCTCTTCGACTGGGAGGACTGGGGTAGCGCGCCGCTGGGGCTGGATTCGTCCTCCCTTTGGGCGAGTTCCCTTGCGGTCCCGGCTCTGGCCGATCGCGTAAGGCGCGAGCGCCGGTCGGACTTCGAGAGCCGGGACGGCAAGTTGATGACGTTGTTCGCCTGTTCGAAGATCCTCGGGCCGTACGCGCACCCGGAGGACCCTCGGCTGGAACCCGCCCGGCGCATGGCTGAGCGGGTCATCGAGCAGCTTCAAGCGGGCTGAGCGCGCGAGCGGTCTCGGAGGAGACTCCGGTATTCCTGGACGCTCCGCTCGTTGACCCCGCCCGCCAGGGTTCCGACGAGTTCGCCGAGATGGGCGGGCTCATCGGTGCCCACGGCGACGGTGCCGACCCGCGGGAGGTGATAGGCGACTCTGAACGCCGCTTGCACGCAGGAGAGTTGGCTGCCGTCCCGGAGGAAGACGCGTGGATCGATCCTGTCCCACACAGGAGTGCTGGTACTGCCCCCGAAAGGGCTCATCCCCCACACCTTGGCGCCCTCCAGACCCCACGCCTTGGTGATGGCATCCGCGGCATCCAGCGTTCTGGCTCCGACCAGCAAACCGGCGCGGACCATGAGGACCGCCGGCTTCGGTACGGTCATGTCGATGAGGCTCAGCAGCGGTAACGGGTCCCAGGACGCGACGCCCCAGGCGGCGCAGAGTCCCTTCGCTACGGCCGCGTCGAGAGTGGCGCACGCCTGTATCAGCGCGTCCTGGTTGTGAGGGGCGGCTTCACGGAGCGAATGCTCCGGGTTGTGCAGGAACACCAGGTCCGGCTCCCGCCCGAGGTCCTGGGCGGCCTGTTCCACGGCCGCGTGCAGACATACGGGGTCCAGGGAATGCTCCGCCCCGTCCGGTCCCGGGAAATAGCCGACCTTGGTGGAGACCGTGAACTTCGGCAGCAGGTCACCGGCTGTCCGCACCAGGACCTCATGCGAACGGAAGTCGAGGTAGTTGCTGCTGGTGTCGAGTGCGGTGACACCGAGGTCCAACGCCCCCGTCAGGAGACGGCGTTCGTGACGAGACCGGTGTAGCCCAAGGACAACTCGGGGGTCAGCACCGCGCACAGTTCCTCCTCCACCAGGATCTCGGCGACCTCGGTCACTTCGGCTCCGACGACGGCTGCGGCGCGCTCCAGCGCGACCGGCTGGCCGCTGAGCAGCAGACGCAGTACGGGCAGGGCCTTGGCCGTGAGGGTGAGCTTCTTCCCGGAGGCCACGACGTGGACGGTCTCCCCGCATTCCTCGATACGGGGCGGGAAGTGGGTGGTGCACACCACGGCGGCGAGCGGCCCGAATATGTCGAGGAAGGGCACGTGCCGAGGCAGCGTCGTCTCTTGCTCGTACGCGGCGAGGAAGTCGGCCGGGGAGCGTTCACCGACGAGCTGGGCGGCAGCCGCGCTCAGGGCCTCGCCGCCGGTTCCGTGCCAGCGGTCGAGGTCGTGGCGGAAGATCTCGTGCTCGCGGCACCAGTCGGCCAGCCATGCGAGCCAGCTTGCTCCCGTGCGCTTGGTGATGCCGAAGGTGACGTGCAGGCTCTTGCCAGAACCGCTGCCGGACCGTGTCGCCTGGTGCCAGTGGCCCCGAGGGATGTGCATGACGTCACCGGTCCGCATGGTGCCGGACCAGATGATCTCGTCGCTCGGGGTGTTGTTGGGGTCGGCGTCCCGGTACATGGGGACTGCGCGGGAGGTCGCGCGGACCTCCCACTCCTTCTCGCCGGCGAGTTGGACGATGACGACATCGTGGTCGTCCCAGTGCAAGGGGAAGCCGGAGGCGTCGTTCGTCGTCAGGTACGCGTTGACCTGGACTCGCTCGTGGGACCACCACTGCAGGGCCCGGCAGGCGACCTCCATCGTCGGATCGAAGACGTTGGCCTGGTCCATGATCACCGTCGCGCCTTGTCCCAGGAGGCTGCCCAGGCTGCGCATGTTGGCCATGGGGATGCTCTGGCCCCGAGGGCTGACGCTGTCGGTGTAGTAGATGGCCGGATGGACCTCCTCGCCCTTCTGGAAGCACCGGAACTGGGGGCGGTTCAGGCTCCTGCGCATCGCGATGTCGAGCAGACGGTTCGGGGTCATGATGCGGGAGACGAGTGCGGGGTCGTCCATGCTCCCGCGTACGAAGTCCTTGCCCAGCTCCTCCGCCCCGTTCCATCCGAGCGCAGTCTCGATGGCGCTGATCAACCGATGTTCCATCGTTACGTCCTCCATGGGGTCGACCACGTGATGCGGACGCGGTGGGGGCCGACACGGCCGAGCGCGCCGGCCCCCACCGCTTGGTGCCTACTCGCTGTCGTGCAGGTTGCCGTCGCCACCCGGCCACGGCGCGTCGCCGGAACTTCCCTGGTTGTCCGACCGGAGGCTGTCGTACCGGTCGTGGACGGCGGTCAGCTCTTGCACCGCCACCAGGAGGCCGCTTCGGGCCGGAGGCGGTGTCGTGGGCTCTGCCACCTCGTACTCCTTCCTCTTCGGTTCTCCCGCCAGGGCTCCGGCGGGAGGTCGGTGGCCGCCCCACAGCAGTGAGAGAAGGGGGTTGCCGTGGAGCGGCGGTCATTGGGGGTCGCGAAGAGCCGCAGTCCTACACCAGCGACCGGGCAGGTCCGCGATTCATCGGCAGCACGCCTACGTCCTGGTGCATGTTGGTCTCCAGAACGCGCTGGTCCAGCTCGTACAGACACGCACGGCAGGCGTAGAGGGCCGCGTGTATGCCGCTCGACCGGACGGGTCCGATCCACGTCACCTCGACATCGGCACGTCCGCACCACAGCCAGCACTCGCCGCGCGCCTGCCATTCGTGGCGATCCCACAACGCGTACTCAGTGGGCTCCCTGGTGATGGGGTCGACATCACGGCGAGTGGGACGGAAGGCGACATCAGGGTCAGGAAGCGGAGTCGTACGCAGTGCGTGCCGTCCCATCACGCGACCGTCAGGGTGAGGGACTCAGGCTCAGCTACACTCCCGAGCTTCGGCCGTAGTGCGAATAATCTGCGCAGAACAGCGGCTCGGATGGCGGGTGCCACCGTGGGAAGCGCGACCTCCGCCCATACGCGCTTCCCACGGCCGGCGGGTTCCCAGGCACACCGCGAAGCGAGGAACTCGACCATTGACAGGCCGCGCCCGCTCTCGTCGTCGGCCTGGGCACAACTCATCTGTGGAGCTGCGGGATTGTCATCGAGGACGTCGATCACGAGGCGGCCGGGCCGGTGGTACAGCGTGACGGTGACGGACCCCTCCCCATGGACCACGGCGTTGCTGATGAGCTCGGAGGCGACAAGACGGATGGCGTCAGCCGTGTCGTCGTCCAACGGCACGCCCCACGTACGCACCTTGTCGACGACCGTGCGCCGGGCGAGGGAAACTTCCCTTTCCTCACCCGCGAGGACGAACCGATGGACGAGCATGGGCATGGCTGACGCCTCCGAAGGGTTGGAGAGCGGCTCCGTCCCCGAGGGGGAAACAAGGGCGGAGCCGCCGATCTGAGGAACCGTTCCGGGAGCGGTCGCCCTGCCCGGATTCCGTGGACGGCTGATACTCAGTCAACGGCCCGAGCGAGCAAGGCGGAACGTTTCTAGGGGGTTCCTCATGGGGACGCCCTCCCCGTACGCGGCCACGCGAAGTAACCTCCCCACTACGCCATGAGGGGATGACGGGAGTGATGACATGCCTGGTGAGCCGTTGGCGGTCCACCCGCTGAGCTTCCTCCGCCAGACGCGCGGATGGGGGAAGGCCGAGTTCGCCCGGCTCATGCAGGCGCACGGGAGATCGCTCGGAATCCCGCTCGCGACCAACCGCACCACCGTATGGAAGTGGGAGCAGGGGCAGGAGCCGGACGCGGACGCCCAGCACGTACTCGCCGACCTGCTGCGCGTCCCGTACGAGCAGGCGCGGAAGGCAGGCTGGCCCCGGTGGCTCCCGGTCTGGGAGGTCACGGGACTCACGGCCCCGTGGACCGAGGCCGGTACCGTTGAGGCGTTGTCCGAACTCGTGGGGAGTGGCCGCATGGATCGCCGGGGCTTTCTCACCATCATCGGCGCCGCCCTGACGGGCCTCGCGGCGAGCTGGGTGGACGCGCCGTCCGCCTTCGCCTCGGCCCTGGGCGGGGATCAGGTCACGGACAGGATGGTCTTGACGATCGAGCAGCGCATCAGCACGCTCCGTACCCTCGACGACCAACTCGGCGGCGCCACACTCCTGGAGCAGGCACGCGGCGATCTCGCCCTCGTCACCGGCCTCCTGAGCACCGGCAGGTACACGGAGAGCATCCGAATCCGCCTCTACGCCCTGGCGGCCCGGGTGTCGCACCTGACCGGCTGGATGGCTTACGACGCGGGGCTGCGGTCCGTCGGCCAGCGGTACTACGTAGGGGCCCTGCGCAGCGCCCGTACCGCTGGAGACGACGCGTTCGGCGCGTTCATCCTCGCGGAGATGGGCGTTCACGTCTCCGAGGCCGGACGGACCGCCGAGCGCGTCGCCCTCATCTCCACCGCCATCGACAACGCCCCACGAACGCTGTCGCCCTACACCCAGTCGTTCCTTTACCTGCACAAGGCCGAGGCACTGTCCCGCGACGGCGACCACCAGAACGCCGGAACAGCGCTCAACCGCGCTGTGTCCCACTGGGAGCGCCACACGACGGAGGAAAACCCGGATTGGCTCAACTGGTTCGGTGAGGCCCAGCTGAAGTCGACCGAGGGCAAGGTCCTGCTGCGGTCCGGGCAGGTGGAGCGCGCGACGGACTCCCTGGAGACTTCCGTGAAAAGCGCGGCTCCTCGGGACAAGGCCGTACGCTCCAGCCGCCTGGCCGAGGCCCGGCTCGCCGGCGGCGACCTGGACGGGGCACTCGACGCCGCGAACTACGGCACCGAGCTCCTGGAGAGCAGTGTCAGTTCCGTACGGGCACTGGACCGCTTGAAGGAGTTCTCCGCACACCTCGAACCGCGCAAGTCCGTCCCCGCTGTCCGTGAGTTCCGCGAGCGCCTTCAGGCCGTTCCCGTCGCGGCGTGACCGTCACCGCTCGGACTTCGAGGCCGAACCCACCCCCGCGGAGCACGTAGTCCCAATGCCAGGATGGACGGCATGACGACGATCCACGGTGAGGTCGCGGCTGGGTTCGAACCGGTGCGTAAGGCGTTCGCGGCGAACTTCTCCCAGCACGGGGACATCGGCGCAGCGGTGTGCGTGTACCAGTACGGACGGCCGGTGGTGGATCTGTGGGGAGGCATCGCCGACCCCCAGACCGGTCGACTGTGGACGCGGGACACGCTGCAGCTCGTCTACTCGGCTACCAAGGGGGCCACCGCGACCGCGGCACACATGCTGGCCGAGCGCGGTGCGCTGGACCTGGACGCGCCGGTGGCGAAGTACTGGCCGGAGTTCGCCGCGAACGGCAAGGCGGACATCCCGGTGCGCTGGATGCTGTCCCACCAGGCTGGCTTGATCGCGCTGGACCAACCGGTCCCGCTGAACGAGGCGTTGGCCTGGCACCCGATGGCGGCCGCGCTGGCCACTCAGCGCCCCCTGTGGACTCCGGGCACGGCGCACGGGTACCACGGTCGGACCTGGGGCTGGCTCGTCGGCGAAGTGATCCGCCGAGTGTCCGGCCGGACGCCGGGCCGCTTCTTCGCCGACGAAATCGCCGCCCCCCTCGGACTGGACTTCTTCATCGGACTGCCGGCGGATCAGCGCGACCGGGTCAGCCGCATGGTGTACCAGCGCCCGGCCGTGGACCTCACTACCGTGCCTGCCGAGTCGGTTCCCGAGGAACTCCGCGAGCAGGTTGCCGCGTGGCGGGATCCGGAGTCATTCAGCAACAGGGCGTACGCGGTCACCGACCCCGCCGAGATCGACTTCGACTCGCCCGAGGTGCAGGCCGCGGAACTCCCGGCCTCCAACGGCATCAGCACCGCGCACGGGCTGGCGCGCATGTACGCCGCGCTGATCGGCGAGGTGGACGGCGTGCGCCTGCTGACCTCGGAGACCCTTGCTTCGGCGACCAAGGAGCAGGCCAGCGGGAAGGACCAGGTGATGCTGATCCCGAGCCGGTTCAGCTCCGGGTACATGCTGCCTACCGAGACCAACCCCATGATCGGGCCGAACTCCTTCGGTCACACAGGCAGAGGCGGCTCACTTGGTTTCGCCGACCCGGAACACGGCATCGCCTTCGGCTATGCGATGAACAACATCATCGGGGGCCACAACGACCTGCGTGCGACGTCACTGGTCGACGCTGTGCGAAAGTCCCTGGCGTAACAGCTGGCATCGCTGCGGTCCTTGTCCGCTATCACAGCCACCCCGAGATCCGGAACGGCTCGCCAGCAACGTCGGCGTACGTCGTTACGGTGGACGGCGGCTACGCCGCCAACCGCCGAGTCCCGGTCGAGGTGGCAGTCGGCGGAGTGGAGGCGATGCCGACGACCTCGACCTGGACACCCCATGATTCGAGCGTCCTGGCCGTATGCACCAAAGTGACCTGCGAGAACGGGAACAGGGTGTCGGCGGTGAGGTCGGTGCCGTCCTTCAGCAGGATTGCAAAGACGACCTTCGAAGCCCGGAAGTCTTCCGGTAGACCGCGCCCTTGCCGGGCCGCGGCCACCTTCTCGGCGAACCGTTCCCTCCCCTCCGGGGAGTTCCGCAGCGTCTGTACGGCGACGAGCGCCTGACTGAAGAGATGGCTCAACGCGTCGGAACCCTTGGCACGCTTCACCATGACCAGGACATCGTCCGGGCTCAGCAGATCACAGATCTCCACGCCGTTCCCGCGGTGCAGCGCGGTCTGCACGTTGTCGCGGTCAAAGCAGACGTACCCGGGCCGCTGGTCCGGCACGCACGCGTTGTAGGTGCGCTCCTTCTCCCCAAGGACCCACGGGGGCAGGTCGACGGACGGGGTGTCGGTGATCAGCCGTTCGGCGTGCGAGCGGATCGCCTTCAGATACTCCTGGTCGATCTCGTACCAGTGCTCGTCCATCAGGAAGAACCGGCGAGAGTCGAGAAACACTTCCGCCTCGATCCACCGGAGCGCGCTGGACATCCAGATTTCGTCGGCCCGGTCGGCGCGGCCATGCCGATAGAGAGTGACGGTTCCTTCCCGGAGCGCGGCCACGCGGCTGCCCGCATGCTGGATGCGCGCACGGCAGAGGACGTACTCAAGGTCGAAGTCTTCGGTCGACCGGCCGGCCGCGTCGCTGTTGATCCTGGCCCTGAACGCCCCTGCGGCCATGTAGTCGTCCCAATGGTCTGCGGGGACAGCCACGCTGATCCTCCCGTCGGGCTCCTGCCCCAGGAGGTTGTCGAGGATGGCCTCCAGGCGAGTGACAAGGCTGGGATCGTCGACGGGCACGACGTGTTCGACGAACTCCAGCTCCGGGCTCGGCTTCTCCTCGCGCAACACGCGGGCGATCGCACGGATGTCAGCGATCAGGTCGGCACCCTCCACACCGAGCCGCATGCGCAGGCCGGCTCCGCCCTCGGCACTGGAGATCTTCCCCGGGTTGTCCCGGGAGATGGTGAGCGGGATGTTGTCCAGGTGGCCGCCGAGGCGGCGCACAATCTGCGCGTGCTCAACGATGCCCAGGCTCCACACCGAGGCCCCGCTCGGGATCAGGGTGATGTCGGTGCGCCCTCCGCCGGGAGTGTGCGATACCAGGTCCCGGATCTTCGCCGGGTCCACCCGGCGGGACGCGAAGCTCAGCCCGAAGCGGTGGTCCTTCAGGCGGTCGGGCACCAGGCGGAAGCCCTGGTCGTAACCGATCGCGTACACCTCACCGTCGACGGCCAGCATCAGCAGGCCGGCCGAGCGATTGACGGACCGTGACACCTCGATACCCGTCGTTCGGAAGATCTCGTCGCACCAGCTCGCCACAGGCTGCTCGAAGCTGCCGGTGACCAGGACCGCCGGTACACCGAGGTTCTCGGGGACGTCGAAATCCGCGTGGACCCTTTCCAACTGGTTGGGGTCCAGGGCGTCGAACATCGCGTCGACAGTGGGAGGCACGCCCCTGAGCCGGTACAGGGTTCGCTTGGACGTACGGCCCGTCATGGTCCGCTCCTCATTCTGGTCTTTGCGGACGGTCGCGATAACCGTCCTCGTGGTGTCGTTCTCACGCGTGTCTCCTTCCGGCAGCGCCTCTCCTGGCGCCGACGCGAGTCAGAGAGTCAACAGGGCGACGATCGCCGCGACTTCAGTACGCCACGCGTGGACCTGGTCCTCCGTCGGACCGATCTCGTACTGGTGGTAGTGGCATCCCAGGCAGAGCTGGCTCCACACGGCCTTCGCGCGGCGGGCCGTTCCTGCTTCGGCGCAACCGCGGAGCCAGAGGAACGCGGCCCGCTGGGTGCCCTCTCGGATCGCGCGCGGCGCCCGGTGGGAGGTGAGGCGGTCGGCGACCGCGCTCTCCAGCGCGACACGGAGGGCGAAGGCGGCACCTCGACACCGGCTCGCCGTGGCGGCAGCGGACGCGGCAGGTACGGTCGTGGCAGCGGGCGTGGCGGGCTCGCCAGTGTCCGTGAGGAGCAGGTCGGCGGTGTCGAGCAGCTGGCGAATCGTCTGGTTCACGGCCCCTCCTCGGGCTTGCGTACCGTCAGGGCGACGGCCTTGATGTCGTCCACGAACCGGTGGGGGTCCGGCATCGAGGTGCCCGACGGGTGGGCGCCCTCCTGGCACTGCCGGATGAGGTCCATCGCCCCGGGGCCGCAACGCCTGCGCAGCTCGCGGTAGACGTCACCCGCCTTCTTCGACGGGTCTCCGAAGAGCCCCAGCGCGGCGATGTCCATCAGCGTGACGGCCCCCGCGACGGTCTTCTCCGCCTCGTGTTCGGCCAGCCCCGCCCGGTGCAGCCGCAGCCACGCGGCCTCGGAGAAGGCCCGTTCCAGGACGGCGCGGCAGAGGCTGGGCAGCACATGGGTCATCGCGACCGGCGGGAGGTTTCGCGTGCGGATGAGAGCGCGTGCGTCGGCCAGTGCCTGACCGACCGGATCGGTCACCCGGCTCACGGTCACCACGGACCGGCACGCCCGCTCCACCTCCAGTACGGTCACCGGGAATTCCTGGTTGGTGAAGGCTCGCTGGAGCCGCGTGTCGTGGGTGAAGACCACGACCTGCTGAGTCGCCCCAAGGCCATGCAGCACCTTCGCGAGGCCGTGGACCTTGGCGGGATCCATGGACTGCACCGGGTCGTCGATGACGACAAAACCGAAGGGGCTGTCCGGCGCGGCGGCGCGCGGCAGGAAGAGCGAGAGCGCGAGGGAGTGCAGTTCGCCCTGGCTCATGACGCCAAGGGCCGCCGCCTCGGTGCCGTCGACGGACACATCCATCACCAGCTTGCGCACGGTGGCCTTCTCGCTACCGGTCAGGCGCACAGAACGCAGGTCCACGTTGCTCTGCTGACGCAGTTCCTCCCAGATCCGCTGCGAGTGATCCTCGAACGGCCGCAGCCGCTGCTCGCGCAGCTCGGCACGCGCCTCCTTGAGCCACTTACGGGCCGCCCTGACCTGGCACAGCCGGGGCCTGCCGGCGTACGCAGGCCGGGCCCGGTCGAGCCAGCCCGCCAGGCGGGTGACACAGGAGCGCCACTCCTCGTCGAGCTTTTCCAGCTCCCGCAGCGCCTCGTCGCGCAGCGCGGCGCAGGCGTCGGCGAGGACGAGCGCGGCGGTCTCGGCGCGGGCTGCAAGCCGCTCGGCGTCGTCGATCGCCCGGCACGCCTTCCACTCCTCCCACGGGTCCACGAGCGGGGCGGGCAGCCACGCGGGGACCGGGGTGACCAGGTAGCGGAGGGCGTCCACCGCGTCCCGCAGCCCGGTACGGGCCTCCCGCGCGGTCGCGGCCTCCTGCCGCAGGGTCGCCACCTGTTCGGCGGCCCGCTCGGCCCACGCCTCGTCGAGCGCCCGGTCGGACCCGCACACTGGGCAGGTGTCCTCGTCCTCGTGCCGACGGCTGTGCTCCAGGGCCTTGGCCAGCAGTTCCGCGCGCTGGTGGGCGTCCTCGGCGCCCGAGGCACGTACGTCGTCAAGTACGGCGACGGCCTCGCGCAGCCGGTCCACGGCCGCGCCGACCATGCCGAGGTCCGGTCCGGTCAGCGCGGCGGTCGTCCGCAGTTCCCGGAGACGGCTCTCGTCCGCGTCGGGCAGTGAGGTCACGAGGGCGTCGAGCACGACGAAGTCGGGGTCGCCCGCCTTGCCAAGGACCGCGAGCGCGCGTACCGCCCGCGGGTCGTCCAGCGCGGACAACGCCCCGGCGAGCACGGGCCGTTCTTCCTCGGCCTGCTTCAGCGCGGAGTCGAGCGCCTTCTCGATGCCCTGGAGCCGGTCGTCCGCGTCGGTCAGTTCACGGAGGCCGAGGATGGCGGCGACCGAGTCGTACTGCTCGCTGGGCCTGCCGTTGAGGACCTTGTCGAGATCCGCGTACGACAGGAAGGGGCTGTAGTCGTTCAGGGCCCGCTCCCACCCGGTGCCGACGAAGGGCCGACGGCCGTGGCCCGGCCGCCTGAACTCGGCCTCGGGGGCGGTGACGTCGTCGCCGGGCCAGGTGCACGTCAGGGTGGACAGCCGGGGGTCGCCCGCGATGGCGAGGCGGACCTCGACCCTCGGGTCGGCCCCGTCGTGAAGGTTGCGCCAGTGCCGGCGCCACACCTCGCCCCGCTGCTTGTCCAGGCGGGCGGTCCGACCCGTGAGCGCCGTCTCAATGCCCTCGGCGAAGCTGGACTTCCCCGAGCCGTTACGCCCCACGACGAGGGTGACTCCAGGCTTCGCGGTCAGCGGCAGACGTGCCTTGCGGCCGATGCCGCGAAAGCCGTTGACGCTGATGGAGTCGAGGAACACCCGCTGGTCCGGGTGCGGACCAGCAGGGGTGCCGGAGGACTCCGTCGCGGTGGCGCCCAGTGCCTCTCGCAGGAGTGCCCGAGGTTCCTCCGCAAGCGCCGAGCTTTCGAGGCGGGCGTTCAGGCGAGAGAGCGTCGAGGAGGCGCCTCGGCGATGATCGACCTGATGGTCAGATGCGTTCGGCTCGCTCTGTTCGGGGTGTTCCGTCATGGTGCTCTCCGCCCTCCGTGGTCGGTTCCGGGGCCGGGCTCGTGCGGTGAGCGAGAGGGGTGAGCCTCTCGCTTTGCGCGAGCCCGGTGTTACGGAGCAGACGTTAGAGGCGGAGAAGTTGCTAATCCATGTTTTCAGTGATAACCAGGGTTATCAAAAGATCCGAGACATAAGACAGTCCGTCCTGGAGCACGAGGCGGTGCTGTTCTACCTGGACAACCAGCAGCTTCGCAGTGTCGAGATGGTCGAGCGTCTCGTCGCACGCCGTGACGCGAACCGCCGGGCCATCGAGAAGGGCGGCCCGGCGGCGTACGCCGTGCGGCACGACCGCGTTGAGCGCACCTGGCCGTGACGGGAGGGCGCCCCTGGTGGCGCCCTCCCGTATGCGTTGCTACTTCGCAGCGGGCGCCCAGAGGGCGGCCACGATCTCCATCTGCTTGAGGACCAGGTCGACCGCCTCGCGCTCCTCCTCAGGCGGGTAGTCGAACATCGCCAGCACGCGGCGGATGCGGGTACGGAGCTTCGCCCGGACGGGTTCGCGGGAGAGCCAGTCGACGGAGAGGTTCTTCTGGATGTCCTTGACGAGGGCACGAGCGATCTTGGCGAGCGTGTCGTCGCCGCCCTCCATCGCCTCGGCCATGTCGCGGTGTGCGACGGCGTCGTAGAAGGCCAGCTCTGCGTGGGTCAACGGCGGGTCGAACCGCTCGCCACGGCGGGCCTCCGCCGACACTTCCCGTGCCAGGGCGGCGAGTTCGGCGATCACCTGGGCGCTGGTGAGCTGCTGGAGCATGTAACGCCTCATCAGATCGTTCAGACGCTCGGTGAAGCTCTCGTTGCGGACGACGTTGTGCTTGGTCACCTCGCGCATCTTCTGCTGGATCATGCGGCGCAGGGCCTCGGTGACCAGGTGCGGGGTCTCCGAGTTCTCCAGATTGCGCAGCTGCGCCTCGTTGAGACGGGTGATGTCCAGCCGGCCGATCCCGGCCTCCGCGTACAGGTCGGTGATGTCGTCGGCATCTACGACCGAGGCCGCTAGGGCCTGCAGGTAACGCTGGACCTCGGCGCTGAGCGGCTCCCCGCTGGCCTCGCGCTGGGCGGCGTCGAGCTTGATCATCCAGGCCCGGACCTCGCTGAAGAAGGAGATGTCACGACGCCAGTCGTCCAGGTCCTCGCAGCGCTCGGCGATCTCTTTGCTCATCGCGCAGACACGGTAGAAACGGTCCAGCCGGGCCGCGCTGTCCTTGAAGCGGACGGAGAGCGGCTTGGCGGGGGGCTCGACCTTGTTGCCCGGGTTCTTCGGATCGCGCAGGAAGTCGGCGGTCAGACGCAGCGCGCGCTTGCGGGAGTCGGGACGGCCGGTGTCGGCAAGCCACTCCTTCCAACGGCTCCCGGCCAGAAGCCCCTTGATGGTGGCGATCTCGTTCTTGACCTCGGTGACGGCCCGTTCGATGTCCGCGCCGAGGGTCTGGTCCTTGCGATCCTGGTCCGAGTACTCGCGCAGGGCCTTGGTGAGGTTGTCGGTGAGAGGCGCGTAGCCGACGAGCAGACCGTCCTGCTTGCCGCGGAAACGGCGGTTGACGCGGGCGAGCGCCTGCATCAGGTTGGCGCCCTGCATCGGGCGGTCCATGTACAGGGTGTGGATGGGCGGGGCGTCGTAGCCGGTAAGCAGCATCGAGTGGACGATGAGCAGTTCCAGCTCGTCGTCGGGGTCCTTGGCGCGCTTCTGGACGACCTTCTGCTGGGACTTGCGCAGCGAGTGCTTGCGCATGTGCTCGGGGTCGGAGCGGTCGCCGTGGAAGACGATCTTCATGACGCCCTTGTCGACCTCGTCACTGACCCAGCCGGGCCGCCGCTCGGCCAGCGCATCGAAGACCCGTACGCAGATCTCGCGGGTCGCGCACACGACCATCGCCTTGCCGGGGGCGCCGATGTCTGGTTTGACCAGCTCACGGCGCTGCTCCCAGTGGGCGATCAGGTCGTCGGCGAGCTTCGCTATGCGGTCCTGGGCACCGTAGACGGTGTTCATCGTCGTGGCGTACTGGATGGCGCGGCGGCGCTCGGCGTCGTCCATTCCCTCGGTGAGGGTGTTGGCCTGCTCGTCGAGCTTGTTCGGGTCGACGCCCTTGGGCAGGTCGACCTTGATGACACGCGGCTCATGGAACACGCGGACCGTGGCCCCGTCGTCGACGGCGCGCTTCAGGTCGTAGATGTCGATGTACTCGCCGAAGACGGCACGGGTGTCGGCCTCGGCCTTCGAGATCGGTGTGCCGGTGAAAGCGAGCAGGGTGGCATACGGCAGGGCGTCGCGCAGGTGGCGGGCGTAGCCGTTGAGGCTGTCGTAGTGGGAGCGGTGGGCCTCGTCGACGATCACCAGGATGTTGCGGCGCTCGGAGAGGAGGGGGTGGGACTTGCCGGCCGCCTTCTCCTCCTGGCTCAGGCCGAACTTCTGGAGGGTGGTGAAGACGATCCCCCCGACGTTGCGCCGCGTCAGCTCGGTGCGCAGCTCCTCGCGCGTGTCGATCTGGTGAGCTTTTGCCTCCAGCAGGGACTCGCTGTCGAGGAAGGTGTCGTAGAGCTGGTCGTCGAGGTCGTTGCGGTCGGTGATGACGACGATGGTGGGGTTGTTGAGCGCCGGGTGGCGGAGGACGAGCGCGGCTGTCTCCACCATCTCCTCCGACTTTCCCGCGCCCTGCGTGTGCCAGACGACGCCGGCCTGGCCGTTCGTCCGCGATGCCTCGACGACGGCGTCCACCGCCTTGTTCACCGCGAAGTACTGGTGCGGCTTCGCGATGCGCTTACCGGAGAGGGGCTCGCCCGGCTTGGGCGGGGGGAAGTTGACGAAGTTGCGGGTGAGGGAGAGGAACCGGTCCTGCGTGAACAGGCCGTGCAGGGCCAGGTTCAGCGCGTCGAGGCCGTCGTAGCCGGGCTCGTTGGTGTCGACGGGCTTGCCCTCGTGGTCGACGTTCCAGGGCGCGAAGTGTTCGTACGGCGTGAACGCTGTGCCGTACTTGGCGGTTATGCCGTCCGAGACCAGGCAGAGGACGTTGTAGCGGAACGCGATCGGGAACTCCGAGACGTACGTCTGGAGTTGGGCGTGCGCCGACTTGAGGGTCGCGTTCTCGTCGGAGGCGCTCTTCAGCTCGATGACGGCGAGAGGCAGGCCGTTGACGTACAGGACGATGTCGAAGCGGCGGTGACTGCCGTCGGTCTCCCGGACGGTGACCTGGTTGACGGCCAGGTAGCTGTTCACGTCGGCGTCCGTGAAGTCGACGAGGCGGACGGTGGGGGTCTGCTCGGCGCCGAACTCGTCGGTGTAGGTGAGGCGAATGCCGGTGGTCAGGTTCTCGTGGGCCTGCTTGTTCTCCGGGTACGCCTCGCGGGAGGCAGGGTCGGTGGCGATTCGGAGGGCTTCGTGGACGGCGGTGGAGGTCAGCTCCGGGTTCAGCTTTTCGATGGCTGCCTGGAGTTCGTCGTGGAGGATCAGGTCGTCCCAGTCGCGGCGATGGCCGGTGCCGGGGGCCAGGTCCTTGCCAGCCCTTTTCTCCCAGGCGAGTTGCACGAGTTCATCCAGGGCCAGGTGCTCCCAGGTGGACTCGGTCATTTTGGCGTCGAGGTGGGCGGGGGTGTGGGGGGCGTCTGTGTGCTCGCTGCCGTTTTCGGTGGTCATACGGCGTCCTCCACGATCTTCTCGGCGTCTCGGACTCGGAGCTTGCCCGACATTAGTTGGGGGAGGAGGGTGTCGCGGAGGTTGGCCAAGGCCAAAGACTCCCTGAGCGCCTGGTCCGCTCGCTCCTCCAGCGCATCCAGCTTGGGGCGCAGTTCCTTCTGGCCAGCAGGGCCGGGCAGGGTGAGTTCCAGTTCACCGACTTGAGATCTCCGGAGTTCGGTCTGACCAGTGCTGCCTTCGCCCATCGCCTCGATCTCTGGCTGAGCACGCAGCATGGCAAATCCGGCACAAACGGGGTCGACCTTGCTCTCATTGAAGCGCACGATCGTAATGTGCGAGTCGACAGTCGCGTCCAGGTCCAAGGTCCAGCGGGCAACCCGCCCGAGAGTACCAACACCCGTTGAATTCACTAGCACGTCGTTAAGCTGCAACAGCTTGGGGGCCTTGACCTTCTCCCGGAGAGTCAGACGGGAGGGTTCGAGATTCACACGCCCGTCGCGAATGCACTTCTGATTGAGCACTGTGAGTTCATCCGAAGAGTCTGCGTATTTCGGAGCGACGCCGCGAGTCAGCGCAGTCGCGACTGAGTCCACAACTACTTCAGTGGAGTCGTCATCATGAAGACTCTGAGAATAGAAGGTGAGACCGAGTTCGCGAGCCATTGCCGCGACGCGCTCGTTGACCGCGATCTTGTCGTCCAGCGCCCCAAGCACGCCGGAAATCGCACGCTGGATTTCCAATGGTGGCACAGTAACACTCAATCGCCTTTGTTCCGTGAGCGATACATATGCCGCCATATCGGACTCATTTTCGCGGGCCCGAAGCTGTGCCTTGAAAGGCTCAGACTGAAGGAAAGCGTAGAGATATAGGGGATCGATTGCTTCATGGTTCAGGCTACGCCAGAACGTTGTCTGCGGTGAGCAAACAAATGGGGGGCTGACTGCTGGGGCGAAAGCAACCTTCCCCACTGTTCCTTTATGAGAGAGGATTACGTCACAGGGTGCACCAATTCCCTTTCGAACTCTCTCCCTGGCGATTTCGTTGATCTTTTGAGCCGACTCGAAGAGAAGGCGCCCACCCCTCATGTCCGCGGCACGAATGAAGGCCGTTCCACTGTTCCCGAACTCTGCTGGCCTCGGCCGATACTCGCCGTGGTTGCCGTCTTGCACCAGGAGAATGCCGTCAGCTTCGAGGTCGCTAACAACGCGCTGCCACTCAGTCACCGATCCTCCCCAACTGCTCCCGGACCACCACATCCAACCGAGCCGACTCATCCAATTGCTCGAACAACTCCTTCGTCAGCCGAGCGATCCGCTCCTCCACCGGCTCCGCATCCGGATCCTCTGCGGCCTCTGCCGCCCCCACATACCGCCCCGGGGCCAATACATAGTTGTGCTTCTCGATCTCCTCCAGCGTCGCGCTGTAGCAGTACCCCGGCACGTCCTCGTACGAAAGCCCCTTGTCTCTCGCCGACTTCGTGCCCCGCCACGCGTGATACGTGTCGGAGATCTTCTCCAGGTCCTCCTCCGTGAGGATCCGCTCCGTGCGGTCGACCATCGTGCCCATCGCTCGCGCGTCGATGAACAGCACCCGGCTCCGCCGGTCCTCCAACGCCTTCGCGCCCTGCGGGGACTTGTCCTTCGTCAGGAACCACAGGCACGCCGGGATCGCCGTCGTACGGAACAGGTTGCCCGGCAGGGCGATCATGCAGGAGACCAGGTCTGCCTCGACCATCGCCGCGCGGATCTCACCCTCGCCCGACTGCTTGGACGACATCGAGCCGTTGGACAAGACCACGCCCGCGCTGCCCCGGTCCCCCAGCTTGGACACGATGTGCTGGAGCCACGCGTAGTTGGCGTTCGACTGGGGCGGGGTGCCGTACCGCCACCGCCTGTCGTCCGACTTCCTTGCCCAGTCGGACATATTGAAGGGCGGGTTGGCCATCACGAAGTCGGCCTTCAGATCCGGCAGTTTGTCGTCCGCGAACGTGTCCGCCCAGCGGTCGCCGACGCCCTTCGGGTCCATGCCGTGGATGGCGAGGTTCATCTTGGCCAGACGCCACGTGCGCTCGTTGGCCTCTTGGCCGTAGACCGCGATGTCGTGCGTGTGGTCCTTGCCGCGCCGCTTCGCGACAAACTTGCCGCTCTGCACGAACATGCCGCCCGAGCCGCACGCAGGGTCGTACACCCGCCCCTCGTACGGCTCCAGCACCTCGACGATCAGGCGGACCACGCTCGCCGGCGTGTAGAACTCGCCAGCTCGCTTGCCCTCCGCCCGCGCGAAGCGCTCCAGGAAGTACTCGTAGGTCTCACCCAGGACGTCCTGGGCGGGGCGGTCGCCATGCCCCGTAAAGCGGGCATCGCTGATGAGGTCGACGAGTTCCTTCAGGCGCTTCTGGTCGACGTTGTCGCGGTTGAAGATCTTCGGGAGGACGCCGGTGAGGGTCTTGTTGGCCTTCATCACCTCGTCCATGGCCGTGTCCAGGAGCGCGCCGACGCCGCCTTCCGCGCTGGCCGCGTTCTCGGAGATGTGGTCCCAGCGGGCGGTCGGGGGCACCCAGAAGACGTTCTTCTCCGTGTACTCATCCTTCTCCTCGAGGAAGGCCGCCCGGCGGTGCTCGGGGATCTGGGCCAGCTCGGGGTCAGCGGCCAGTTCTTCGCGGCGTTCGGTGAAGGCGTCGGAAACGTACTTCAGGAAGACCAGGCCGAGCACGAACTCCTTGTACTGGGCGGCGTCCATGGAGCCACGGAGCTTGTCCGCAGCCTTCCACAGGATGTCCTGGATCTCCTTGGTGCTGGAGACACTGAGCAGTTCGCCCTGTCCGGCGGCTGCCGCAGCTCGCTTGCGGGGTGGCATCGTTCCTTCTTCCGACTCGTCGGTGGGTGGGTGTGGATTGGTTACGTGCGGTTGATGGTTCGGGCTTCGCCGAGGGTGAGGGTGCCGTCGGCCAGGCCCGCGATGGTCAAGCGGCGGGCCTCGGCGAGGGCGTCGGCCTGGGCGCGCAGCAGGCGTTCCCGGCGTTCGGTCTCGGCGAGGACGGCGTCGAAGCGCTGGACCTCGTCCGGGTCGAGGTCGGGGAGCTGGTAGTCCTCGATACGGCGGGCGGGGCGCACCGCGCTGGGGCTGCGGGCAGTGCCACGGGCCGCACCGAGCAGGGCCGCGAGGACCCGAGGGGAGAGCGGGCGGGTGGCGTCGGCGTTGACGCGGAGCACGCGGGCCGGAAACGCAACGACCGAGAAACCGTCGTGGTCGACGTACACGCCGAGGCGGGGCGCGAGGGTGTAGACGACGTCACCGGGCTCGGTGAGCGCCGCCCGTTCGTACGCCGTCGCCAGCAACAGGCGGTCGATGCGGCGGTCGCCCACGGGTCGTTCGCCGGTGATCTCCTCGGGACCCAGGACGGTGTGGTGGCCGTCCCGGGTGAGCTGCTTCTCGTCGATACGGTGGCCGGGGAAGCGTGTCACCCTGCGTGCGGTGATCAGCTTGCCGAGGGTGGTGCGCCTGGGCAGGCGACCGACCCTGCGCATTACGGCCCCTCGGTAAGGGCCTCGCTCGTCCTCGTACGTGCGGGTATCCGCCGTCGCGCGCTCCAGGCGGGCCTCGGCCTCGGCGATCAGGGCGGGGCGTTCGGTGACCTTGTCGGACCAGATCGCGGAAGCTGGCGGCGCAGGTGGGGTCAGGGGACCGCCGAAGGCCCGGTCCAGGTCGGCGACGGGGACCACACGACCGTAGCGCGGGTCGTGACCGTCGAGTCCTCGGAAGCCTTCTGCCCGCCAGAGGAGGACGTCCTCGGCGAGCCGCATGCGCACACCCGGCGTGAGCTGTTCCGAACTGATGTCGGCCAGTAAGACCATGCCCTCCGCCTCCCGGACGGGACTGCGTGTGAGCGTCCACAGCGCGGGACGGTAGCCGGGGCGGAAGGGCAGGACCCCGCCAGGAAGCGCGATGATCGACTCAACGATGTTCTCGCGCAAGAGGGCCGAGCGGAGCTGTGCGGCCTCGGTGCTCTTCAGTTCGTCGACGAGTGCGTCGGCCGGTCCGAGGACGAGGGCCGTGCAGCCGGGGCGGAGGAGGTAGGCGACGCGTTCGAGCTCCGTCAGGGCGGCGAGTACCGAGCGGTCCTCGCCCGGACGGTACGGGAGCTGGGTGACGACGAGGTCCGGGTCTGCGAAGCGTTCCTCCAGGTCGGAGCCGGTCTGCACGTCCAGGTCGAGTTCGCTTACGCCCGCGAGCAGGAAGCGGCGGCGGGTGATGCGGGTGAGCCGGTCGTCGGGGTCGGCGGCGAGGACGGTGACGCGGTCGCGGTCCTCCGTGTCGTCGAGGAGCGCGGCGAGCAGGTCGCCGGCGCGGGCGTGCGGGTCGGCGAGGGTGAGGGACTCGCCTCGCTCAAGGCGGACGCGGAGGTCGGTGAGCTGGGTGAGCAGGCTCCGCAGCTCCGG
The DNA here is from genome assembly GCF_001418335.1 of Streptomyces aurantiacus. Taxonomy (GTDB): domain Bacteria; phylum Actinomycetota; class Actinomycetes; order Streptomycetales; family Streptomycetaceae; genus Streptomyces; species Streptomyces aurantiacus. Next base: position 16,454 of record NZ_LIPP01000014.1, on the reverse strand, counting down.
GGTGACAGCGTCGGCGGCGAGGGAGTCCAGCCCGAGCCGGGAGCGGGCTGCGAGCAGCCACTCGTACGCGCCGCGCTCGTCGTAGGCGGATTCGACCAGGTCTTCGGCGAGGCGGGCGAGCGGGGCCGCCGTGGCGTCGATCGAGCGAAGCTCGTGGAGTACGAAATCGTCCTCCACGTCGATCCGTTCGGCTCGGCGCAGCAGCGCGGACCAGAGGACCTCGTCGGCTTCGGCGTCGGGCGGGGAGGTTGGGGAGACGTTCGCATTGTCGGCCAGTGGGCGGCCGTCGAGCCGGCGCAGGCACAGCAAGCTGCCCAGCGTCTCGACCAGCTGCCACGGCGTGAAACGGTCCCGCAGCGCGATGATGCCGAAAAGGGCCAGCTCGGATCGGAGCTCCTGCGGGGCGGCGTTGCCAAGGCCGGAGGCGATCAGCCAGTCGGTCACCTGCACGCCGTCGAACAACGGCCGTCCCGAGTTCTCGGACATGGCGGCGGGGAAGTCCGAGTGGCGTCGGCGCCAGGTGGACACGACAGGGCGCTTCACCCGGGCGAACGTCGCGATGTCAGACATCGATACCAGGAGGGGCAGCGGCCCTGGGAAGCGAAGTGCTGGGTCCGGCAGACCAGTGACCACTGTGCGCATCCCTCCCCCGCTCATCTATCGTTGCATCAGCCGCTTCGGCAACCAGGCTGGGCCTCGTCTCACGTCACGGCTCCGCTTGCAGCGGATTCCCGCCCGACGCCACAAGACGATACGCCGACCCCAGCAACGCGAGTGCAGCTTCATTTGATAATGGCGGTTATCAGTCCCTGGATGCAGATTCGCCCCATCGAGCTGTCTCGACCAGCTGGGTGATTCACATCCGAAGCGCCACTCCCCCGAGAGATGCGCCAGAATGACGGATCAGTTTCCCGACTGAACAGCACTGAGGGGGGTGGCAGCGGGAAATGGTCGAGCACAGCCGCGGTCCGTCTTGCCGAAAAGGGTTCACTGCACGGCGCACCTACCAGCCAGCGGTGTTCAACCGCTCTCGGTCCGATGGTTGAGCGCATGGCCGCCGTCGGCGAGAAGGGGCAGACACCGGAGCTCGTGGACGGACCCGGCTGGAGCCGCCCCGGACTGGACGTCGCCGCGGGCCGTTATCCGCTCTCGGTGGAGCGGCATGTGGCGCGCATGGTCGATCACCTGGTCCCCGGGGTGACCACGCAGACGCCGCACGGGCGTTACTACGCACTGCACGGGCTGATCGCGGCGCAAGCCGACGGGGAGGACCTGACGGTCCCGGCCGCCCAGACTCTGCTGCGCCGCGCGGAAGTGGCTTTGGCCGCCGTGTCGTTCGCGCATCATCCGCAGGCTCTGGACTGGCTGCCGCGTGCTCATGGGGTCGATGCCCTTGCCCGGCGGCTGTACTCCGGGACGGTCACCATGTCCGAAGCCGAGGTCCCGGGCAAGGACGGGTACGTGGGCAACTCATGGGGGTTCTGGGCACCGTATGCCGGATCCGAGGTCGCGCTCGGCATCCTCGGTGCGGGCCCCATGCCGGTTCCCGGAACGCGGTTGGAGACCGCGGCACTCCGGGCGGGGCTGGGCGCGCTGCTCGAACTGGCCGCCGAGGACACGCTGAACGTGGATGATCTCGCCTCCTTCGGGGACCGGCTGTGCGTATGCGCAGGCGGTGAGCATCCTGATGGGGAGTGGCTGGCGAACCTCATGTGCGAGCCTGGTGGACCGGCCGAAGCAGGCTCCCGCTCGGCAACGCGCCGCCAGACGATTCAGCTTCTGGCTCGTGTGGTCGCCACACATCCCGTCCGAAATTTCACCCGCGGCATCGGCCATGTGCTCGCTTTCGGCGACTTCCTGACCACTGATCCCGTGACCAGCGGCATCGACGCGGCCGGTGCCTGGCGCGGAGTGGTGCTGCGGAACTACTCCGTCGGAGCGTGGCGCCGCCTGTGGTCCTGGCTCGTGGAGCAGGTCGACGGGCTGGTACCGATCGAGGAAGTGGCCGACCGCTTCGCCGCGGAACTTCCCGACATGACGGTGGACACCTTCCTGTCCTCCCTTCCCGCGACGCAGAACACGACCGGAGCGCCGTTGCCCGCCGAGCACGACCTGAGGTGGGCGGGTGATCCCTTGCCCCTCGCCGAACTGCGGGTGCTCGCCACCAATGCCCGTCGGGTGGACGAACTCACCGGTCGGGTCCGGGACGCGTTCCTCGGCCAGCGCGGTGTCGAGCTCGGCCCGGAATGGGTCCAGCGGCGCCTTGACGAAGCACGGCCCATGAAACTGCGCGATGTCGCCCGCCGACTCACCTACGACCTGGTGGCGCGGTCGCAGCGGATCGCTCTGGCCAAGGCCCGCCGACGTGCTGACGGCACGCTGTGGTTACCGACTCGGCTGCACGAACGGGGCGGGCTCCTGTACCGGACAAGCCAGGAGGGGCGCGGTGACGTCGGGCTACGGCTGGACCAGCTCGGGACCGTTCTGGCCACCTGCGGCGTACTGCACTACCACGACCAGCACTGGTCAGTGACCAGTAGCGGGAGGGCTCTCGTTGACTGAGACCGCACCGGCACCGGTCGTGGTGGCGCCACCAACCGCGTTCGCCTCTCCGCTGACCCTCATCCTCGACGAGGAGCGCACGGGCGGGCGGAACCTGGAAGAAGCACTCTTCCTCAGCTTCACCGCCGATCTCGGCTTCTTCGAGGAGGTCGCTCTCGGCGTCACCCAGGCCACCGGCGCCCGCGTCACGGTGGCGGGAGATGTCTCCATGGCCCGGAACGATCCCCGCTCCGTCCGGCGGGCCGGCCGGAGCTACCTCGCCGGTCTGGCATACGCCCACGGTGCCGCGTTCCATCCCAAGCTGATCGTCCTCGCCGGACCGGAGCACGCCATCATCGCCCTCGGCTCCGGCAACACCACGCTGGCGGGCTGGCAGGCCAACGCCGAACTGTGGACGGTTCTGCGGGTGGACGGCGAGCAGAGTCCCACCGCGGTTCCGGAGTTGTCGGCATGGCTGCGCGACCTCCCGGAAAAGGTGAGGTTCTCCGCCGGAGTGCCACAGGCGCTGGGTCGGGTCGCAGCACTGCTGGACCGGATCCACCGCGCGAGGACACCCAAGGCGCCACAGGTCCGCGTTGTCAGCAGTCTGCGTTCGCCGATCATCGATCAGCTGCCGCAGGGGCCCGTCGATGAACTGGCCGTGTTCGCTCCCTTCTACGACCGGCGCTCGATGGCACTGCGGCGGCTGCTCGAACGCTTCCGTCCGAGCCGGTTCACCCTCGCCTACCAGCCCGGGCTCAGCGATCTCGACGGTCCGTCGGTCGCCGCCCTGGTGAAGGAGTACGACGGACGTGTCATCAGCGACAACGACCAGCGGTACCGCCACGGGAAACTCGTCGAGTGGGTCTCCGAGGGGCAGCGGTGGGCCCTGACTGGCAGCCCGAACCTCTCCGCCGCGGCCCTGCTGCTTTCCCAGGGCGACGGCGGCAACTGCGAGCTCGGCATCATCACCCCCATCCCCGCCACCCTCCTTCCGGACGGCACCGACGAGCCCGCCACCCTGCTGCGCTCGGCCACGCCCCTCCCCCGCCCCGTGGTCAGCAATGGGCCGCTACTGCTCGGTGCCCTACGCGTATCGGACGGCCTGGAGATCAGCATGGCCCGGCCCCTCTCCGACACCGCTCACCTGGAGTTGTCTCAGGCGGCAGCACCGCCGGAGGCATGGGAGCGCATCGCCGACATCCCGCCCGGCCAGGCCACTCTGACGGTGACGGCTCCGGCGGATGCGGGCAGCCGTGTGCGCCTGGTCATCGTCGACAGCGACGGCGTACCGAGCTTCGGCAACATCGTGTTCGTCGTCGACCCTGAGCGCGCGCTGCACCGCATGGTCCCGGCCCAGTCTCGGGCTCCCACGACACAGCCTGCAGAGCTGTTCACGGACCCCAGGCTCGCCGAACGGATCCTGGGCGATCTGGAAACCCTCCGTACGGGACTGATCCCAGTGTCGACGGGCGCCTCCGCAAGCACGAGTAGTGGCAGTACGGCCGTGACGGCTTCGCTGGACGGCGACGAGGACGGCTGGGAGCGCTACCTGGACGAATGCGCTGGGCGCCTCGGGCACCCGCTCACGTGCTTCGCGCTCGGGCTCCCCCTACCCACGGGCACCGGCACGCCCTTTCAGGACCTGCTGCCCGTCTCCTGGGACGAGCGGTTCACCGACGACGTCGAAGCCGCCCTCGATGAGGACGACGCCGAGGCCGTGGCAGCGGAGCACGACCCCGAGGCAGCCGGTGCCGAAGCGGGCACCGCCACACTGCCCGACCTCCGGCAGGCCGACCAGGAAGTCCGCCGCAGGTACCGGCGCTTGGTGGAACGCCTGGTGGCCTTCGCTCTCGCTCCCGAGCGAGGCCCTGTGGAACGCATGCTCGTCGTCCGGCTGACCCTGTGGTTCGTCGCGGCAGGCGCCTGGCCTCCGACACATACCGGCTGGATTCCCCTGCTCTCCCGCGCCGTCCGCGCACTGGGGGAGCATGTGCCCGAGCGCGTTGAGCCCCAGGTCGGTAGCCTCGCCGCAGTCGCCCTCGCCGTGCTCCGAAGTCACGCCCCACGCTACGAGATCGCCCCTGAGACGCTCGCCTTCAACGAAGCTTCCCAGGCAGTCGGTCACCTGCTTCCCGCAGTGGATTCCGCGTACGTCACGGAATACACAGCGCTGCTCGACGCAGCTTTCGGCCCGGCCGTCGACCAGGCCGCCGTGCTCGATGTCGCGTCGGACGTCGTCCAGGACGATCCCCTCGCAGACGCCATATGGTCCCTCACCGAGAAGAGACGCGACGTACACCGCCACGGACAGCTCCTGCTCCACGTCACCGGCCGCTTCAGCAACCCCGCGCTGGTGGCACTCGAAGCAGTCGGCGCCGCCGAAGACGCGCCCCTGGTCGGAGCCTGGGCCGACTCGGGCTCGGACTCCGGCGGGGGAGCCTGGGCTCTGGTCGTCTGGCGTCGGCCCGACCTCATCGTGGTCGATGCCCGCCGGCCCACTCCCCTCTGGCGGCACCACCGGCTCACCGGCCTGGTCGGGCCCAAAGCTCTCGCAGCACAGCGCAGCTTCGAATCCGCCGCCTCCGTACCCCACGGCCCCCGCAACCAGCCCTTCGAACTGGCTCACCAAGTCCTGTCGGACCTCCGTCTGGCCGGGCCCCGGCCACCACAATGTGAGCCATAGCCCGCGGGCTACTCTGCATGCCCGTCCGGCGGGACACCGCGTCCACCGGCTACCGATGGCCACGATCCCGCGGATCTGTCTACGGCAAGGTGTGGGCGGAGAGTTGCTGTATGCCTACGCGGTCCGGGTTCATCAATCCGCCGCTGCCTCGCCCCTGTCGATCATGGCCATCCACTCGGACATCTCTTCCTCAGCCTGACGTTCGTCAGCAGCGCTTTGTTCCTTGTCCTCCTCCCAGGCCACGCTCTTGAAGATCTCCTCCGCTTCCCACTCATCAAGCAGCTCGTGAGGTCTGTGATCCCAGTCGCCGAGTTCCCCGTAGTACTCCCTGGCGCTGTACAGCAGCCGGAGATCCGCCTCGATGAGTCGATAGCGGGGGCTCGCCTCGTAGAAACGCTGGTGTGTCGGGCGCCGAAGGTTCACCTCGACCGCCCCGAGGTAGCTCTCCGACTCGGCCAGGAGCGCTTGGTGCAGGTCATCTAGTTGGCCTCTGCGCACGCCGCGCACGAGGGCGAAGGCCACTTCCACATCCGCCAGCAGAGTGCCCAGGCCGTCAATGGAGTGCGTCGACCACACCTTGGGCGCACCTGCCAAGAGGGCCGCGGCGATGTCGAGCGGCTTCGGCAGGCCGGTCAGCCCCGAGTGGGTGAAGAGAGTACCCACAGCGACCGTAAGATCGCGCCGGAACTCCGGCATCACACGCATCAGCTGCCGGAATGTCTCGCGCTCGATCTGCCCTGGGTCGACCTCAAGTTCGTTGAAGTGCAGCGCCACGGTGACGTCATCGTTGCTCGGGTCACGAGGAGCACCTGGCGGCCGGGATCCCGACCCGCGCGACGACACCCCTGTCTCGAAGTCATCGACAGCGAGCGTCCTTGCAATTTGGCCCTCTCCCTGAACGATGTACTTCATGTACGCCCCTTCTGCGGTTTGCGGCTTCCCGAAAAACTGCGCGGAGATCCAAATCGCATCGGCCGATTCGCCCACGACAAGGCCAATCCCCGCGTAAGCGGCCAGCTCCGCTTCCGCGCTGACCAAATTCGTGCCGGCGGTGACGGTGGTGAGCCATTGCGGGTCATACCGGATCATGACCGTACGTCCGCCCAGCCGAAAGGACAGGTAGGGGTCGTCTTGCCATACTCCAGTAAGCGGCCGAGGAAACGGCCGCTTGGACACATTGTGGCTACGCATCGGCGCGTTGAACGCCACGTACATCCCCTGCTGGATCGCATCCAGACGCGCTTCGTCGAGAGGAACGGCGTGCTCCCGCCACGACTCGAAGACGGGACGCACCGTCCCGACGAACACCCCGGGAGCGAACCCCTGCCCGGAGAACGGCCGCGTCGGGTCGAGGCCGGCACGTTGAGCCGCCTGTTGCACGACATCCCCGCCCGGAAGCATGGCGACCCTCGGCACATTGAGGTAGTCGATGCTGCTGTAGCTCATCCTCCACGCCTGTCCGGCTTTCCTCAGCGCGGCGGTCCAGGTCTCATGCTCCGCCTTGAGGCTGGACAGCTCCTCAACGGTGTACGCCTTCCCGTTGTTCTTGTCGACGATGTCGTGGCAGGTCGAGCACAACAACAGGAGGTTCGATACCGCGTTCCTGACCTCGATCGGCAGGGCGGGGTCCGCACGGGGCCCGTGATCGCTGAGCGCCACGTTGTGCGCCGTCTGAGCCGTTGGGGTGCGTCCGGCAGTCCCAGGGTCCAGCTCCCGCCGACACATCTGGCACATACCGTTTGCCAGCCGCCAGAGCTCCCGGCGAACGCTCTCACTGGCCTCCGGCCCTCTGGCCATACCGCCCCCACCCCACTGCCACTTCGATTCGTACACGCGTGCACGCCGCTCGGACGCACCGAATCCTGCCAGCGATCAAGCTTCCAAGCGGCAACTCCACGCCATCTCTTCAGGCACCTCACGCGACATTGGCCGACACCGCATGGTTTCAGCCGTCGTAAAAATGCCCTCATGCCCGTTCCGATCTGAGCAGCTTCCCATCGGGGCGATCGCGAAGCTCATGGGGATATCGAAAAAACGGTGAACCGAGCGCTGGCCATTTATCGGCCGCCGAAGCAGCAACGGGCCCTGAAGGGCTCGGCTGGTCGCGCCATCGAAGCACGGACCGCAAGCTGCTGCGTGAGACGGTGACGATACCGACCACCGTGATCGTCGAGCGAACCAGCCAGAAAGTGGCGCAGCCGCCACCTCAGCCAAGCCATCCGGCGATGGCGTGGGCGAGCGCCTCGCCCCCCTGCTGCACCGCGGTCCCCGCCACCAGGGCCGGCAGCGCCTGCACGGCCCCGCGCAGTGCCCCCACCGCCTGCGCGTCCGGCGCGGTCAGTGAGGTGTCGATGGAGTCCGCCATGGCGCGGAGCACCTGCGTGTTCGGCAAGACCGCTCCGTTCCGATCCACCTCGGTGCGGAACGCGGCAAGGAGATCGCGCACGGTTTCCACGTCGACGGTGGCGCCCTGGACGGATGCGGACTGGTGAACGTTCGAGATGTTCTGCCCCACCACGTTCTGGAGCGGGGCGATGTTGTTGCCGCCGATGCTGATACCCGAGCCATGCCCCTGTTCCGGGTCGGGGCGGCGACGTCCCACAGCCATCAACTTCGTCCTCCTTGAGCCTTGTTGTCCTGGCCAACGTTGCTGATGCCGCTGCCGGCGACGTTCTGGATGGGTGCGTTGTTGTCGCCGTAGACCTGGATGTTGGTGATGACCGCCGCCACCTGGCGCTCGTACGGAGCAGTGTCGACGCCCAGCTCTTCGAGGTACTCGGAGACCGCACGGAAGATGCACGTCTGCATGAGGACGACGTGCCGCTTCGCGTCGTCGGCCTGGTGCATGTCGGTGACTTCTTCGATGGAGTACCTATCACGGAGGCTGACTGGATCCTTTTCCTCGGCCCGGCCGTCCTCCGACTGCACTCCGAGCGCGAGCCGGGTCACCAGCCGCCACAGTGCGAGCGGCCCATGGACGGCGTCCAGCAGGGCCTGCACCACCACCCAGCCATACAGTCTCGTCCCACGCTTGACCACGGGTGCGTCCGTCACCCTCAGTTCGTGGTAGAGGGGCGTCATCACGTGGGGACGCAGTGTCAGTCGTAGTTCGCCTGCCTCCAGCGCGGCGTGCGCGAACAGAGTGACCACGACCTGGCCGTCCCAACTGACGCACTGCGGCCGCAGATACAGCCGGTCCGGCACACTGGGCGGTGACCGGCGGCCCCGGCCGCGCAGGTCCGGCAGCTCCAGCTTCGCGGCGCGCGTCCTTCGCAGCCACAGCTCGGACGGCAGCACGAGGACCTCCGTGACGGAAAACCCGGGCAACGGATCAGTGATCTCCCGTGCGCCACGGCCCAGTTCCCCGAGTGCGTCGCCCATCCTCCGCAGCAGCTCCTTCTCGCCGAAGGGCTTGACCGACACCTCCGGGTCCTTGGCCTTGAGCGAGATGCCGATGTCGGCAACGCCCCATACATAGCGTCCGGCTCCAACGAACGTCTCCGGGTGGTCGTAGGGCAGTTCGGACCGCGTCTGTTCGTGGCTGATGAGAGCCATCCGGCGCTTGGCCTTCGCCGATGCCCACGGCAGACGGTCGGACTCGATGCCGTCCCGGACGATCCTGGACAACTCGGCCCGCGCCATGAGGCGATCTCCCACACAGACGAGCACGGCTCCGGCCAGCAGGACGAACGGCAGCAGGAGCAACCCGGTCCGCAGGGCGACCGCCTCGCCGCGTATCGGCTCGTAGGGCACAACCGCGAGTATCCAGGGGACACACAGAACGAGATACGCCAGACGGGGCGAGGGCGCCAGCCTCGACTTCTTGCCCTTGCGGGCGGCTCGCAGCCCAGCCCACCACATGAGGCAAGCCAGCAAGACGGCTCCGCCCCACACGAGGGCGGCTCGGGGGACCTCGTACGCAACAGCGACGGCGAGGAGCAGGACGAGCGCTCGCCGCAGCCATCGGCGTCGCCGTGCGCGCAGACTGTGCGCGATGACGGGTACGAGGTCGAATCCGTACGACGGGACAGGCAGCGGCGGCCCGTGGAGGACGTGATCCCTCACCCACTGGGCCATGGGTTCGCCCAGGGACGGGCAGTCGTCACTGCCGTCCAGGTAGATGCGTCTGCGAGTGCTGCGCCGGGGCTTGTTCGGTTTCCGGTCCTTGCCCCGGATCTTGCTCCACCACGCCTTGACGGCCTTGACCCGGCCGGGACGGGTGTAGACGGCCTGGCACAGCAGCCTGGTTACCTCCGACGAGGTCGGGTCCACCTCACCGGAGCCGCCGCCGTCAGAGGCGGCAGGTCCCGCCTGAACCGGCACTGCGGGCCCGTCGACCATTCCTTCGGCGCCACGCCCCTCTCGTACACGCAGTCCCCGACCGAACCCCATGCCCGCCCCCCGTTCGCCAGTACGGCGGGCATCCTCACGGTGAAGTCCCGGATCCACCAGACCGCAAACGCGACAATCCACTCAACCAGCGGAGATGGGTGAAGGATTGACCGAATACCGCCTCAGTCGAGATTTCGTCGTGCACGGCTCAACGCGTGCCGCCCCACCCATAGCGCTTCTCGTCGGGCCCGTACGGGCTCCAGCCCTTCAAATACGGCTTCAGATCCTCCGGTTCCGGCTCCTTCGATGCCGGCATGGTGGGAAGTTGGTGCAACGGGTCCACGGACTGCGTGTATCGGCGCGCCCAGGCCAGCCATCGTCGCGCTGAGGCGACTTGGGGCTCCTCCACGTCGGTCTCCTCCGCGATTCGGTGTTCCAGGGCATCGCAGTACGCACGCAGTGCGGTTGTCTCCTGCCAACTGCTGGCCTGTTCGCGGAGCGTGTCAGCCAGTTGGGCCTGTAGTGCCTGCTCTGTTGCCTTCTCCATGGCTGCTCGCCAGCGGACCTCCCGGTCCGTCTTGGCCCGCGCCTCAGCCTCCTTCCGCTGGACATCTTCCGCAGCCCGGGTCTCGATCTCCCGGAGCACCGCGCCCAGGACGTCCTCCAACACCCACCGCTTGCGATCGCCCCACCTGCTCTGCCGGTCCGAGCGCGGGTAGCCGAGCTCGATGACGAGCTTTTGAGACCGTTCCGGGTCAGTGGACTGGGGGAACTCCTGCTGGATCATGACCGCACAGGCGTAACCGTCGACGACCACGTCGACCTCTCCGACGCGCCACGAGCAGCCCGGCCGGTCCCGTACTCCGTATCCCCGCCGTACCGCTTCGGCAGCCAGACCCTGAAACAGTAGAAGCGCCCGGCGGCGGAGCGCCGTCGGCATGATCAGACGCCTCTCGTCGTCCCTCAGCGCCGCCACGATCGGGTGCGCCGAGCGCAGTTGCGTGGGCACCCTGACGCGTGGCGCCTCGTCTGGTGCCTCCCTCGCGAGTTCGGGTGCGGGCCGGATGCCAAGTACAACTCCAGTCCGCGGCGACCGTAACTCCGCTTCTCGATGCGCTTTCCGGGAGGCTCAAGGCCATGCCGTTTCGCGTAGTTGACGGCGCGCCGCCACTCCGTCACCTCTGTCTCCTCGGGATCGGGGACAACGACACTCCCCTCAGCGATGAGCCGCTCGACGAGATCAGTCGCCTTGGCACGCCGTGCCCGGGCCACGGGTCTCTCGCTGTACGGCACGGAACTCCGTCTGCGAGCCGCAGGCCGCGTCCCGTCACCATCTTGTGCGGCATCGCCCTGCTCTCCCGGGCCCGAAGCTGCACCCTGCGCCGCGTCATCAGCCTGCGCCGGGTGATCCGGATGGCGGCCATGTTCAAGGTAGAAGTTCCCGGCCTGTGTGACCCGTACCTCGACGGCACCGCCTCCGCGCTTGACTGTCACCAGCCCGCGGTCCCGCAATGCGTATACCGAACGCCACCCACTCGCGCCGTGCGCATCGAGGGCCTCGCCGGCCGCGAGACGACCGAGGAGTGCCTGCTGCCGCTCGTTCAAGGTGGACCACCGATGCATAGGTCCCAGCCCACACCGCACCCCAGCGGTCCGCAATGACTCGTACGAGTGACAGCGCCCGCCGGCGAGCCACCGGGAGGGAGTAGAACGGCCCACAGCGTGCCGAACTCTGGTCGTCACCGCACGGATGTCAGTGGCGTGGGCCACCATAGGCACCGCAGCCATGACAAACCGTGGGGGGACTGCATGACCACTGACGAGCCGCGCTCCGGGCTACCCGTCGAATTTCTGCTTGCCATCGCCGCGGAGGCGGGTCCCGGCTCACCGCCGATCCGCATGGCACTGGAGAAGGCCCGAGACCTGCCGGAAGGAACCCATCGCGACGATCTCCTGCTGGCGCTGCTCCGTGGCGCGCTCAGCGGCTCGGCTCCGGAGTGGATGCTCAAGGCCGCGGCGGACAGTGGTCTGAAGGAGGAAGTCCAGCCCTACGGTGGCTCCCCTCTGTCCCTCGCCCGCGTGGCGCTCACGCATCCGTCGTGCCCGGATTCGCTGCGTGAGGAGGCCCTACGCCGCTGCACCGTCGCGCAACTGGGCGCTCTCGGTCACGAAGGCTGTGGTGAAGCACTGGCCGCGGCTGTGGTGTCCGAGCTGAAGGACCGTTGCCCACACAGACAGCCGATGACCCCGGAGTTGCTGGAAGAGCCCTGTGTCTCACAGCTGATCCTGCGCGAACCCCGTCTGCACGACGCCGTGTTCTTCGCCGCTCTCGGCCTCCTCCCCGAGTTTCCTCAACTCCCCGCCGAGGACGAATCCGAAGAAGACGGCGACCTCACGCGCTACGACAGGTTCTGGGAAGCCCGGAAAGCCTGGGAGGGCACGTGGGAACACATCGTGACCATGCAGACCGGCCGCCATCACCAACTGATCGACTGGGCGCCGGACAGCCGTTCCAGGACGACCATCCGTGATCACCTCCTCGGCACCGTCCCGTGGGACGTTGAGCCGTCCTTGCTGGAAGAGATGGCCTCCGAGGACTTGGCCGGCTTCGCCGTCAGCGACCTGATCACCCGCCTGTGCGGGATGCTGCGGGACGGCATCCCCGAGTACGAGGCCCGTTCCCGGATCGCAGTCGAGCTCGACGCGCTGAAGCCCGAGGCGCGCGAGCGCACCGAGGACTACTTCAACGACGTTGCCGGCATCCGAAAGTACGGGTTGCGTGCGGCAGCCTCCTGGGTCGCATCCAGAGCGGACGGTTCCTGGCGCTACATCCTCACCCCCTCCGAAGCAAAGACCCCCTATGGCAAGTCGCGCGACTGGCTGGCATCCGAGAAACTGCTCGCCACCCTCGGCGGACGCTTCGCAGCCACGGCCGTCAAGGCCCTTCACCTGTGGGAGCCCGACCCGGGCCCCCTCCGCCCGAGCCCCCGAGATCTGCGCTGGCTGCATGCGGCACTGCTGCACCTACCGCACGTGACGGAGGAAGTGAAAGAGAAAGCCCGTGCCGTGATCCGGCACGTCCGTCCCAGCTCACGCAGCCCATGGGAACACCTCGACTACAAGACGCAGCAGGGTGACCAACGGCTCGCCGAGCTTCGCACGGCAATCGAGCGCATCCTGGGTGACCCTGCCGCGGTATCACGCGGCTCGGCACTCGGAGACCCCGATCAGGTCACTGCCCGCGAACTGGCCCGCGCCTCCGACGAGGTCCTCGGCGACTACCTGACCCGACATGCCGGAGACGACGCCCTCGTGGAACTCGCGCTGCTGTCCTTCGCCACCAGCTCGTACCGGTCGAAGCCGTCCTTCTCAGAGGTCCTGTCAGGCCATTCCTCCCCGGAGGCAGCGCTGGCCCAGATCACCACGGACCTCCGAAAGCGTCTCGGCGGTGGGCCCCACTTGAGGGAGGCATGGACCCGCCAGGTCTTGGCACTTCCCGACCTCACACCGGAACTGGTCCGCGCCTTGCCGGCGTGGACAGCCCTGACCGTCGGCGGCCCTCGTTACGGAACGGCCCACGAGGCCGTGGCATCGGTCGTGCTGGCCGCGCTCGGCGACAGCGGCGAAGCGTGGTCTCGCTTCGCCGCCAGTCCGGCCTCATACTCCGGACCGACGGCGTGGCTACGACTCGGAGACGTCCTCGATGCTGCCGCAAAAGAAACGGACTGGCCGACACCGCCGAACTCAAAGTGACTGCCGAGAGTGACACCGCACCCATGCAAATTCCCGCGCGCAACGCGACGAGCAGAAGCGCTCGCAGCCCCGCCGCTCGACCAGTGGGAGAAATCTGGGAGAAGATCTTCTCCCAGAGCCCCTCCGAGACCGCGCCACACCAGTCGATACCAACACCCTGACCTGCGCAAACAGAAAACAGGCAGGTGTCGATCACGCCCGAACCTCATTCGGGACGAAGAGGTCGTGGGTTCAAATCCCGCCACCCCGACAGTGAAGTACCAGGTCAGGGGCCTGATCCGCAGTGCGGGTCGGGCCCCTGAGTGGTTGTGCGGGCGTCTTGGGTGCCGCTTGGGAGTCAAGTTCGGAATTCGACTCCCAAAGGAGAGCTGACGGAACACCTGAGGAGCCCGACCCCTCCGAGCGCGCCCAATCACACCCAAGCCGCCGGTTCATGTCTCTCCCTGACCGGCCACGAGGGAGCAGGCATCGCTCATCGCCGCCGGAACCGGCTCGCTATTCAAGCGTCGCCGACAGTCCTGGACGCGGGATCCGATGGGCTGGGTGACCGGCGGGTGGCAGTGGTGCTGGAAGGCCCTTGTTCCATGGCTCCACACCGAACAACTCACCCGAAGCGAATCCCTGTTCGCGCTCCACCGATCACACGGCCGGACAGAGAACCGCCGGTGAACGGATGGCCGGTGATTAGAATCGTGTCTCATGTCGAAGCTTGACGAGCTGCTTGTTGAGGTCGCCGCCCTGGTGGAGTCCGGGCGCAGCAATCAGATGTCTCTGACCGTGGTCGCCGGTGGTGCTGTCATCACGGGTCGCCTGGCTCCCGAAGCCGTGTGGAGGGAGCGGGTGTCGGAGGTGCTGGCGGCCTCGGCACGCCTGAGCAATTTCTCCGCCGTCTTCACGGCTGTGACGGGCAAGGAGGGACCGCCCACGCATCTGCATTTCCATGTGGCGCGAATTCTGCAGGGCGCGGTGGGGATCCCGGAGACGGGTGGGATGTACCGCGTGGCGATCGAGGACGTGAGCGCCTGGACCATCGGCGACTTCAGCTACTCCGATCATTGATTTGCGGTCGTGCCGAGGAAGTTTCGGTACGCGGTGAGGGTTCGACCGGCGTGTCCCGGTCGGATCCTCACTCGTGTACTGGTGGCTGCTCGTGTCTGCCTGTCGGTCAGACGGCCGCACGGGCTTCGAGCATCGCGAAACCTGTTGGAACCGGTTGAGAACGCGCGTGGGCGCGGCGGCGGCCCGAAGTAGAGCGCGGCAGGTAAATCCGAGCTGGGCCATGGCCCGGAGGAATACACCGACGCTGAGACCACGGCGGTCCTGGTGTGGTCCTGGTGTGGTCCTGGTGTGTGATGACCTGGCCAGCCTGTTCGGCGGGGTAGGTACGACGGTCGATGATCACGGACTCGCCGGAGACCTGCTCGGGCTTGGCGCCCGCACACGTGGAGGGGCCTGGGTGCCGTACTGGCACCCAGGCCCCGAAGGAACTGCTACACCATCTGCCGGCCCTCGTACTGCGCCGACCTTCTGTATCCGCCTGCCCACCCGGGAGAGGGTGGGGAATGCGGGGATCGCGGTTGCTTGACCGGAGACCACCTCACTGTCGATGTCCTGCGGTACCCGGGCTCAAGACCAACGCCCGGGCGATCCTGATGGCGCTCGGCTCCTCCGTTCTTCCCTCTGGGATCTATTACTTACTTTTGCGGAACTGCGTACTGCTGGTGATGCGAGTGCTCGTGGCCTGCTGTAGCGCCACCTTCGGCAGCCAGCCCCGTCGCCCTTCCTGCGTCTGTTCTGGCTTAGAACCCCACTACCGAACCTCCCGGTGCGCGCGCCCGCAGCCGACGCCTTCACCGAGGTACTGCTCCTGCGTTAACTGCGGTACTGCTGAAAACGGCAGCCCCTGATAACTGCGGGCCACCCGGTCCGGTCGTCAGCCCCGTCGCCGTCCTGCACCGCTCTGGCTTCGGAACTCCACCACCGCACCGTCCTGCGTAATGCGCTTGCGTGTACTGCTGCCCGGCAGTTCGTCTCTGCCGGGCTCTGCTGATCTCGGCTACGAGAGAAACCATAACCACGCCACCGGCCAATGTCTACTCCGGCCGACACAGGTTTTTGTGTGCCGGTCGGAGAGATAGTCGACCACGACCGCAGTTGGGCGCGCGGCGGTCACACTTCAGGCGGAACCACCGCTCCGAGCAGCGGCGATTCGCCGGCTTCGGTTCCGCGGACACCGCCACATTTGTCGCCGGCGCACGCGAGAACACGTCAATGAGGCGCTTCGCCTCAAGCGCGGCCGGGACCTGGACCGGCTCAGGGAACTGGTCGGCCGACTCCAGATGTGACTGTCGTCACAGGCGTGGCGGTGTCGAGAATGTTGTGCCGGCTCCGTCCCAGGGGCACGAGTGGCCACGACAGGCCGTACCAGAGCTGCATACCAGAAAGGACCATTTGTCATGGCTGTCGCCGATGACCTCGACCACGCCACCGACTCGCAAGCGGACTGGGTCGCTGAGCAGACCCGTACGTATCTGTCCTCGGGTGGCGCCGAGGGACACGAGTCGAACGGCGTCTCCATGCTCGTGCTCGCCACGACCGGACGCAGGACCGGCATCGCGCGCCGCACCTGCCTGATCTACGGCACCGCGGGCGAGGACTTCATCGTCGTCGCCTCCAACGGTGGCGCCGACGAGCATCCGGCATGGTTCGAGAACCTCCATGCGGAACCGAGTGTCGGGGTGCAGGTCGGCAGCCGTCGCTTCACCGCTCGCGCCCGGGTCGCCACCGCGGCCGAACGCGGGCCCCTCTGGCTCCAGATGGCCCGTATCTTCCCGCTGTACGACGAGTACACGCAGAAGACCGACCGCGAAATCCCGATCGTTCTGCTCACTCCGCAGGACTGAACCCGAGATCGCTGCGCGAGGCCGCCTCAACGTCCCTTCTGGGCCCGGCTCGTGGTCGACTGTCGCCCAGCACGTCCTCAAGACCGGCGCGCACTTGCCCTCGTCCGGCAGGTGCACAGCCGCCCCTTTCTCCGCTGTGTCACTGCTCGTCGAGCCAAGTCCAATCGAGTCGGGTCGAGTCGAGTCGAGTCGAGTCACGTCGCAACGTCGCCCGTCGGCACCTCCGCCCAGACCGTCTT
>NZ_LIPP01000139.1 GCF_001418335.1 Streptomyces aurantiacus | reverse complement strand
GGGGAACTGCGCAACGGGGGTTCGGGGGCGGAGCCCCTGAGTCAGGGACGGGAATGGGTAGGGGCGGCGGGGGCGAGATCCATGCAGTCCGGTTCGCGGGGCCGCACCTGGCGGAGGGTTACCGCCGCCAGGACCGCCGCGCCCACCAGAAGCATCGAACCCGCAACCGCCGCCGCCTGCATTCCGTTCGTGAAGGCCGCGCGCGCTGTCGCGGCAAGCGTTTCGCCCGCCCGGCCGGGCAACCCCTGGGCCACGGCAAGCGCCGCGCCAAGCGTCTCGTGGGCCGTGGCCGGCGCCGAGTCCGGCATCTCGTGCCGGTATACCGCGGTGCCGATCGACCCCAACAGCGCCATACCCAGCGCGCCGCCGAACTCCGTGCCGGTCTCCAGGACCGAGGACGCGGTACCGGCCTGCTGAGCCGGTACGGTGCCCAGCGCCAGGTCCATCAGCTGGGACATCACGGCGACGATGCCGGAGGCGATGACGCCGGCTCCGGCGAGCACCAGCCACATCGAGTCCGTACCGGCGGCCGTGAGCAGCCCGTAACCGCAGGCGGCGAGCGCGAAACCGCCGGAGACGACGTACGCCCGGTGCACTCCCCGCCGCACCAGTTGGGCGGCGACCGGTGCGGCGACGCCGACCAGCACGGTGGGCAGCAGCGCCCACAGCGCGGCCTCCATGGAGCTCTTGCCGAGCACCGACTGGAGGTACTGCGTGGTGAAGAACGCCGAGCCCATCATGGCGAACGACGACAGCAGGTTCAGTACGACGGCGGGTGCGAAACCCCGGCCCCGGAAGAGCGCGGGCGGGATCATCGGCGACTCGACGGTCCGCTGCCGGTGGACGAAGAGCGTGGCGAAGAGCAGGCCGACGGTCACCGAGACGACGTAGCGGACGTTCCAGCCGTCCGAGGGGATCTCCTTGATTCCGTAGATCACCGGCAGTACGGCCGCCAGTGACAGCGGCACGCTCAGCAGGTCGAAGCGGCCCGGCGCGGGGTTCTTGGACTCCGGGAGCAGGAACGGACCGAGGACCAGCAGAAGCGCCATCGCGGGCAGGTTCACCAGGAACACCGAGCCCCACCAGAAGTGCTCGACGAGGACGCCGCTCATCACCGAGCCGAGCGCGACACCGCCCGTCATCACCGCGGACCACATGCCGATCGCCTTGGAGCGCTGGCCCGGATCCGTGAAGAGCGTACGGATCATCGCCAGGGTGGACGGCATCAGGGTCGCGCCGCCGATGCCGAGCACCGCGCGGGCCGCGATCAGCGTCTCGGCGCTGTCCGCGTACGCCGCGACCAGGGAGGCCGCGCCGAAGGCGGCGGCGCCGGCCAGGAGGAGCTTGCGGCGCCCTATGCGGTCGCCGAGCGAGCCCATCGTCATCAGCAGCCCGGCGAGCACGAACGCGTACATGTCGAAGATCCACAGCTGCTGGGTGCCGCTCGGCTCCAGGTCCGCGCTGATCTGCGGGATCGCGAAGTAGAGGACCGAGACGTCCATCGAGACCAGCAGCAGCGGCAGCATCAGGACGCCGAAGGCGGTCCATTCACGGCGGCCGGCCCTGCGGACGGGGTCGGGGGTCGGCGGGCTCGGCAGCTTCGGCGGGTTCGGCGGGTTCTTCATGTGCCGGACTGTACGGGTGTGTTAAACGCTTGTCTAGGACGGTTGTGTAATACGTGCGTCTGGGACAGTTGTCTGTCGCGGAGGTACGCTGACCCGCATGGGACACCGTGAGGATCTGCTCGTAGGCGCCAGGCGCTGTCTGCTGGACAAGGGCTTCGCGCGGACGACCGCGCGCGACATCGTCAAGGAGTCGGGGACGAACCTGGCGTCGATCGGCTACCACTACGGGTCGAAGGACGCGCTGCTCGCGGAGGCGTACGTCTCCATCGTCGAGGGGGTCTCCGAGGACTTCGACGCGGGGGGCGGGATCGCGACCGGCACGGCGCCGGGCTCGCTGGAGCGGTTCCACGAGGTCTGGAAGAACGTCATCGGGACCATGGGCACAGCCGGTTCGCCCTGGCACCTCAGCATGGAGATCGTGGCCATGGGCGACAAGCTGCCCGGGGTGCGCGCCCACCTGGCGACGGCCCAGCGCGAAGCGGCGCGCGGCATCATCCCGATGCTGATGGGCGGCCGGGAGGAAGACGTCCCGGAGGGGGACGTCGACACTCTGGGCAAGTTCTACCTGACCCTGATGATGGGGCTCATCGCGCAGTGGACCTTCGACCCCGAGACCGCCACCGAGGCCGACGAACTCACCGAAGGGCTGCGGCGGATCATCGAGGCGGCGGGCGGGACAGCGCCCGAGGCCGCGGCGGGGGAGTCGGAGTAGCCGGGGGGACGGGGCGGCCGGTTCAGTTCTTCGGGTGCCCGAACCAACGGCCGGCGGCCTGCTCGAACGCGTCACGGTCAGGGGTGCGATCACCCGCCCAGGCGACCGTGCCGTCAGGCCGTACGAGCACGGCGCCCAGTCCGAGGTCGTTCCTCGCCGGACCGGCCACGTACCGTACCCGGTTCTCCCAGCGCATCGCTGATTCGTGCAGGGACCGGTCGACGGTGAGGTCGAGCGCGACACCTCGGCCGTCCCCCATCAGGTCGCCGAGGCGCGTGCCGTTCTCAAGACGGAGGTCCGGGGCGTTGCGGCCGGCCAACGGGTGCTCGCCGCCGAGGTCGTAGCGGTTCGACGACCCCGACGTCTGCTTGAACACGTACGTCGTCCCGTCCCGGGTCCCGAGCAGGTCGCGGACCACTCCCTGGAGCGCCTGCGCATGGGGGTCGGGCCGCATGGCCGCGGACTGGGCGCGCGTCCAGTCGAGCGCCCGGGCACCGATGGGATGGCGCTCGCGGGTGTAGGTGTCGAGGAGCCCGTCCGGCGCGTACCCGTGCACGGTGGCCGCGAGCTTCCAGCCCAGGTTCATGGCGTCGCCGAGGCCGAGGTTGAGCCCCTGCGCTCCGAGGGGGGAGTGGATGTGCGCGGCGTCCCCGGCGAGCAGGACGCGCCCCTGCCGGTAGGTCGTCGTCTGCATCGCCCGGTCGGTGAAGCTCGACGCGAGATGGACGTCGTTCAGAGTCACGTCGGTGCCGGACACGCGGCGCAGGACCGCCTGGAGATGTTCGCGCGTCGGCCGTTGCGAGCGGTCGAAAGCCCCGCCGTCGCAGTCCAGCATGCCGATGTGCCCTTTCGCGCGCATCTGGAGGTACATGCCGGTCGGTGTCAGGTTGAAGCCGGGGCCCAGCTTCTCGGGGTCGGCGATGGTGGCGAGCACGGTGTAGCCGGTGAACTGCGGTTCGGTGCCGACGAAGACGAAGTCCGTGAGCCCCCGCACCGTGCTGCGTCCGCCGTCGCAGCCGACGAGCCAGCGGGCCGCGTACGCGTGCTCGTACGCGTGCTTGTGCCCGTCGGCTCGCGCGACCACGCTGTCCTTGTTCTGCTCGACGGCTGAGACCGTGACGCCGCGCCTGACCTCCACGCCGAGTTCGGCCGCCCGCTCGGACAGCACCGACTCGACCGCTTCGAGGCTTGTCATCACGCCCTCTGCCGCCGGGCCGGCGAGCCGGAACGGCAGGGCGGTGACGTCGACATCGGCCGGGTCGAGCATCATGCCGGCGAAGTGGCCCACGCCGCGAGGGGGTGACGGCTCGTCCGCGTCGGGGTCCGGGTCGGGATCGGCGTGGATGCCCGACGCCGTCAGCAGCGGGCGCAGCATCCCGCGGCGGTAGAACGCCTCGACCGACGCGGCGGACAGGCCCCGCATCCCGAGCGGGTCCGCCTTCCAGGAGGAGCGGAGTTCCGGCTCCCGTTCGAGCACCAGGACCGAGCAGCCGGCGAGGCCGAGCTCGCAGGCCAGGAACAGACCGACCGGGCCGGCACCCACGATCACTACGTCATGCATGAGAACTTCTCTCTCCGAAGGTTCTTGACTGGGCGGTCACTTGAAGAGCGACAGGTCCACGGAGTCCGCCAGAGCCGTGTAGCCCGCGTCGTTGCCGTGGATGTGGTCGCCCTCGTGGAAGCCGTCCTTGATCCGGCCGGGGTGGTCCGGGTCGCGCCACACGGCGTCGAAGTCCAGCACCGCGTCGAATGCGCCGCTGGTGCGGATCCAGGCGTTGACCGTCCGGCGAGCGTTCTCGCCCTCCGACGAGAAGGCGTCCGAGCCCTCGTACGGCGTGAGCGTGGCGGCGTAAATCCTCGCCCCGCGTCCGTGGGCCCGTGCGATCAACTGGCGGTAGCCCGCGATGATGTCGTCCGTCGTCACCGGCGTACCGGCGAAGGCCTCGAAGAACTCAGCCATGGGCCCGTCGGCGTCACGCGGGGCGAACGAGAGCGCGATGTCGTTCATGCCTTCGAACACCACCACGTGTCCGAGGCCCGGCGTCGCGAGGACGTCGCGGTCGAAGCGGGCCAGTGCCGAGACGCCGAAGCCGTCCTTCAGCAGCCGGTTGCCGCCGATGCCCTGGTTGGAGACGTGGACCGCGGGTCCGCCGTGCTCGGCAAGACGCTCGGCCAGGACGTCCGGCCAGCGGCGGTCGGCGTCCGGAGTCGAGCCGACGCCGTCGGTGAGGGAGTCACCGAGCGCGACGATGGCCGTGGCGTTGGCCGTAGCCGTGGCGGTGGCGGTGTCCGGGGTGTCGGGGAGCACCTCCACCGCCGAGATCAGGGCCCGCGCCGGCAGGGGCTCCGCACCGGCGGGCAGCGAGGACGCGGCCACGGCGTCGCCCGGGATCTGCCAGCCGGTCTGCACGTCCGTGCCGTGGCAGGTGCAGCTCTCCACATGTCCCGGCAGGTAGAGACTGACGGTCAGCCTGGAGAGGGCGGGCAGGGTCAGGTCCACCGGATCGCTGAGGATCGGCGCGCCCGCCGGGACGGCGGCGGTCGGGCTGCCGCCGAAGGTCAGCACACGCTCGCTCCCCGGCCGGACCCCGCCGCCGGGCGCCGCGAGACCCACCTGCGCGGCGCCGATGACGAGGGGTGCGGTCCCGTACTCGTTGGTGAAGCGGATACGTATCCGACGTCCGCCACCACTGACGCGCACCACCTGCCGCAGCGTCGCGTCGGCGAAGGGCTCGACCGCGACGGTCGACGCCTCGGGAGCCTGGGGCGAGGCGGCCCAGGTCCGCACCCAGCCGTCGTCCGCGGCGCTCGGGTCGATGAGGCGCCCAGTGCGGCGGGTGCCGGTGCTGCTGCTGGTGGTGGTGGATATGAACTCGTCGGTCATGGTGGTGGCTCCTTCGGGACGGAGGCTGCCCGGTGAATTCCGGCAGGCCCCTCTCGGATGCAGCACCCGAAGACTGACGCGGCCCGCTCACACGGAGCACACACGGCGCTGACAGCGGCACACGCGGCACTCACAGCGGTCGACGGCCTCACGGAGGATGTCGCGGAGGGCCTCGTGGAGCGTCTCGTGGAGAGAGGGCCGGCACCGCCGTGGTTTGGGGAGTTGAAGGGCGGCGCGCGAAGATGAGCGGATGGACGGGGCGGCGCGCGAAGATGGGCCGATGGACCGGGACGCGCGGCTTCGTATCACGCTGCTCGGCGCCTTCGAGGCGTCCGTGTCCGGTGGTGTGACCGGTGGTTTGTCCGACGGTGGCGCCGACCTGCCCGTTCCGGGTGCGCGGTTGCAGGGTCTGGTCGTACGGCTGGCGCTCGCCGGTGGGCGTGCGGTCGCGCAGGGCGTCCTGGTCGACGCGATCTGGGCCGAGGATCCGCCGGCCGGTCCCGCCCACGCGCTGCAAGCCCTCGTCTCGCGGCTGCGCCGGACCCTCGGCTCGGCCGGGGAGGTCACGCAGGCCGCGGGCGGCTATCGGCTGGCCGTGGACGCCGCCGACGTGGACGCGCTGCGGTTCGAGCAGCTCGCCGCCGCCGGCCGGGATCGCCTGCGCGCCGGCGATCCGCAGGCCGCCGCGGCCGTACTCGGTGAGGCCGTGGCGCTGTGGGGCGATCGTCCCGGCGCCGAGCCCACGGTCGTCGCCGCGGTGGCGCCCGCCGCGGCGGCCCGGCTGGCCCACGCCTCGGTCGAGGCCGTCGCCGATCTCGCCGAAGCCGAACTGACGCTGGGCCGCGCCGACACGGCCGCGACCCGCCTGACCGCCCTGCTCGCCGAGCACCCCGTCCACGAGCGGGCGGCCGCGCTGCTCATGGACGGCCTCGCCGCCCAGGGCCGCCAGGCCGAGGCGCTGGCCCGGTACGAGCGGGTCCGCGAAACCCTGGCCGACACCCTCGGTACCGACCCGGGCACCGCCCTGCGCGAACGCCACCTGCGCCTGCTGCGCGCCGAACGGCCCGCCCCGGCCGCCGACGCCGCGCGGACCGGGCCGAGCAACCTGCCCACGCCGCTGACCAGCTTCATCGGACGCGACGACGACCTCGCCAGGATCGACACGCTGCTCGC
Source organism: Streptomyces aurantiacus (assembly GCF_001418335.1). Taxonomy (GTDB): domain Bacteria; phylum Actinomycetota; class Actinomycetes; order Streptomycetales; family Streptomycetaceae; genus Streptomyces; species Streptomyces aurantiacus. The sequence goes on along the minus strand of NZ_LIPP01000139.1, from coordinate 14,170 downwards.
CGCCGGACGCCTGGTCACCGTGCTCGGTCCCGGCGGCGCAGGCAAGACCCGGCTCGCCGTCGAGGCCGCCCGCCGCCACCGCCACGAGTACCGCGACGGCGCCTGGCTGATCGACCTGGCCTCGGTCACCGAGCCGACCAAGGTCGGTGCGGCCCTCCTTGCCGGGATCGGGCTGCGGGGCGGTGCGATGTCCGAGGCCAGGATGCGCGCCGAGGGCGCCGAGGGCGCCGAGCCGAACGAGCCGAACGAGCCGCACGAGCCGCACGAGCCGAACGAGGCGGACGTACTCGTCGACCGGCTCGGCGGCCGGGAGAGCCTGCTCCTTGTCGACAACTGCGAGCACCTGATCGACGCCGTGGCCCACCTGGTCGCGGCGCTGCTGTCCCGTTGCCCCGGGCTGCGCGTGCTCGCCACCAGCCGCGAACCCCTCGCGGTCGACGGCGAGGCGCTCGTACCGCTCGGCCCGCTCGCGCTGCCCGGCCCGGACGACGGCGTCGAGGAGGCCCGGCGGGCGGCGTCGGTACGCCTGTTCACCGAGCGGGCCGCGGCCGTGCGCCCCGGCTTCGAGGTCGACGCGACGACACTGCCCGGCATCCGGCAGGTGGTCCGCGGCCTGGACGGGATGCCGCTGGCCCTCGAACTGGCCGCGGCCCGGCTGCGGACGCTGTCACTGCCCGAACTCGCCGACGGGCTCTCCGACCGGTTCCGGCTGCTCACCACCGGCAGCCGCACCGCGCTGCCCCGGCACCGCACGCTGCGCGCGGTCATCGCCTGGAGCTGGGACCTGCTGAGCGAGCCCGAGCGTACGGTCGCCGAACGCGTCGCGGTCCTGCCCGGCGGCGTCACGCCGGCCTCGGCCACCGCGGTCTGCGCCGGTACCGCGGTGTCGGCCGCCGAGATTCCCGAGCTGCTCGCCGGGCTGGTCGACCGGTCGCTGCTGCAGCTCGCGCCCGCCCCGGGCCGCTACCGCATGCTGGAGACGCTGCGCGAGTACGGCACCGAGCGCCTGGCCGGTACGGGCGGCCTCGGCACCGTCCGCGACCTGGCCGCCGGCCACTTCGCCGAGCTGATGGCCCGGTACGATCCGCGGCTGCGCGGGCCCGGCCAGCTGGCGGCCGTACGCGTCATCGGCGCCGAGTACGACAACGCGCTGGCCGCCCTGCGCCGACGGTGCGACACGGGCGACGCCCCCGGCGCGGTCGCTCTTGCCCTGAACCTCACCTGGTACTGGCAGCTGCTCGGCCGGCACACCGACGCGGCCTACTGGCTGGGCGAGGCACTGGCGGTGCCCGGCGGCGAGCCGACGCCGACGCCCGAGCGCGACTGCGTCCGCGCGTTCCACCTGCTCAACCGGGTCGACGTCCGGCCGGGGGCGACCGCGGAGGAGGCCGCGGCCGACCGGGCCGGGGTACGCGAACTGGTCGACCGGCTGCTCGCGTACCCGGAGCTGCCCGGCCCTTACGGCACGCTCACCGCGCTCCCGCTCGCGTTCCTGTACGGAGAGACGACCACACCCGCGATCACCGAGCACCTCGTCGGCGGCATCGGCGGCATCGGCGGCATCGGCGGTGATGACGGCGGCGGCGACGTGTGGCGGTCCGGGCTGGCCCACATGTTCCGCGCCCAGCTCGCCGAGAACGCGGGCGAACTCGACAAGGTGCGTACCGACGTGGCGGCGGCCCTGGCCCGTTTCCGGCAGGCCGGTGACCGCTGGGGCCAGGCCGACGTGCTCGCGATGCGCGCCCAGCTGCGCAGTTACGACGACGACCTCGACGGTGCGCTGGCCGACCTGCGCGAGGCCAGGTCGCTGGCGGGCGAGTTCGGCGCGCTCAGCCTGGGCGACGAGGTGTTCAGGGACCTGCGCTGGATCGACCTGTACCTGCGGCGCGGCGACACCGACCTGGTGGTCGCGATGATCGACTCGGCCAGGGAGCGGGCGCTGCGCGCGAACTCGCCGGAGATGCTGTTCCTGGTCGACGCGTGGGAGGCCGTCTTCCGGGTGCGCCTCGGCGACCTGGACCGGGCGCGGGAACTGCTCGACGCGGCCGACCGGGGCCTGCGCGGCGACACGCCGTTCCCCGGCGACCACACGCGGACGCTCGTCGGCAGCGCACGGACCTCGCTCCGCCTGGAGACGGGCGACCTGGCCGGCGCGGAGAAGGCGCTGGCGGCGGCGTACGCGGCGGCGCTGAAGACGCGGGACCTGCCGATCCTGTCGCGGGTGGCGGTGGACGCGGCCGCGCTCGCCGAGGCGCACGGGCGGCACCCCGAGTCGGCCGTCCTGCTCGGCGCCGCCTCCCGGCTGCGCGGCGCGCACGACCGCACCGACCGGCAGGTGCGCGACCTCACCCGCCGGGGCCGGGCCGCGCTGGGCGAGGAGGCCTTCGCCGCGGCGTACGCGAAGGGCTGGGAGCTGGACGGAGAGACGGCCGCGAGCGCGGTCGACCCGGCTTCCGGACAGGCTGCGGGGACCGCGGCTTCGTGAACGCGAGATCCTGGGGAAACACGGGACTCCGCACGTGTCCGCACGTGGTGGAAGTCGGCGGGCTCGGCCAGGCCCTGTTTCAGTGACCGGCAGCGGCAGCAGCATGCTTCCGCAGCCACGCCGCCTCCGTGGCGGTGAGGTTCGGATCGGCCAGCTTGGCGTCGACCGCCTCCTGGACCCGCGGGGTGGGATCGGTCCCGCAGCCGCCCCGGACAGCTCGCAGGAACTGGCCCCGCCCCAGACGTGCGGTGAGCCCGGGGACATCGGCGCTGCCGACGGTCACCATGGTCATCGCCACATCGGCAGCGGGATCACCGGCGCCGGCATTGGGCCAGTCGATCACGACGGGGCCGCGCCCGGTCAGGATGACGTTGCCCGGATGAAAGTCCAGGTGCAGCACCCGGTCGTCACCCGCGGTGCCGAACCGCTTGGGCAGCCATGTCGGTGCCGGCAGCCCATGGAGCCGATCGTGGAGGCCGCCGAGCATGCGACCGAGGTCACGCACCCGCCACGGGCGCCGCGCCAACCCCTCCAGCATCGTCGGTCCGGTCAGCCGCTCAAGAACCATGTCGGTATCGGTGACCTCGTACACCTTCGGCACCGGGAACCCGCAGGCAGCCAGGTGAGTCATCAAGCGCGCTTCCAGCTCGGTCGGCCGCCCCTTGCGCCGATACCGTCGCAGCACCCTGGACTCGTCCAGGGCGAACACATCGGCGTCCCGCCCCCGCGCGATCAACTCCATGCCGGGCAGTCTGTCTTGACGACCCATCACCTGCCAACAGGGCGAACACCGCTTGCCACGGCACTGATCCACCGGGGATTACGGGACAGCCCTTAGATACGCCGCGCCTTGATCGCCATGTGCAGCAGCAGCCTGTCCTCCCCGTCGTCCAGGTCCAGGCCCGTGAGTTGTTCGACGCGGGACAGGCGGTAGTAGAGGGTCTGGCGGTGGATGCCCAGCGCGGCGGCGGTGCGGCCGGCCTGGCCCGCGCAGTCCAGGAACACCTCGGCGGTGCGGACCAGTTCGCGGTGGGCGGGGGCGAGCAGAGGGCGTACGGCCGGGTCCTGGGCGGCGGTCGGGGGCATCGTCGTCAGCAGGCGGTACGGGCCGATCGACGCCCAGTGCGCGACCGGGCCCAGCCGGGGCTCGGCCAGTGCCGCGCGGGCGGCGGCCGAGGCCTCCCGCCAGGCGGTGGCGAGGTCGGTGAGGCCGGTGCGGGGCGCGGCGATCCCGGCGGCGGCCGGGCCGGGGCGCGGCTCGGGCACCTCATCGGACCTCTCCGCGGCCCTCTCCAGCAGGCGTGCCGCCGCGGTTGTCGCCGGAGTGAGGACCTCCGGGGAGCGCAGGCGGACCAGCAGGGCCAGGCTGTGGTCGGCGGCGGACCGAGGGAGGGCGCACAGGGCGGTGGCGCCCGGGATGGTGCGGACCGAAGGGGCGTCGTCGGGGTCGGCCGACGGCCAGGGGGCCACGCAGACCAACGCGAGCAGGCCCTCGCCGCGGGGCCCCAGGGCCGTACGCAGTTCGGTGACCGCCATCTCGTACTGCCAGCCGCTCCCGGCGGTGAGGACGGCGCGCAGTTCGCGGCTCAGGTCCGCGCCCGCCTGGGCCTCGTCCGCGAGCAGGGCGCCGATGCGCGGCGTCACCTCCATGGCCGCCGCGAGCTGCCGCTCGGTGGGCCCCGGCTCGTCGGCCAGGAGCCACACATAGCCGAGGGCGACACCCCGATGGCGTACCGGGAGGCAGACGCGGCCCCGGTTGACGCCCGCCTCCGGGGTCGGCGGGATACGGACAGGGCCGGTCGCCCGCGCGATGCCGAAGTTCTCGAACCAGGTGCGGACCGCCGCCGTGGAGCGCCGCGTGAGGATGGAGCGGGCGCGCACCGGGTCCAGCGCGGAGGCGTCGAGGTCGCCCTCGCTGTCGTACGCGCCGAAGGCGATCAGCTCGAAATCGCGGTTCTCCAGGGTCGCGGGGGCGCCGAGAAGCTCCGAGATCTCGTCGACCAGTTCCTGGTAGTCACCCGCGTGTTCCGACGTCACCCGGGCATTCTCCCTCATTTCCCACCGGCTTCATACATCTGTCTGAGATCCAGGGCGCGGATGCCTGACAGCTGTCGATGGCCGGGGATCGGCGCGATCCTTAGATTTCACGGTGGTTCTCCGTCTACTGGCCTCGTTGTGGAGGTGCCCTGTGCTGGGTCCCGTGATTCTCGCCGCCTCGCGCAGCGACCGGATTCGCCGTCTCGTCTCGGCGGCCCCGGTGACCAAGCAGGTCGTCGACCGCTTCATCCCCGGTGAGAGCGTCGACCAGGTCGTGCCGATCATCCAGGACCTCACGGACCGGGGCCTGGAGCTCACCATGGACGTGGTCGGCGAGGACATCACCACCCCCGAACAGGCCGCCGCCGCCCGTGACGCCTACCTGGAGCTCGTCGGCCGCCTCAAGGAGCTGGACCTCGGGACCCGCGCCGAGATGTCGGTGAAGCTGTCCATGTTCGGCCAGGCGCTGGACGGCGGGCACGAGCTCGCCCTCGCCAACGTCCGCCCCGTCGTCGAGGCCGCCGCCGCCATCGGCACGACCGTCACGCTCGACGCCGAGGACCACACCACCCTCGACTCGATGTTCGCCATCCACGAGGAGCTGCGGGAGGACTTCCCGGAGACCGGCTGCGTCATCCAGGCCTACCTCTACCGCACCGAGGCCGACGCCCGCCGGCTCGCCGCGAACGGCAGCCGCGTACGGCTCGTGAAGGGCGCGTACAAGGAGCCCGCCGAGGTCGCGTACCAGCGCAAGCCGGAGACCGACAAGGCGTACGTCCGGGTCCTGCGCATCCTGATGGAGGGCGACGGGTATCCGATGGTCGGGTCCCACGACCCGCGCCTCATCTCGATCGCGCAGGAACTGGGGCGGCGCGCCGGGCGCAAGCCGGCCGAGTACGAGTTCCAGATGCTGTACGGGATCAGGAGCGACGAGCACCTGCGGCTCGCCGCCGAAGGCCACCGCATGCGGGTCTACACCGCCTACGGCACCGACTGGTACGGCTACTTCATGCGCCGCCTCGCGGAGAAGCCGGCCAACCTCCTCTTCTTCGCCCGCTCGGTCCTCACCAAGGACTGAGCCCCCACCGGAAACCGGGCAGCACCGAGAAGCCGGCCGTCGACGCGGGCGCCGGCCCGACACACCCGCTCATTAAGGAGTACGGATCCCATGGACGCCGTGACCCAGGTCCCCACCCCCGTCAACGAGCCGGTGCACGGCTATGCCCCGGGCTCGCCCGAGCGCGCCCGTCTGGAGGCCAAGCTCAAGGAGCTGGCCGAGAACCCGGTCGACCTGCCGATGACCATCGGCGGCGAGAAGCGCATGGGCGGCGGCGAGCCGTTCCAGGTGGTGCAGCCGCACAACCACAAGGCCGTCCTCGGCACCCTGCGCAACGCCACTCAGCAGGACGCTCAGGACGCGATCGACGCGGCGCTCGCCGCCGCACCCGCCTGGCGCGCGATGTCCTTCGACGACCGGGCCGCGATCATCCTGCGCGCCGCCGAGCTGCTGTCGGGACCGTGGCGCGAGACCCTCGCCGCCTCCACCATGCTCGGCCAGTCCAAGACCGCCCAGCAGGCCGAGATCGACTGTCCCTGCGAGCTCGTCGACTTCTGGCGCTTCAACGTCAGCTACGCCCGTGACCTGCTCGCCGAGCAGCCGCCGGCGAACTCGCCCGGCGTCTGGAACCGTCTCGACCACCGCCCGCTCGAAGGCTTCGTCTACGCGATCACGCCGTTCAACTTCTCGGCCATCGCGGGCAACCTGCCCACCGCCCCGGCCCTCATGGGCAACGTCGTCGTCTGGAAGCCGTCCCCGACGCAGACCCACGCCGCCGTGCTGCTCATGCGGCTCCTGGAGGAGGCGGGTCTGCCCAAGGGCGTCATCAACCTCGTCACCGGCGACGGCATCGAGGTGTCCGAGGTCGCCCTGGCACACCGCGACCTCGCCGGCGTCCACTTCACCGGCTCGACCAAGACCTTCCAGTACCTGTGGAAGACGGTCGGCAACAACATCGAGAAGTACCGCACGTACCCGCGCATGGTCGGCGAGACCGGCGGCAAGGACTTCGTCGTGGCGCACCCGAGCGCCGACCGTGCCGTCCTGAAGACCGCCCTGACCCGCGGTTCCTTCGAGTACCAGGGCCAGAAGTGCAGCGCCTCCTCGCGCGCGTACGTGCCGGCCTCCATCTGGAACTCCGGCTTCAAGGAGGAGTTCGCGGCCGAGGTCGACGGCATCACGATGGGCGACGTCACCGACCTGTCGAACTTCGTCGGCGCCGTCATCGACGAGCGGGCCTTCGCCAAGAACAAGGCCGCGATCGACCGGGCCGCCGCGGACCCGAGCTGCACGATCGTCGCGGGCGGCACGTACGACGACTCGGTGGGCTACTTCGTGCGCCCGACCGTCGTCGAGTGCTCCGACCCGGCCAACGAGGTCTTCACGACGGAGTACTTCGGCCCGTTCCTCGCCGTGCACGTGTACGACGACAGCGCCCCCGACGCGTACGACGCGATGCTGACGCAGATGGAGTCGGTGTCGGACTACGCGCTCACCGGCGCGGTCATCGCGAACGACCGTGCCGCCGCCGCGTACACGATGGACAAGCTCCGCTACGCCGCGGGCAACTTCTACATCAACGACAAGTCGACCGGTGCCGTCGTCGGCCAGCAGCCCTTCGGCGGTGGCCGTGCGTCCGGTACGAACGACAAGGCGGGCGCCCCGCAGAACCTGATGCGCTGGACGCTGACCCGCGCCATCAAGGAGACGCTGGTCCCGCCGACCGACTACCCGTACCCGCACATGGGCTGAGACCTGCCCCCACCTGGACCGGACGTCCCCGCACCCGGGCCGGCGTCCCACCGAACCGCCCCCGCCCCGGAAGCACCCCTCCGGGCCGGGGGCGGCGTGCGTGCGCCTCCGGCGGGTCGCGTGTCTTTCGTGTGCGGGCCGGCCGCGGCTGGTCGCGCAGTTCCCCGCGCCCCTGAAAGGCGGCGCCGTCTCAGATAGTAGGAAGTCCGAGTAATTGGGGGACAGAATCCCGGTCCTCGCTTAGCTTGGTAGGAGCCGAACGTTTTCGCTCGACCCAGCGAATGGCGGTCGTGAGCCGGAGCCCCTTGCAGGCAACCCCTGCGGCACCGTTCCCCGCCCCACCCGGCGTCTCGTAGTTCCTCACCGCACTTCCGGCGGTCGCTGCCGGAGGCAAGGAGTCGATTCATCATGGCCGAGACGACCGTCCGCCGAGTCCGTCGCGTCTCCCGTACGAGCGAGTCCGACCGCAAGAACGCCGCCGCGGCGCTCCAGCGCGCCCTCGACCGCCGGGACAACGGCGGCTCCACGGGTCACTGAGCTCACGGCGCCTCACGCTCCGCGCCGCACCTCGAAATGGTCGATGCGCCTGCCGCTCTCGGCGAGCGCCGACACCTTGAGCCGCGGAGCCGGGCCCGCCTCCGCCTCCACGGAGAGGAAGGAGTAGCCGGTGTACCGCACCCGCGACCACTCCACGGTGTCGGGGTTCTGGTTCCGCGACCTGGTCCAGTGGTAGGTCTCCACGGACTCGCGGTCGGCGACCTTCCCCTCGTAGCTGTCCTTCACTCCTGAGGGGAAGCTGTACAGGCTCTTGCCCGCGCCGCCGGCCGTGACGTACACGATCCCGTCCCGTGTCGGGTCGGTCGACGCGCCGATCGGCACCGGCCTGCCCACCTCGCCGTTCTTGATGGCGTCGGTCCGCTCGTACACGTGGTTGTGGCCGTTGATCACCAGGTCCACCTGGTGCTTGGTGAACAGCGGCAGCCACGCGGCCCGTACACCGCCGTCCGAGGCGTGCGTCGACGTCGAGTAGGCGCAGTGGTGGAAGAAGACCACGACGAAGTCGACCCCCTCGTCCTTGCGCAGTTCCCCGAGCCGCTCGTCGAGCCAGGCTGTCTGCCGGCCGTCGGTGTAGCCCTTGTTGGCGGGGATCTCGTACGACACGTCGTTCGCGTCCAGGGCCACGATCGCGACGTTGCCGTACGTGAACGAGTAGACGCCCGGGGCGTTCTTCGCGTCGAAGCCGTTGTCCGGGAGCGAGAAGCGCGCCGACTGCCCGCCGTACCCGTTCGGTGAGTACCACGCCTCCATGTCGTGGTTGCCGGTCGTCACCATCCACGGAACGGTCTTCGCCACCGTCTCCGTCTGCTTGAGGAACAGGTCCCAGGCGGTGGGGTCGTAGATGTCCGACTCCTTGCCGTGGCCGGTCACGTCCGCGTAGCAGATGTCGCCCGCGTGCAGGTGGAAGGCGGGTTCCCGGCCCAGGATCAGCTTGTCGTTGGCGAGCGCGTCGGGGGTGACGCCCTGGTCGCCGAACGCCGTGAACACGAACTTCTCCGCGCGGGCGGGCGCTGTCGTGAACGAGCCGACCGTGGAGTGCCGTGCCTTGGACGCCGGGTCGAACCCCTCGTGGCCGACGCCGTAGTAGTACGTCGTGCCGGGGCGCAGCCCGTCGAGCGCCGCGTGCAGGTAGTACTGGTCGAGGGCGAGCCGCACACCGTCGAGCCCGGGGGTGTGCAGGTCGCGGACCTCGGCGTCGATCTTCCGGCTCAGGTCCCAGGGCTTGAGCCCCACCCGCACATACGGCTTTCTGACCGGGAGAGGCACCTGCCAGGAGATCCGCATCCGGGTCTTCGGGTCCGCGCCGAAGGCGAGATGACGGCCGAAGGGGACGACGACCGCGCCGTCCACCCGCTCGGTCGCTGTGGAGCCGGAGGACAGGGGCGAGGAGGACCGGCTCGCCGTGTCCGTACCGGAGCCCGAGCCGGAGCCCGAGCAGCCGGTGAGGAGTCCGCCGGCGACCGCACCCGCGCTCACCAGGGCGCGGCGGCGGGAGAACTTCGTGCGCAGGTACTCGTACTGCTCCGCCATGCTCATCCGGCGTGCGAGCTGCGGCGGGATGCCGACGTCGGGAACGGGAGGTCCGGGGGGTGTCCCCATGGGAGGCGCAGTCATGCCGGTGAACTTCCCATCAAGTACCAACAACCGCCATACGTACAGGTGAACGGCGGTTGACGGCTCGGGTCGACGAAGGGTCGCGCCTCGTCGTGCGGCTTCTCGGTCATGTCCGTATCGCGGACGCCCCATGTCATCCCGTGGGACGGGGAGTAGGGTGCCGACATGTCTCGCAGCATCGATCTCGCAGTGATCCCCGGTGACGGCATCGGCCAGGAAGTGGTGGCCCAAGGCCTGAAGGTCCTCTCGGCCGTCCTTCCGCAGGACGTGAAGCTGGAGACCAAGGAGTTCGACTTCGGCGCCCGGCGTTACCACGCCACCGGTGAGACCCTCACCGACGCCGACCTGGACGCCCTGAAGCCGCACGACGCCATCCTGCTCGGCGCGATCGGTGACCCCTCGGTGCCGTCCGGTGTCCTGGAGCGCGGCTTCCTGCTCAAGCTCCGCTTCGCCTTCGACCACCACGTCAACCTGCGTCCGTCGAAGCTCCTCCCGGGAGTCGCCACCCCGCTCGCGGGCCAGCCGGAGATCGACTTCGTCGTCGTCCGCGAGGGCACCGAGGGCCCGTACACCGGCAACGGCGGCACGATCCGCAAGGGCACCGAGCACGAGGTCGCCACCGAGGTCTCCGTGAACACGGCCTTCGGTGTCGAGCGCGTCGTGCGTGACGCCTTCGCCCGCGCCCAGGCCCGCCCCCGCAAGAAGCTCACGCTGGTCCACAAGAACAACGTGCTCACCTTCGCGGGTCACCTGTGGACGAACGTCTTCAACAGGGTGGCCGAGGAGTTCCCCGAGGTCACCACGGACTACATCCACGTGGACGCCGCGACGATCTACCTCGTCACGGACCCCGCCCGCTTCGACGTGATCGTCACCGACAACCTCTTCGGCGACATCATCACCGACCTCGCCGCGGCCGTCTCCGGCGGCATCGGCGTCGCCGCCTCCGGCAACATCAACCCGAGCGGCGAGTTCCCGTCCATGTTCGAGCCGGTGCACGGCTCGGCCCCGGACATCGCGGGCCAGGGCAAGGCCGACCCCAGCGCCACCGTCCTGTCCGTCGCCCTCCTGCTGCGGCACCTCGGCTACGAGACCGAGGCCGTCCGCATCGAGGACGCCGTCTCCGCCGACCTCGCGGAGCGCGGCACCACGACCCGTACGACCGAGGAGATCGGCGACGCGCTCGCCGGCCGAGTATCCGGCTGACCCGCCGGTACCACCCAAGCCGCCGGGTCGCTTTTCGCACCCGGCGGCTTTTCGTATGCCTCGCCGGGTGCCACCATCAATCCCTGGGCCCGCAATCACACCGTTTCACCCCTCCTGGCCTGCATGGCATGGGGTGGTGCCCCCATTCGGCTCATCCCGCGCGATAATCGAACGCGGAGCCGCGGAATGAGGGAATGCTCGGACGTCCTAGGGGTTCAAGACACCCCCTGGCACTGGCCACTGGCAGTACAGGCGTGAGCGCGGCCCGTCACACACAACCGGTGAAGGACAGACCACTCATGACGACGCCCACGATCGAGCTCAAGCCCTCCGCGAACCCGCTGTCCGAAGCGGACCGCGAGGAGATCCTGGCCGGCCCCGGATTCGGCCGCCACTTCACCGACCACATGGTGACCATCAAGTGGACGGAGGGCCGTGGCTGGCACGACGGCCAGCTCACGCCGTACGGCCCGCTCTCCCTCGACCCCGCGACGAGCGTCCTGCACTACGGGCAGGAGATCTTCGAGGGCCTGAAGGCCTACCGGCAGCCCGACGGCTCCGTCGCCACGTTCCGCCCGGACCGCAACGCCCTGCGCTTCCAGGCGTCCGCCCGCCGCATGGCCATGCCGGAGCTGCCCGTCGAGACCTTCGTCGAGGCCTGCGACGCGCTCATCCGGCAGGACGCGGCATGGGTGCCGGCGCACGGCGGCGAGGAGTCGCTCTACCTGCGCCCGTTCATGATCTCCACCGAGGTCGGTCTGGGCGTGCGGCCCGCGAACGAGTACCTCTTCCTGGTCATCGCGTCGCCCGCCGGCGCCTACTTCCCCGGCGGTGTGCAGCCCGTCTCCATCTGGCTCTCCGAGGACCGGGTGCGCGCCGTCCCCGGTGGCGTGGGCGAGGCCAAGACCGGCGGCAACTACGCCGCGTCCCTGCTGGCTCAGGCCGAGGCGGCCGCGAAGGGCTGCGACCAGGTCTGCTACCTCGACGCCGTCGAGCACAAGTGGGTCGAGGAACTGGGCGGCATGAACCTGTACTTCGTGTACGGAGACCGGATCGTCACGCCCACCCTCAGCGGCTCCATCCTGGAGGGCGTCACCCGCGACTCGCTCCTCTCGGTCGCCCGTGACCTCGGTTACGCGTCCGAGGAGGCCCGCGTCTCCAGTGAGCAGTGGAAGCGCGACGCCGAGAACGGCAGCCTCACCGAGGTCTTCGCCTGCGGCACCGCCGCCGTCATCACCCCCGTCGGCACGGTGAAGAGCAACGCAGGCGAGTGGCGGCAGGGCGACGGCGGCCCCGGCGAGGTCACGATGAAGCTCCGCGACGCGCTCCTCGACATCCAGCGCGGGGTCACCGAGGACGAGCACGGCTGGATGCACAACCTGGGCTGAGCCCACCACGGCCGCGGTAGGGGGCTGCCTGGACGGCAGCCCCCTACGCGGATGCCCCGCGGCACCGGCGGTGGTCGGTGGTGATCAGCGTGGGTGCTCGGTGATCAGCGCAGTGCTCGCATCCTGAGACGGAGGGTGAGCACGGGGGAGGTCTGTGCCAGACTGCCTCCGTGCTCTCGTTCGCCACGATTATTGGCAGCAGGCGCGCCGGTCCGCAGTGACCACCACGTACGACCAGGTACGGGTGGACACCGTCGTCTCGACCCGCGCGCAGACCTCTCGCACCCGCGAGGGGTTTTTCGCTTTTCTGGCCCACCCTCGGCCGGTGGCGAGAGCGCGAGGGACCATGTGGGGACGGCGGAGCCGGTCATTCCGGTATCGACCGAGATCCGACACAGGAGCCTTGACACCATGAGCAGTACCAGCGAACTCGACGATTCGTTCCACGTCTTCGACACCACCCTGCGCGACGGCGCGCAGCGTGAGGGCATCAACCTCACCGTCGCGGACAAGCTGGCCATCGCACGGCACCTGGACGACTTCGGCGTGGGCTTCATCGAGGGCGGGTGGCCGGGCGCGAATCCGCGTGACACCGAGTTCTTCGCCCGCGCCCAGCAGGAGATCGACTTCCGGCACGCCCAGCTCGTCGCCTTCGGGGCCACGCGCAGGGCGGGCGCCAAGGCGAGCGAGGATCCGCAGGTCAAGGCGCTTGTCGCGGCCGGTGCGCCCGTCGTCACGATCGTCGCCAAGTCCCACGACCGGCATGTCGAACTGGCGCTGCGCACCACCCTCGACGAGAACCTGGAGATGGTCCGCGACACCGTCTCGTACCTGCGGGAGCAGGGCCGTCGCGTCTTCGTCGACTGCGAGCACTTCTTCGACGGCTACCGGGCGAACCCGGAGTACGCCAAGGCCGTCGTCCGGGCCGCCTCGGAGGCCGGCGCCGACGTCGTCGTCCTGTGCGACACCAACGGCGGCATGCTGCCGGCGCAGGTCCAGGCCGTCGTCGCCACCGTCCTCGCCGACACCGGGGCACGCCTCGGCATCCACACCCAGGACGACACGGGCTGCGCCGTCGCGAACACCCTCGCCGCCGTGGACGCGGGCGCGACCCACGTCCAGTGCACGGCGAACGGCTACGGCGAGCGCGTCGGCAACTCCAACCTGTTCCCGGTCGTCGCGGCCCTGGAGCTCAAGTACGGCAAGAAGGTCCTGCCCGAGGGCGCGCTGTCCGAGATGACCCGCATCTCGCACGCGATCGCCGAGGTCGTGAACCTCACCCCCTCCACGCACCAGCCGTACGTCGGTGTCTCGGCCTTCGCTCACAAGGCGGGCCTGCACGCCTCGGCCATCAAGGTCGACCCGGACCTGTACCAGCACATCGACCCAGAGCAGGTCGGCAACACGATGCGGATGCTCGTCTCCGACATGGCGGGCCGGGCCTCCATCGAGCTCAAGGGCAAGGAACTCGGCGTCGACCTGGGCGGCGACCGCGAGCTGGTCGGCCGGGTCGTGGACCGGGTCAAGGAGCGCGAGCTCAAGGGGTACACGTACGAGGCCGCGGACGCCTCCTTCGAGCTGCTCCTGCGGGAGGAGGCCGAGGGGAAGGCCCGTAAGTACTTCGACGTCGAGTCCTGGCGGGCCATCGTCGAGGACCGCCCCGACGGCAGCCACGCCAACGAGGCCACGGTCAAGCTCTTCGCCAAGGGCGAGCGGATCGTCGCCACGGCGGAGGGCAACGGCCCGGTCAACGCGCTCGACCGGGCCCTGCGGGTCGCCCTGGAGACGATCTACCCGCAGCTCGCGAAGCTGGAACTGGTCGACTACAAGGTCCGCATCCTGGAGGGCAAGCACGGAACGCAGTCCACGACGCGGGTGCTGATCTCGACGTCGGACGGGTCCGGGGAGTGGTCGACGGTGGGGGTCGCGGAGAACGTGATCGCGGCGTCGTGGCAGGCGCTTGAGGATGCGTACACGTTCGGTTTGCTGCGGGCGGGGGTGGAACCGGCGGAGTAGGCACCGGGGGTGTTTTCGCCCCCGCCGCCCCTACCCATTCCCGTCGCTTCTGGGGGC
>NZ_LIPP01000138.1 GCF_001418335.1 Streptomyces aurantiacus | reverse complement strand
TGCTCGCCGCGGTGGGCGGGGCCCTGACGGGCTGGGCGGCGGTCCGCCTCCTGGCCCCCGGCGTCGACCTGACCGCCGTCGCCCTCGCCACCCCCGGCGGCGCCCCTCCGCCGGGCACGGCCGCGCTGCACGCCGATCCGGCGTCCCTGCTGCTGCCCGCGCTCGCCGTGCTCCTCGTCGCCACGGGCATCGCGGCGGCCCAGGCGTGGTGGACGGGGCGGCGGGGCTCGGTCAGGGAACTGAGAGCGGGGGACGCCCGATGACGAAGACAACGCCAACGACAACGCCGATGACGATGACGACCACCGGAGCCGCCCGATGACGACCACCGACTCCGCGGGGCCGGCCGGTCCCACTGGTCCCACCGGTTCCACCGGTCCCACCTTCGCCGATCTCGCCCAGCGCGCGGCGGACCGCCGCGACCGTCCCGCTTACGGCCACGACGCCCTGATCACCTGTGACCGGCTGGTCCGCATCTTCTCCGCGGACGGTGTGGAGGTGCAGGCACTCCAGGGCCTCGACCTGCTCGTCCGCGAGGGCGAGTTGATGGCGCTGGTCGGCGCTTCCGGCAGCGGCAAGTCGACCCTGATGAACATCCTGGCCGGCCTGGACACCCCCACCGCGGGCGCCGCCCGGGTCGCGGGGCACGACCTGCTGACCATGGGTGCGAAGGACCGGCTGAGCTACCGGCGGGAGACCGTCGGTTTCGTCTGGCAGCAGACGGCCCGCAATCTCCTCCCCTATCTGACGGCCGCCCAGAACGTCGCGCTGCCGATGCAGCTCGGCGGCTCCCGCAAGGGCCGCCGCGCCCAGGCCCAACGCGCCCTGGAGCTGCTGGAGTTGCTGGAGGTCGCGGACTGCGGGGCCCGTCGCCCGTTCCAGATGTCCGGCGGTCAGCAGCAGCGTGTCGCCATCGCCGTGGCCCTGGCCAACGACCCGGCCGTCCTCCTCGCCGACGAGCCCACCGGTGAACTCGACTCGCACACCGCCGAGCAGATCTTCGCCGCCTTCCGTACCGCGAACGAGCGCCTAGGCACGACCATCGTGATCGTCACGCACGACCAGGCGGTCGCCAGTGAGGTCCGCCGGACAGTCGCCATCCGCGACGGCCGTACGTCCACGGAGGTCCTGCGGCGCACGGAGGTGGACGCGACGACCGGCCACGAGACGGTGGTGGCCCGCGAGTACGCGATGCTCGACCGGGCCGGCCGGCTCCAGCTGCCCGCCGAGTACACCGAGGCCCTCGGTCTGCGCGAGCGCGTCGCCCTGGAACTGGAACCGGACCACATCGGCGTCTGGCCGGACGACAGCGAGCACCGCTGAACCGCTGAACCGGTGGCGGTGGCGGTGGCGGTGGCGGTGGCGGTGGCGGGAGAGTGGCCGGAACGCTCAGCGCACGCTGACGTCCAGCGCCCCGAGTCCCGCCCTGCGTACGGCGATCGACCCGTACGGCGTCCGCAGCCTGAGCCAGGCGCCCGACGACAGCAGCCGCAGTACGGCGTCGTTGTCGGGTGCGGCAGATGTGACCGCTGTGGCGGATGTGGTGGATGTGGTGGTGCGCGCAGGGCGCAGGAACCCCAGTGACTGGGCCGCGTGGACGGCCCGTACCGGGAGCGCGGTGTCCCCGACCGGCCGGGACCAGATCTCCCGCCCGATCCCGTCGAGCGCGGACCGCGTACGCCCCTCGGGCGCCAACGCGTCGATGCGCGACCGGAATTCGGCGACCACCGCGGCCACCGTCGTACGTACCGCGTCGAGCGCGGGCAGCCCCGGCTCCGGCCGCCAGCCACCGCGCGGCGGCAGCACTCCGGCCCACGGCGGGCCGGTGACGGCGGCGGGCACGGCCGCCGTGGCCGCCGGCTCGTCGAGGGCCTCAAGGAGTTCACCGGCCGAGACCGTCACGTCGAGGACGAGGTCGAGACCGTCCTCGTACGGCTTGGCGAGCCGTGCCGTACGGATCGCGAGCACCTCGAACGACGGCGGCCGGCCGAACACCGCGAGCGTCGTCCCCGACGCCTGCAGCCGGACCGCGGCCGCCCGGTCGTAGTGGATCAGCCGGGCCAGGAAGGCGGCGAGATCCGCCGCCTCCCCCTCGTCGACGAGGTGCAGGGCCGTCATGCGGCGACGGCCCCCGCGGAACCGGACTCGTCGCCCGCGTCGCCCGCGTCGTCCACGTCGTCCGCGTACTCCTTGAGGAACTCGCGCTCCTCCGCGGTGATACGACGCGGCCGCTGCGCCTCGAAGTCGAACGGCACTATCACCGTCTGAGCCCGCACATACACCTGGTCCGGGTCCTTGACCTCGTAGGCGATGGTGAACGACGCCGCCCTGATCTGCGTCACCCACAGCTCGATGTCCACCGGTGTGTGCCGGTGGACCAGCTGCTGCTTGTAGTCGATCTCATGGCGCGCCACCACGGACCCCTGCTGGAAATCCTTGTCCGGGCGGAACAGGAAGTCGATACGCGCCTCCTCCAGATAGCGAAGGAAGACCACGTTGTTGATGTGGCCGTACGCGTCCATGTCCGCCCAGCGCAGCGGGCAGCGGTAGATGTGCCGCAAGAGATCAGCCCCGGGTCAGCTTCTTGTAGGTGGCGCGGTGCGGACGCGCGGCGTCCGGTCCGAGCCGCTCGACCTTGTTCTTCTCGTACGACTCGAAGTTGCCCTCGAACCAGTACCACTTCGACTCACCCTCGTACGCGAGGATGTGCGTCGCGACCCGGTCCAGGAACCAGCGGTCGTGGGAGATGACCACGGCCGCACCGGGGAACTCAAGGAGCGCGTTCTCCAGCGACGACAGGGTCTCCACGTCGAGGTCGTTGGTGGGCTCGTCGAGGAGCAGCAGGTTGCCGCCCTCCTTGAGGGTCAGCGCCAGGTTCAGGCGGTTGCGCTCACCACCGGAGAGGACACCGGCCGGCTTCTGCTGGTCCGGGCCCTTGAAGCCGAAGGCGGACACGTAGGCGCGCGACGGCATCTCGACCTGGCCGACGTTGATGTAGTCGAGCTCGTCGGAGACGACGGCCCACAGCGTCTTCTTGGGGTCGATGTTGGCGCGGCTCTGGTCGACGTAACTGATCTTGACGGTGTCGCCGACCTTGATCGCACCGGAGTCCGGGGTCTCCAGGCCCTGGATCATCTTGAACAGCGTGGTCTTGCCCGCGCCGTTCGGGCCGATGACGCCCACGATGCCGTTGCGCGGCAGGGTGAAGGAGAGGTCCTCGATGAGGACCTTGTCACCGAACGCCTTGGAGAGGTTCTCGACCTCGACGACGATGGAGCCGAGCCGCGGGCCCGGCGGGATCTGGATCTCCTCGAAGTCCAGCTTCCGCATCTTGTCGGCCTCGGCTGCCATCTCCTCGTACCGGGCGAGGCGCGCCTTGGACTTGGTCTGCCGGCCCTTGGCGTTGGACCGGACCCACTCCAGCTCTTCCTTGAGCCGCTTGGCGCGCTTCTCGTCCTTGCGGCCCTCGACCTTGAGGCGGGTGGACTTCTTGTCGAGGTACGTGGAGTAGTTGCCCTCGTAGGGGATCGCGCGGCCCCGGTCCAGTTCGAGGATCCACTCGGCGACGTTGTTCAGGAAGTACCGGTCGTGAGTGACGGCGACGACGGCGCCCGCGTACTTCGTGAGGTGCTGCTCCAGCCAGTTCACCGACTCGGCGTCGAGGTGGTTGGTGGGCTCGTCGAGGAGGAGCAGGTCCGGGGCCTCGATCAGCAGCTTGCAGAGCGCGACGCGGCGCTTCTCGCCACCGGAGAGGGTGGTGACCGGCCAGTCGCCGGGCGGGCAGCCCAGCGCGTCCATGGCCTGCTCCAGCTGGGCGTCGAGGTCCCACGCGTTGGCGTGGTCCAGGTCCTCCTGGAGCTTGCCCATCTCGTCCATGAGCGCTTCCGAGTAGTCCGTGCCCATCAGCTCGGCGACCTCGTTGAAGCGGCTGAGCTTGCCCATGAGCTCGGCGGCGCCGTCCTGGACGTTCTCCAGAACCGTCTTGGTCTCGTCCAGCTCCGGTTCCTGCATGAGGATGCCGACGCTGAAGCCGGGCGACAGGAACGCGTCACCGTTGGAGGGCTGCTCGATGCCCGCCATGATCTTCAGCACGGTCGACTTGCCCGCGCCGTTCGGCCCGACGACGCCGATCTTCGCTCCCGGCAGGAAGTTCAGGGTGACGTCGTCGAGAATCACCTTGTCGCCGTGCGCCTTGCGCGTCTTGCGCATGGTGTAAATGAACTCAGCCAAGAGAAACCGTCCGGACGCTTGAAATCGGCAGTGGGCAGATACACCCCATCTTGCCGCACCGCCACCCCTGGGCGGAAACGCGTATCGGCCAGTGGCTGTGACCTGCCGGTTTGCCCCCTGCCTCCGATGGCTCTCCCGCACCGGCCGCAACTGATGTAACTGGCTGCCATCACTTGTCACCGTTGGTGGTCGCCCGACCGCCGGCCGCCGGCCGCCGACCGCCGACCACTGGCCGCTGCCGACCGGCCCGACGAGGTCGGCACCAGGGCTTTACACCAGCCCTCCACCACTTGAACAATGCCTGAACACGGCGCACTTAAAGATTAAACGCAAAGGAAACATGCGGCTCGATCGGTACGGGTAAGTTCCCCGCAATCTCGCCGCGCTCCTCCGTCCCCGTTGCGTTGCTTGTCCGCCTCAATCTGCTTTGTCCTATTGCACCTTTTGCGCCAGAGCGGCCCGATTCCTCAGAGGAGCTATCCGTGCTGGACCGCCCGCGCGAAACGCAGACACGTGGCACCGACGCTGCCGCTCCGGCTCGCCACCGCCCTCGGACGCCGCAGCCCGCTCTGGCCTCCTTGCAGGCCAAAGCGGGCAACAAAGCCGTCGCCGCAGCGATACAACGCGCGTCGCGTACTGCTCGCCCGAGTTCCTCAGCGGGAGATCAGAGTCAGGTGGACTCCTCGGAGACAGAGGGCTTGACGACCGGCCGCGGCCGGTCCAATTCCGCCCCCGCCGACCTGGGCCGGGCTGCTCCGCGGCCGCAGTCCGACCGGGAGGAGCAGGAAGAGCGTCGTCGGATGGCGGCGGTCGCGACAGACGCGGCCGCGGAGGGGCGCCGACGGCCGGAAGCCATCGCAGAACGACGCCGCAAAGGCACAGCAGTAGCAACCGACGCCGCCGCGGAAGCACGCCGCCGAAAAGAAGTAGCGGCGACGCATCGGCAGATCGGAACAGAGGCAGCCGCAGAAGGACGTCGGCGGCCGGAAGCGATCGCAGAACGCCGCCGCAAAGGCACAGCAGTAGCAACCGACGCCGCCGCAGAAGGACGCCGCCGAAAAGAAACAGCGACAGCACACCGGCAGATCGCAACAGAGGCAGCCGCAGAAGGACGCCGAAGACCAGAAGCCATCGCAGAACGCCGCCGCAAAGGCACAGCAGTAGCAACCGACGCCGCCGCGGAAGCACGCCGCCGAGAAGAAGCAGCGGCTACACGCCGGCAGGTGGCGCCGGACGCGGCTACGGCTTCGACTTCAGCTACAGCTACAGCTACAGCTACAGCTACAGCTACAGCTATGGACGGGCCTCGGCGGGAGGAAGTAGCGGCGCAGGAGCAACCTGAGCTGGCAGAGGCTGTGGTGGAAGAGACCGCGGTGGAGGAGCAGCGTCTGGAGGAAGACACTGCGGCGGTGGAGGAGCAGCGGCGGCAGGAGGAAGCTGCCGCTGAGGAGCTGCGCCAACAGGAAGAGGCCGCCGCAGCACAGGAACAGCGCCGCCAGGAGGAAGCCGCCGCGGCACAGGAGCAGCCCCAGCCGGAAGAGAAGCGGCGGCGAAGCAGGCTGCGGCGGTTGTTCAGTGCCGGGACGACGCTCAAGAAGGTCACCGGGAAGATCAAACAAATTCTCGGTACCCCCTCCAAGGCCGACAAGACCAAGAAGGTCCTCGACCAGCCCGACACGGTGGCCAACCGCATCAACGCCCCCACGGAGGGCGGTGTCCGGATGCACGGGCAGGCCACGTCGGACACCGGTCAGGTACAGGCCACCGCGATCGTCGCGCAGGTCGACACCGGGATCAACACGGTGACCGATGCCTTGGGGGCGTTCAACGACGGGCGTGCCCTGCTGGCCGCGAGGAAGGACCGCAAGGGCACGGGTCCGGAGTCCCACAAGCCCAGGAAGGACTGGAAGGGGAAGCCTCTCGGCGTGGCGCAGAACTCCAGCATGGTCGTCGGCGACATCAGCGGCATGGCCAACGCCGCGGTGCGAAACGCCGGCCAGCTGGCAGGAGTGCCTGCTCTCGGAGAGGTGACCGGCGGTGCCAGCGTGTTCTATTCCACGCTGATAGCCATCCGTGAGGTCCCTGTCGTCTGGAGCACCTACAACAAGAACCGCGCGCTCAAGGAAATGGTGGAAGAAGCGTCCGGCGAGGCCCCCGCGAACGAGGGCCGGCTCCAGGACGTACTCGACCGACTGGGGCAGGTGCGGCAGCGGCTGGCCCAGGCCGAGGCCCCGCGGGAGCAAGCGGGCGGCCCCTCGGCGGACGAGGAAACGGCCGTTGCGGCGCTGCGGAACCAAATTCTTGAGCTCAACCACCTGCTGGAGGCCGAGCTCGCCCACATAGGCCAGTACGCACGGCACAAGCAGCACACCAAGTTGGGCAAGCGCATCACCAGCCTCGGGGGAAACACGGTGCGTGCCGCCGGCGGCGGCCTGGCGATCGCTGGTGCCGCCGGTGCGCTCAGCGGTCCGGCAGCACCCGCCGTGGCCGGCGTGGCAGCGGCCCTCCTGCTCGGCAACGCTCTCTACAAGGGAGCCAGGGCCGGCAGCAATCGGTATGTCGCGGCGCGGCATCCCGACCGCTGGGCCCGGCCCACATCGGCTCAGGACGACTCCGGGACGGAGAGGGCCGAGTCACCCACACCCGCGTCCGCACCCGCACCCGCACCCGCAGAACGGCGCGACGCGTTGAAGGAGTTCTTCAAGGTGACGAAGTCCGTCCAACAGGGCGAGCGCCACTTCATGGCTCAGAAACTCTATGCACTCGCAGCCGGGCCAGACGTTCCCGTGGGCAGCAACGTTGCCGACGACATCCGTGAATCGGCACGTGCGATGCTCATCGTCCTCAAGGCCGGTCCGTCCCAGCACAAGCAGACGCGCGAGGAGTGGGAGGCCTCACTCAACAACTCCGCGCTGCAGACCGCTTGGGAGAAGGAGATCACCAGTCAGCTCTCCTCGGCCTGAGCGTCACCCGCCGCGCCCGGCCGGCAGTGCCTCCATCGCTTCCCACCGCCCCCATCGCGTCCATCACTCCGATCTCCTCGCCCTCCATCCGGGAGAGGAGATCGTCGCGTGGAGGCTGCCGTATCGCCGTGGAGTCCGTGGAGTCCATGGAGTCCGAGGCTGTCGCACGCACCGCGTCACGTCAGTCCTGCGTCGGGGTCTTCCTCTTGCGGACGAAGAGCACCGCGGCGCCGCCGATCAGGACCAGGCCGATCGCAATCCCGGCTATCACCGGGGTGGCACTCGACGTGCCGGTCTCGGCGAGGTCGGTGGTCGCGGCGGAGGTACCGCCCACCGTGGCGGGGCTGGGCTCGTTCAGCGTCTGGACCGTCTCGCCGCCGACGCCGCTCTGTGTCCGGCAGTCGAGCACGCCCTGGAACCGCTTCTCGTAGCCGCCCGGCCCCTCGACCGTGACGTCGTACGTCTGGTCCTCCTGCAGCGGGACCGTCACGGTCCGTGACGTACCCGCCTCGACGGTGTGCTCGGAGCCCATCAGCTCGAAGGTGAACGCCTCGTCACCCTCGTTGACCGCCGTGATGTCCAGGCCGCCCTCTGCGCAGTTCTTCTCGGCCGACAGCGCGGGTATCGCCCCGGAACCGGCCCAGTTCGCGGTCGCCGCCGCGGAGACCGTCGACTCGCTGGAACCGGCCAGGATCTGGGTCTGGCTCCTGGTCTCCGAGGCGAAGGCCCGCCCGACCGGCACAGTGGTCGAGGCCTGCACCGTCAGCGCCACCGAACCGTCCGCGGCGTCCTCGGGTACGTCGAAGTACAGCTCGCCGCCGTCGACCGCGGACGTGATCTCCTTGCCGTCCCGGCCGACGATCCTGACCCCGCTCGTGGCGTCGGCGGGCGGCGTCACCGTCACCCCGTCCGCGTTGGTGCGCACGGTGACCGGGCCGAGCAGTTCGCCGGGGTGGCCGGAGACCGCGGGCGGATCCAGGCTCAGGGAAGCCGCCGGTTCCGCGAGGTCGCGTGCGCTGCGCTGCAGGTAGTCGGCGAGCTTCTCCGCCTGCGGGTCCACGGCGTCCACGTCGGCGCCGTCCGAGTACCGCCAGATCGCCACCTGCGTACCCGCCGCCGCGTCCTGCTCCGTGAGGCCGCTCGCGCCCGCCTTCGCGGCCAGCGCGGCGAGGTCGTTGACCTGCGGGTAGGAGTTCCGCAGGATCCAGCGGATCCGGCCCGCGTCGGGGTTCTCGTTCAGCGACGTACCGCTCCAGGGGGTTTCCTGGTACTTGGCGTCCTTCTGCGTCGGGCTGTAGATGTCCACGCAGTAGGTCTGCAGAGTGCCGCCGTTGTCGACGGACATCTCGAACAGGCCCGCCGAGACCTGCTTGTCCCCGCCGTCCTCATGGATGACAGCCGGACCAGACGCCTTCAACCCACCTATGGTGGCGGTCGCCCCGCCCTGGCTCAGGGGGAGTTCGTCCGCGACGGCCGCACCGGCGGTGGTCGCGGCGCTCACGGCGACGAGTCCGGACACGAGCGCCACCGCGGCCAGGCGAGCGGCAGCGGCACCTCGCCCGTGCACGGACGGCGCAGAGAACGAAGAAAGCACAGAATTCCCTTTCGAGCGGGACCCGTTGACCTGGGGGGTTACGGTCCCACCAGCGGAATCAGAAGCCCCGAGAGCTATGCCCGGCATCCTAAGGACGGGGCGCACCTCCCTCCCCGGTCATGTCATCCGATGAGTGATCCGACTCGGAATCGTTATCGCCAGGACCGGTTGCGAGCTGGGCATATCGACAAATCCACCGGGACTCTTCCGGTTGCATCCGCCGATAAGCCGCACTTCGGCCAGACCGTGGAACCAGCACCTCTGGTCACGTCGCCAATGCCGGCTCCTGCCCCTGTCGAGCCGCCTCATCGGCCTGATCCGTCGGCTCCGTCTCCCAGCTGGGCTCCGGCCGGGCCGGTGTGCCCGATGCCTGACCGGAGGCCAGATCAGGAGCTTGATCGGACGCTCCGTCAGACGTCTGATCAGAGGCCTGATCACCCCTGAGCGTCCTCCGGAACGCCGCCGTGCCGCGCGCCAGATCGTGCCCGATCGCCGATGCCTCGATGTCCGCGCCCGCCCACGACTGTCCGTCGCGCTGCTCGGAGCGGACCTTCAGCCTGCCTCGCACCACCAGCGGTTCGCCCAGTGCCACGGACGCTTGCACATTCGACGCGAGCGCCCGATTGGCCCACACCGTGAAGAAGTTGGTGTGCCCGTCCCTCCAGGCGTTCTTCTCGCGGTCCCAGTACCGCTGCGTGACCGCCAGCCGGAACCTCGCCGACGCGCCTGCCGCCGTCTCTCGGAACACCGGCTGCGTAGCCACGTTCCCCACCACGCACACCATCGTCTCGTTCATCGCGGAAGCCCTCCCTTGCCCACACGTACGGGCCCGTCCCGCACGGCTGCGTCTGCCTGCCTGCCTGCCTGCCTGTCACTGTCCATCTGGCGTGGCGATCACGTCGCGGTCACGTCGCGATCGCCACGACCTCAGACTGCCTCGGCCGGCCCGATCCCGCTGAGCGCTGTGGGCCACCACCCCGTTGTGGACAACTCCGCCACCCGAACGAGGACTTCCGCCCCCCTCGTCCCAGCCCAGCCCGCAGCCGGCTCGCGTTGCTCCACCCTGCGGGACCTCAACCCACCGGGGCGTCGACCCCCGTGGCCCGCAGGAACTGCCCCCGCACCTCCCGATACCGCAGCAGCTCCGCCGCCACCGGATCGAGGACCCGGGCCCGGCCGCATCCCGCCGCCGCCTCCCGCAATCTCCGTTCCGCGTCGAGCCCGTACCGTCGCGCGGGCCCGCTCGCGGCCAGTTTGCAGGCCCACTCGACGCCCGGGCCGCCCACGATGCCGATGACCATCAGCAGCACGGGCACGCCGAGGTTCGGCGACATGAAACCGATGACCTGCCCCGCCAGCCACAGCCCGCCGACGACCTGAAGGACGGTCATGGCCGCCTGCGCGAGTACAGCAGCCGGCCACCAGCCCGGCCGCGGCGGCCGTCCGACCGGTGCGCCGGCCCGTACGGCCAGTTCGTCCAGTGCCTCGCACAGCCCCTGCGACCCGCGTACGGCCGCCTCGCGCACCGCCTGCGCCCAGGGCGAAGGCAGCCCGTCGGCCGCCCGCTCGGCCACCGTGCGCACCGCCTGCTCGACGCGCTGCCGTGCCGTGGCCTCCTCGTCGTGCGCCCGGACGGAGAGGCGCCCGGTCGGGGGCTCGCGCCGGTCCTGGTACCAGCGCCACAACCGCAGCCAGGGCGTACCGCACGCGCGGCCCGCGTTGCGGCGCCACGCGCGTTCGGCCGCCTCGCCCGCCGCCGTGGCACCCACCGCGTCGGCGAGGCGGTCGGCGAACTCGTCGCGCGCCTCCTCGCTGAGCCCGGCCTGCCGCCGGTTGGCGTAGACGGGCCACAGGCGTACCGCGGCCGCGTCCACGTCGGCGGAGATCCGGCGGGCCGCGGCGCCCCGCTCGGCCACGAAGTGACCGAGCGCCTCGCGCAGTTCGCCGATGCCCTCTCCGGTGAGCGCGGACAGCGCGAGAACGGTCGCGCCCGGCTCGCCGTACTCGCCGAGGGCGATCCCGTCGTCGTCGAGCAGCCGCCGAAGGTCGTCGAGGACCTGGTCGGCGGCCTCTCCGGGCAGCCGGTCGATCTGGTTGAGGACCACGAAGGTGACTTCCGCGTGGCCCGCCATGGGCCGCAGATAGCGCTCGTGGAGCACCGCGTCGGCGTACTTCTCCGGGTCGACGACCCAGATGACGGCGTCCACGAGCGCCAGCATCCGGTCCACGTGTTCCCGGTGCTGGAGGGCCGCCGAGTCGTGGTCGGGCAGGTCCACCAGGACGAGCCCGCGCAACTGCGCCTCGGCCTCGGCGCTCTGTAGCGGCCTGCGGCGCAGCCGCCCGGGAACGCCGAGCCGGTCGATGAGTCCGGCCGCGCCGTCGCTCCAGCTGCACGCGATGGGGGCGGCGGTGGTCGGCCTGCGTACCCCGGTCTCCGAGATGGCCACTCCGGCGAGCGCGTTGAAGAGCTGCGACTTGCCGCTTCCGGTGGCTCCCGCGATGGCGACGACGGTGTGCTGCCCGGAGAGCCTGCGCCGCGCCGCGGCCTCGTCCAGGACGCGTCCCGCCTCGGCGAGGGTCCGGTTGTCGAGCCGCGTACGGGACAGCCCCACGAGTTCGCGCAGCGCGTCGAGGCGGGACCGTAGCGGCCCGTCGTACGCGAGGGGAGTCACCGCGGGGGACCTGTTGTCCACGACGACCTCCTGTACGGCCCTGGCCTGCCCCTCGGCCGTGACGGACACGCGCCGCGCGATCAGCCCGTCGTCCCAGGCGCCCGCCGAGTCCGTGGCGTCCACAGCGTCCATGCCACTGCCGACGGCCTCGTCCTCGCCGACAGCGGCCTCCACGGAGCCGCCGCCGGCACCAGCACCAGCACCAGCACCGGAGCCGGAACCGGACTCGGCGCCGCCACCCGTCTCCGTACGCACGCGCCCTGAATCGCCCTTCTCCTTGCGGACGGCCTCCCCGTCGGGGTCCTCCTTGTGGGCGTTCTTGTAAGCGTTTCTCCGGTCGGTCACGGAATCGTCCTCCACGCGTGCGTGCCCACGTTCCTGTCGCCCCTCGCCCTCCCGTCCTTCACCCTCCCTTCCTTCGTCGTCTCCCGGCTGGTCGGAGTGATCCGTGTGGTCCGTGACGGCGGTCACCGCGGTCACCTCTCCTTCTGCAGTACCGACAGCGCGGCGATGAGTTCGGCCTGGGGTTCGGGGTGTACGTCGAGGGCGTCGAGCGGGGCGAGCCGCCGCTCCCGTTCGTCGTGCAGCGCCTTGTCGAGGTAGTCGGTGAGCAGCCGGCCGCCCTTGTCGCGCAGCCGCAGCGCGCCGTGGGCGCCGATCCGCTCGGCGAGCCCCTCGCCCGCCGACCGCGCCCGCCGGCCGCCCAGGAGCGCGGTGGCGACCAGCGCGGCCACCACTTCGGGGTCCGGTGCGACGCTCTTCTCCAGGGCGCGCACTTCGTCCTCGGCATGCTCCTCAAGGACCCGCCGCCAGCGCCGTACCGCCATCCCGATGCGGTGCTCGGCGCTCTCCAGCGTCGGATCGCGGTCCGTCAGGCCGGGGGCGCCCGCGGCGGGTTCGCGCCGCCAGGCCTCGTCGACGCGCTCGTCGGCCGCGGTGACGGCACACAGCAGGAGTGCGGCCAGGCTCTCGGCCAACGCGTCGAGCAGTTCACCGGCGCTGCAGTCCAGCGGGTAGCTGCGCCACCGCTTGAGCGCGTCCCCGGCGAGGACGGCCCCCGCCTGCAGCCGGCCCCGCAGGCGCGTGTACTCGCTGTCGTACGCCCCGTCGACGGCCGCGGTGAGCCGCAGCGCGGCGGCGTACTGGGCCGCGGCCGCGCCGGCGAGCTCGGGCATCCGTGACTTCAGCGAGTCGAGCACCCCGTACGCCGTGCGCGCCATCACCTGCTGCCGGGCGCCCGGGTCCTGTGCCTGCTGGGCCAGCCAGGCACGCAGGGGTGCCACGGCGGTGGCCGGAAGCAGTCCCCCGCCCCATGCCGACTCGGGCAGCTCGGGCACGGTGAAGCGGGGTACGTCGCCGAGTCCCGCCTTGGCGAGGAGCGCGCCGAACTGGCGCGACACCTCGGCCACCACCTGGTGGGGCACCCGGTCGAGCACGGTGACGAGGGTGGCGTCATGCTCCTTGGCGGTACGCAGCAGATGCCACGGCACCGCGTCGGCGTACCGTGCCGCCGTGGTGACCATGACCCAGATGTCGGCCGCGCACATGAGTTCGGCGGCGAGCACCCGGTTGTCGGCCACCAGGGAGTCGATGTCGGGCGCGTCGAGCAGCGCGAGCCCCCGGGGAAGGGTGTCGACGGTCTCGATGCGCAGGACACGCAGGTCGTCCTCCGCCGACAGCAGCGGATCGTCGTCGACGTCCTGCCGGGGCATCCACACGCGCGTGAGGTCGGGCAGTACCCGCATCCCGCTGAACCAGTGATGGTCCTCCGGATGGCAGACGAGCACCGGAGTACGCGTCGTGGGCCGGAGCACCCCGGCCTCGCTGACCCGCCGCCCCACAAGGGAGTTGACCAGCGTCGACTTGCCTGCCCCGGTCGATCCTCCGATCACGGCGAGCAGGGGTGCTTCGGGTTGCCTCAACCGGGGCACGAGATAGTCGTCGAGCTGCGCGATCAGCTCGTCGCGGTTGGCACGCGCGCGTGGAGCCCCCGCCAGGGGCAGCGGGAAGCGTGCGGCGGCGACACGGTCGCGCAGGGCGGAGAGTGCGTCGAGCAGCTGGGGCCGTACGTCCAAGGTCACCACATGCGAAGAATGCCCAATTTTGGAGGCTTTCTAAAGCATATGGGCCTGTCTGCGCGCCGATCGGACACACGGGGCGGAAGGGACGACTGGGGCGCAGGCATAACGAGTGCACAACACCCGGGGCGCGAGGCGCCAAAAGCGATGCACGATTCGTACCTGCCTGCGATTATCGGGACCGCTTCACCGAACCTCCACGAGCCTCCACATCGAGCCACGAAGGCGAAGCGCGAAGCACAAGGACCCAGGAGCTCTATCCTTGTCCCCGGCAAGGTCACAGCCCCGCCCGCACCCGGGCACCAGCACCACAGGCCACCACACCCGGCCCCCGTAGCTCAGTGGATAGAGCAGGCGCCTTCTAAGCGCTTGGCCGCAGGTTCGAGTCCTGCCGGGGGCGCCATTGAGTCTCTGACCTGCATGTATAGGTCAGTTGGATCATCGAAAGCCGCGTGACTTACCTACCAGACTTGGTTAGGTAAGGCGCCTAGCGGACTGCACCTTGCCTAGCCCGGACACCAGGGAGTCACCCCGTGTCGGCACAGGCCAAGAAGTCACCTCTCAGGGCGTCTCAGGGAACCACCAGGGGCGCAGCGCTCCGAGTCCTCCCCACTGACCCGGACACGTCAGAGGTCAGGCAGGGCACAGCTCAGGACTACGCCACGCACCTCCGGGCGACCAACAACAAGCACGGTCGGCCCTACCAGGAGAAGACCGTCACGGCGTACAGCAAGGCGGTCCGTGCGCTGGACCAGTGGATGACGGCACAGGGGTTCGAAGAGGACTTCACCTCAGTCGACACAGCCACACTGAACCGCTTCTTCCGTGCCTACTTCCAGGAGCACGAACAGGGCGGGACCAACACTGTTCAGCGGAATCTGCGCCCCTTGACGGCGGGTGAACCGCAAGCGCATCGCCCGCGTGATGCGCGAGCGTGACATCCGAGGCGTCACCCGGCGCAGGCGCCGCTCGCCGACCCGGCCGGACAAGAAGGCGACGCCGGCCCCGGACCTGATCGGCCGCAACTTTCACGCCGAGCGGCCCGGGACCAAGCTGGTCGGCGATATCACTTACCTGCCCACCGCCGCGGGCTGGCTCTACCTCGCGTGCCGGCTGGACCTGGCTACCCCTGAAGTGGTCGGTCATGCCATGGCCGACCACCACCGCGCGAGCTCGTCGTCGACGCCCTCGACATGGCCCACGGCCGAGGCGGTCCGGAGTCCGGCTGCGTGGTCCACAGTGATCGCGGCAGCGGGTGCTCCTCGGCTCAATTCTGGGCCCGTGTACGGGAGTTGGGGCCACGGAGCAGCTGCGGGCGGACCGGATCATGCTTCGGCAACGCCGCCGCAGAGAGCTTCTGAGCTCTACTCAAGGGAAGAGATCGGCACCCGCATCTGGCCCGACCGGGCCGCCGCCCGCGCCGAGGTCTTCGCCTTCATCGAGACCTTCTACAACCGCCGCCGCCTGCGCAAGCACAAGACCTTCGGCTACCTCACGCCAGCCGAGACCAGGCAGCGGCACCGACACGCCCTCGCGGCATAACCGATGAGTGTCCAAGATCACGGGGAAGCTCCCGCCAGGAGCTGGCCCGCATCACCACCACCAGCACGAGACCACGGCGGCGCGGTTCACGGTCTTCCAGGCCCTGGCCGCCGTCGGGATCGGACACGAGCAGGCCGACGACATCGTGTCGAAAGCCGGTGAAGAGCGGGACCGGGCAACGGGGCCGAGCAACAACCGGGCAGGCGCGGGCAGGGCAGGCGGTGGTGCACGCCCGGCGCGTGATGCCGGGCCGTCGACCTGCTTCCCTCCTGCGGGTGGATTGGCCCGGCGTTGCTGCCTGTGCGGCGCGCGGGTCTGTCTAACTTTCCTACGGGAGGCGGACGTTCCGTCTTCACATGGATGGAGGTGATCACCGTGCAGGAGACGCTGCAGGGCTTTGAGACCACGGATGTGTACGAGCCGCCGCTGCTGGCGGAGGTCGGGCAGTACGCCGAGCTGACCCAGGGCGAGTTCGGGGACTGGCCCGACTACCCGGTCGGCCTCTGGCTCTGACGATCCCGGCGGGTGCCGGACTGGGCCGCGAGGACCGGACCGGCACCCGGTGTCATGTCGTCCGCACTCACTTGTCCCCCAAACTGGAGATGTCGATGGCCGCCACGCCGGCCTACTGGTTCGTTGTCCTTCCCGACCGGGATCTGGCACCCGGTCTCCTCGGCCGTCTGCGGGACCTCGCCGGCCGGGCCGTGCTGCGCACCGTGCCGCACGCTTCCGGCCGTCCGTGGCTGGCCGGCTGCTGGCCGGACGAGGAGCTGGCTGCCTGCGCCGTCGGTGACGTGCGCCTGGCGGTCGCCGGGACCTGTTCCCTTCAGCCCGCCGAACTGGCCGCACGGGCCCGGCAGATCAGCCAGAGCGCGGACATCGAGCCGGTGCTGCGCGATGCCCACGGCTGCTTCCACCTCCTCGCATCCGTCGCGGGACACACGTACGTGCGGGGCAGCTTCTCCGGGCAGCGCAGGGTGTACCGGGCCGAGGCCGGCGGCGGCACGGTCTGCGCCAGCCACGCCCGCGTCCTCGCCCGGCTCACCGCGGCGGAACTGGACACCGCACAGTTGGCGCTGCGGCTCACCGGCGACACCATCGCGCACCCGCTCGGCTGGGACGCGCTGTGGCGCGGCGTGCACGCCGTACTGCCCGGCACAGCGATGGAACTGACGCCCGGCGGCGAGGTGCGCACCCGGCGCTGGTGGCAGCCGCCTGCGGCCGACCTCCCGCTGGACGAGGCCGCGGCCGGGCTGCGCGAGGCGCTGGAGCGGGCGGTCGCGTCGCGGGTGCGACCCGGCGAGGTGGTGGGCGCGGACCTGTCCGGCGGCATGGACTCGACCTCGCTGTGCTTCCTGGCCGCACAGGCAGGCGCCCGGCTGGTCGCCGTCACACTGGACGCGGGCGCACCCACCAACGAAGACCGCCTCTTCGCCACCCGGGCGGCCGGGCACCTTCCGGGTGTCGAGCATCTGGTGTTTGCTTCGGCTGATCTGCCCGCCCAGTTCAGCGGGCTGGACGAATGCGTGGATCCGGGCGACGAGCCGTCCGCGATCGTGCGTACACGGGTGGAGCAGCGATACCTGGCCGGGCAGATGCGGGCGCACGGGGCCGGGCTGCGGTTGTCCGGTTTCGGTGGGGACCAGGTCATCCAGTCGCCGCCTTCGTATGTGCACGGTCTGCTGCGGCGCTCACCCGTGGCCGGCCTGCGCCATGCGGCCGGGTGGCGAGCGCGGCACCGCCGGCCCCTCGGGGCCCTCACGAAGGCGCTGCTCGATAGGGGCTCGTACGCGGCATGGCTCACCGAGGCCGCCGGAATGCTGCGCACGCCGGTGTCCGGAGACGACCTGCGCTGGGGGCTGCGTCCCTCTCTTCCGTCCTGGGCGAGCGAGCGGGCCGTTCAGCTGTGCCGTGAGCGGCTGCTCGGCGCGGCCCGGGACGCCGCCGAGCCGCTGCATCCAGAACGCGGGCGCCATGCCTGGCTGGCCTCCGCGCAGCGTGGGGGCCGGCTCGCCGGCCCTCTGGCCCACCGCGGGCAGCTTGACAAGCTGCCCTATCACAGCCCGTTCTGCGACGACGCCGTCATCGCAGCCGCGCTCGCCGCCCGCCCGCACGAGGCCGCCGGCCCCTGGTCCTACAAGCCTCTCCTCGCCGCCGCCATGCACGGCCTGGTGCCCGAGGCCGTCCTGCGCCGCACCACCAAGGACCACTTCGGATACGAATGGCACAACGGCCTGCGCCACAACCGGCGCACGCTCGCAGCCTGGGCCGAGGACTCCCGCCTGGTGGCCGCCGGACTGGCCGACGAGGACGCCCTGCGCCGTGCCCTGCTCTCACCCCAGCTGCTGCTCGGCGGGACCGCGGAATTCGAAACCACCCTCGGAGTGGAGGCGTGGCTGCGCGGCCTGGAGCACCCGCACACCCCGGACGGTACGAGGGAGATGAACAGTGCACCGACTACGCGCTGATGTCACCGCCTGCGCCACAGGCGACAGCATGGTCCTGCTCGACGAACGCAGCGGACGCTACTGGCAGCTGAACGGCACCGGAGCCCTCGTGGTGAAGGTCCTGCTGGAGGGCGTCACGCCCGAGCAGGCCGCCGAACGGCTCGCCGCCACCCGCCCGGTCACCCCCGAGCGCGCCACCGCCGACGTGACGGCGCTGGTCGCGCACCTCGTAAAGGAGAAGCTGGTGACCGACTCGTGAGCCAGATCCTGGACACCGACGGCTCCCGCCCCGGCTTCGGCACCCGGCTCACCGCCCACACCGCCGTCACCGCCGCCCGGCTCCTCGCCCGCCTGCCACCACGCCGGCTCCGTACCGTACTGGGCCTGGCCCGGCGCGGAGCCAGGCCCGCCCGCTACGACGAGGCGCTGCGCGCCCGGCAGGACGTGACCGCGGTCAGCACCCTGTGCGCCGGCCGCTACTGCCTCCCACGCTCCCTGGCCACCGCCCTGCTGTGCCGGATGCGCGGCCACTGGCCCACCTGGTGCAGCGGAGTACGCACCACACCCTTCGGAGCCCACGCCTGGGTCGAAGCCGACGGCCGACCCGTCGGCGAACCATCCGATACCGCCACTTACCGGCCGATGATCACCGTGTCGGCGGCGGACCGCGACAGCACGGAGGGCTGATGCCGCCAGCAACACCGCCCCTGTCGGTGACCCAGCCGCATCGCTCGCCGCAGCTCCGCCCGACAAGCGCGGTGAGGAGCCCGTGCGTGACCGCCCCGCCAAGACGGGGCCGACGGATCGACAGACAAGGCCCGGGCCGAGCGCTGGGAGCAGACCGCATGAGCGCATCCGGCTTCGAGCCGCCTCACACCTCTCCGGAGGCTCGCGCGAGAATCACTTCCGCCCTGCTCGCGCACGGGTGGGAGCGCGGGGCGATCAAGGAGGTCTTCGACCTCTACGACAGCGAACTGGCACGGCAGATCCGCGAAGAGCGCAAGGCCGTGGAAGCCGAGAACGTCGCCTCGCACGCTTACCTCTTCGATGGCATGGACTACGCGGCCGACATCATCGACCCGCACTCGCCGAGCTGACGCACTGGGGACTGCGAACCACCGAGGCCGGGAAATGCCGGGAGCGGGCTGCACTGGACGCCGACCGCGTCGCGAAGCTGGGCATGGTCGGCTAGCACTTCGACGTCGACGGGGTGAAAGCGTGGCAGCCGCCGGTCCGGTCACGCAGGATCGCCACGTCGCCGAGCTCGGCTCGCAGCTCTTGCTCCTGGCGTTCGGCTTCCGCGTACCGCTCGGGGAAGACCTCCAGTACGCGGGCCCAGTGCCGGTGGCCGCCACGGACGCACAGCGAGCCGCAGTTGTTGTGCCCGAAGCCGAGCAGGGTGACGGCGGCGGTGGAAGGCACGAGAGGGTCATAGTCGGGTGGCTGTGCGGATCAGCCCGGCGAGGGCGAGGGAGCGGCTGTGCGCGGGCCAGGCGATGTGGGTGACGACGGGGGGTGCGTCGGCCAGGGGTACGGCGGTGTGCTCGGCCCACAGCCAGGCGCGAGCTGAGTCGGGGAAGACGGCCGCGGTGCGTCCGAGGGCGATCAGCTGGGCCAGCTGCGTCTGGTCGTGGATCTCGGGGCCCGGGCCGGGCGGGTACGTGCCGTCGTGGGCCCAGCGGGCGAGCGGCAGATCGGGGATGTCGCTGACGTCGGCCAGGGACAGGGACTTGTGCGCGGCGAGGGGGTGCCCGGTGGGCAGGATGGCGATCTGCCCCTCGGTCATCAGTTCCTCGCTGTCGAACCCGGCGAGGGAGTTGAACGGTTTGTGCATGAGCGCCACGTCGGCGCGGCCGTCGCGCAGCATCTCCCCCTGCTCACATGTGCCGCTCGGCAGCACCTCGATCTCGGCGGAGTCGGGCTCGGCCGCGTAGGCGTCGATGAGCTTGTGCAGCAGTTCGTGAGACGCGCCGGCCTTCACCGCAAGGACCAGGCGGTTGCGGGGGCCGCCCGGACTGTCGGCGCCACCGGCGCGACGGGTGCGGCGAGCGGCGGCGGTGGTCGCGTCGAGGGCTGCGCGGCCCTCGTGCAGCAGCATCTCTCCGGCGGCGGTGAGGGAGACTCCGCGACGGTTGCGTTCCAGCAGCAGGACGCCGAGGCGCCGCTCAAGCTGCTGGATGGCCCGGGAGAGCGGTGGCTGGGCCATGCCGAGGCGCTCGGCGGCGCGGCCGAAATGCAGTTCCTCCGCGACGGCCACGAAGTACCTCAGCTCGCGGGTCTCCAAGGTGTCCATGGGCCCCAGCCTAACTCCGTGATACTCGCCGGGTATGACAGGGCACCGTGTCGGTATTGGCTGCGCCGCTGGTCGGCGAGCGAACATCGACGCCATGGGGAGCCGCAGTCCGCTCCGGTAGCTGACGCGGACAAGGCGCCGTCGACGAGCGACGGGCCACGCGACCCACAGCCCTCCGAAGTATCCGGCTCAGCAGGAAAGACACAGCCATGAACACACCCCCCGCGTCACTGCCCGGCGACACCTGGACCCTGGGCGATCTGACCGTAACCCGCTTCGGCTACGGCGCCATGCAGCTCGCCGGCCCCGGCGTCATGGGCCCGCCCGCCGACCACGACGGCGCGCTCGCCGTCCTGCGCGAGGCCACCGATCTCGGGATCACCCACATCGACACCGCCGGCGCATACGGACCGCGTGTCACCAACCAGCTGATCCGTGAAGCACTGCACCCCTACCCCGCATCGCTGCACATCGTGACCAAGGTCGGCGCGGACCGCGATCAGCAGGGCGGCTGGCCCCCCGCCCGACAGCCCGAGGACCTGCGCCGCGCCGTCCACGAGAACCTTGCAGACCTCGGCCTCGATGCGCTCGACGTGGTCAATCTCCGGCTCGGCGACGCCCAGGGCCCCGTGCCCGGCTCGCTCGCCGAGCCCTTCGAGACCCTCGTCGAACTCCAGCGGCAGGGCCTCATCCGGCACCTCGGAGTGAGCAACGCGACGGCGGAACAGGTCACCGAGGCGCAGGCGATCGCACCGATCGTGTGCGTGCAGAACATGTACAACCTCGCCTACCGCCAGGACGACGAGCTGATCGACGAACTCGCCGACCAGGGCATCGCCTACGTGCCTTTCTTCCCGCTCGGCGGCTTCACCCCGCTCCAGTCCACGGCGCTGTCCGCCGTGGCCACCCGGCTGGACGCGACGCCGATGTCGGTCGCCCTGGCCTGGCTGCTGGGGCGGTCACCGAACATCCTGCTCATTCCCGGCACCTCCTCGGTGGCGCACCTGCGCGAGAACGTCGCCGGCGCGGGACTCCCGCTCTCCGACGAGGACCTCGCCGAGCTGGACAAGATCGGCCGTTAGGACCTGTTCCGGGTGGGATCACCCGGTGAGGCGGAGGCTGCGGATCAGGGAGCCGAGGACCTCAGCACCTTGAGACCGACCGGCAATTGGAGGGGGCGGCGTCGCGGGGTCTGGGCACGCACCCCCCAATTACGGTCGGTCCAAGTCGTGCCACTGCAAAACCCGGTGGTAGGCCGTCGTCCAGGCGTCGTGATCAGCAGGCATGTCCCGCCACGGACTGCCGGTGCGGAACCGCCACACCACCCCTTAGAACTGCTCCCGCAGCCGCTCCGAGGACGCGGCGTCCGCCGCATTGCTCGTCACGGCCGTAGCGGTCACGGCCGTATCCGTCACGGCCCAAGACGCGCCCGCCGCCCCCGGCCCCGGGCCGGGCTTCACCCTCCGCACGATCACCCAGAAGGTCTCGCTCACCGGCAGCGGACCGGCCGACCAGACGCTGAGCGCCGTGGAATACCAACCGGGACACGCCCGCGTGAAGGGCAATCAGGTGATGGTCCCGGGCGTCACCTACGACCACCGGTACTTCGATCTCAAGACGAACCGCGGCTGGATCTCGCAAGCACGCAAGGCGGCCGAGGACGGCTGGATCACCGTCGCCGTCGACCGCCTCGGAACCAGCGACTCCAGCAGCCCGGCCGCGCACCGGCTGAACGCCACGACTCACTCCGCCACCATCCACCAACTGATCACCAAGCTGAGGACCGACCACAAGGGGCTGCCGGTCGCACTGGTCGGCCACTCCATGGGAAGCGTGGTAGGACGCAACCCGGCTCCCCGCAAGCCCCGGGGCAGCAGGGGTTCGATCACACCCACTCCGCGAAGGTGGTGTCGAGCAGGCTCGCCCCCGCCTCGCCGAGGTGCGTGAGCCCGGAATGCCCGCCACTCGTGCAGACCCCAACCGGTGCCGCTTTTGTCGCCGAGGGCGGTGTGCTCGTCCAGCGGCACACGGGCCTGCCCGTACGACAGCCGGACCAGCCCGGTGTCCGGGCACACGTCGCGCGGCGCGAGGACCTTGCCCCGGCCCAGGACGAGCCGGCGGTGGGGCGGATGCCGAGCGCGCCGAACTCGTCGAACGCGAAGACGCGGTCCGGGAAGTGGTCCAGGACGTGGTCCAGGACGTGCTCGATGCGGTCGAGCTCGGCGTCGCGCTCGGGGTCCGGGGACTCCTTCCCGGTCCTGGTGCGCCGGACGGCGATGCCGCGGCGAGCGAGCAGGCACCGTAACGCCTCGCGGCCGCTCCGGATGACGCGGAACCAACGCACCAGCAGGCTGGTCACATGCGGCGGCCGGGGACGTACGAGAACTCCCGCAAGACGCTCGCTCAACAAAGAGAGACGTCGGAGCATTTCGCGTCTCACCGCTTCTTCCTACGGTGACGTGGTGAAGAAAATCGTTCTCGGTGATGTCGAGGTCTCGCGGGTGGTCGAATGGCAGGGTGCTTTCGCCACCACCGATGTCCTGTTCCCGTCCGTGCCCGGCGAACTGTGGCGCCGGCACGAATCCTGGCTGGCGCCCGACTTCCTGAACTCCAGGACGGGCGCGTGGCAGGCAAACGTGCAGACCTGGGTGCTGCGAAGCGCGGGCCGCACCATTCTGGTCGATACCGGTCTCGGCAACGACAAGCAACGCGAGGTCGAGGTGTTCAACAAGCGCGACGGCGATTTCCTCGACCGACTGGCGGCGGCCGGGGTGCGGCCGGAGGACGTGGATCTCGTCGTCAACACCCACCTGCACAACGACCACGTGGGGTGGAACACCCGGCTGGTCGACGGCGAGTGGGTGCCGACGTTCCCCAACGCGCGATATCTGATCAGCCGGGCCGACTTCGACTTCTGGAACCCCGCCAACGGCCACGTCCCGAAGTCTCCGTTCCAGTCCGCCTCGGACACCGGGGTCACGTTCGAAGACAGCGTCCTGCCCGTCCATCAGGCCGGTCAGGCGGTGCTGTGGGAGGGCGACAGTCACCGCATCGACGAGGACCTGGTCCTGGAACCGGCCCCCGGTCACACGCCCGGTTCGACGGTGCTGTGGCTGGAGTCCGGCATCGACCGAGCGGTATTCGTCGGCGACCTCGTCCACACCCCGCTGCAGATGATCGAACCCGATCACGACACCTGCCTGAGTGAAGACCGGACCGAGGCCACCCGGTCCCGGCGTCGCGTCCTGGAGCGGGCAGCCGCGACGAACAGCCTGGTCGTGCCGGCGCACCTGGGCGGAGCGGGTGCCGCCGAAGTCGTACGGTCGAACGGGGCCGTCTCGATCAAGCGATGGGCGCCGTTCTCGGACGCCTGACCCGGAAGGGAGGATGCGGCCATGGACGTGCTCAGCGACGCGATCGGCACCATGCGAGTGGGGCGCCCCTGGCTGTCGCTGGAGGCGGCGGACCCGTCGGAGGAGAGGGAGGTCCAGACCTTCGAGGGTGCCCGGTTCTACGTGGGCACCACGGGACG
Organism: Streptomyces aurantiacus; assembly: GCF_001418335.1. Lineage (GTDB taxonomy): Bacteria > Actinomycetota > Actinomycetes > Streptomycetales > Streptomycetaceae > Streptomyces > Streptomyces aurantiacus. Next base: position 30,811 of record NZ_LIPP01000138.1, on the reverse strand, counting down.
CATCCGGGTAACGGCACCGGACGAAGCGGTCATCACCTTGCTACCGGGCGACGCCGTACTGCTCCCGCACGGGACTGCGCACACGCTCGTGAGCGCCACCGACAGCGCTGCCCAGTTCTTGTCCGGTGCCTACCGGCTTGAGCGGGCCCGCCCGCACCCGCTGTTCCAGGACCTCGCCGATGTGGTGAGCCTTCCGGCGCGGCCGGATCGCTACCCGGGTCTCCAGGCGTCGATCGACCTGTTGCTCAGCGAACTGGGCGAACAGATGCACGGCAGGGACCTGGTGCTGCCGGCGCTGCTCGAAGTGCTCCTCGTGCACCTGATCCGGGCCTGCCTGATCGAACGTGCAGGGCTGCAGGCCACCGGCTGGTGCGTCGCCCTCGACGACGAGGTGATCGCACGATCACTCCGTGCCGTGCACGAACGCCCCGCCGATCCCTGGACCGTGGAGTCGCTGGGCGCGCACGCGGGCCTGTCCCGTGCCGCCTTCGCCCGTAGGTTCACCGCCCTGGTGGGGCAGCCACCGCTCACCTATCTGACGTGGTGGCGGCTCACCACGGCGGCACGCCTGCTCCAGACGACCGACGTCCCGCTGTTCACCGTGGCGCAGCGCAGCGGCTACGGCTCCGTCCATGCCTTCGCCAACGCTTTCAAACGCGAGTACGGGACCTCAGCCGGCCGTTACCGGCAGCAGCACCGCACCGACCACCACGCCGGTCTCGCGGAGGTGTGCGTCTCCTGGTGAGTGGCGTGGTCTGCCGGCCCGCGACGAGTAGGCTGATCGTTCGTTCGTCATCGGACCGGGGGAGGCCGGCGTGGACTATGGCGACAAGCTCTTCTGGCTCTCGGTCGTGATTCAACGCAAGTACGCGCAGATCTGCGCCGGGTTCGACCTGACCCCCTCGCAGGCCACGCTGATCTGCGCCGTCAGGAACGAGCCGCGGCAGATGGCTGACCTCGCCGCGTCGTTGGGTATGACCAAGAACGCATTGAGCCAGCTGGTCGATCGCACCGCACGGCGCGAGCTGGTCGGCCGGGCAAGCTCGGCGCAGGACCGGCGGGTCGTCATGCTCAGTGCGACGCCCACGGGGAAGGTGCTCGCCGAGGCCATCTACGCCGAGATCGCCAAGCGCCTGCCCGAGATCGCGCGGAACCTCGACGCCGACGACCAGCGCGACTTCGAGCGCGTGGCCACCGCCATCGTGGACACCTCGGACCTCTCCTCGCCCACCTCGGACCCACCCGTCACACCGTGAGGTCCCGCCGCACCCGCTGCACCCGCTGCACCCGCACCTTGACGTAGTTCATGGCGTGAACTAGTTTCGTTCACGCCATGAACTACTGAAGGGTGGCAGCGATGAGCACACAGACGACCGGCACGATCGCAGTCTTCGGCGCGACGGGGCAACAGGGCGGGGCGGTGGTCGACGCGCTGCTGGACCACAAGGCGCGGGTACGGGCCCTGGTCCGCGACCCGCAGTCCGACCGGGCTCAGGCGCTGGCCGCCCGCGGCGTCGAGCCGGCGGCCGTCCGGGCCGACGACCCGGCGTCGCTGGCCGCCGCGCTGGCTACGGTCGAGGCGTTCTACTTCATGACCCCGGAGGCGAACAGCCTCGAAGAGGTCGAGGCGGAGATCCGCATCGGTACCGCGCTCGTCGACGCGGCGGTCGAGGCGGGCGTCCCGCACGTCGTGTTCAACTCGGTCTTCGGAGCGGACCGGGAGTCGGGCGTGCCGCACCACGACTCGAAGCACTGGATCGAGGAGCACCTGAGGAAGTCCGGTCTGAGGGCCTCGATGGTTCGCGCGACCGCCTTCATGGAGAACTTCGCGAGCGTGATGGCACCGAGCCTGGAACATGGGGAGATCGTGCTGAGGCTGCCCCTGCCGGAGGACGTCCCCCTGAAGATGATCTCGGTCAGGGACATCGGCCGGGTCGCCGCCGCGCTCCTGCTCGGCACCGCGGAGGCGCCCGGCGGAGCCGTCGAGCTCGTCGGCGACGACCTGACGGGCCCCCAGATCGCCGCGGTGTTCGGCGCGCACGCCGGGCTCCCGGCACGGTACGAGGCCCTCCCGTTGAGCGTGCTTCCCACCGACCTCGACAGGGTGATGTTCCGCGAGTTCGCGCAGGCGGCGGAGTACCCTTCGGATCCCGCGGTGGTGCGCTCGATCGAGCCGGCCACCCTGAACCTGGCCGAGTGGATCCGAGCCACCGGCTGGACCGCACCCACCAACGTGACCGGTTCCTGAGCCTTCTGATGGATCTCCGCGGCCTGTTGAGCCTCGGCCGCAGACGTGAACACACCTGCCCGGGACAGCGGCGAGACCGTCCCGGGCAGGTGTGGGTACAGAAAGCTACGGGGTGGTCAGGTAGGCCCTTTCTATCGTCTGGGTGAGGGTGTTGCCCGCCCGGTCCGTCAGCTCCGCGCGCAGGGAGACGGAGCCTGCCGTCGCCGGGTGCTTCAGCGACAGGTGCGTACCGCCGAGGGACTTGGCGGACTGCCAGGTCTTCCCCTCGTCGTAGGACACCTGGAAGGCGAGCTTCGCCGGGCGCTGTCCCGCCGCCGCGCCCTCGACGGTGAAGGGCACCTCGAAGCGCTTGCCCGCCTTCGCCGTGCCGGCCAGGGTCACGTCGGGGCTGAAGCGGACCGTCGACACCGGCAGAGCGGTGAACTCGTCGTCCGGGGTCTTCGCCGAGCGGAAGGTCCACTCCGCGCGGACGCGGGTGCTGACCGGATACACGGCCGGGTCACGGGAGTTGTCCACGGTCAGCTTGTACGTGGTGTCGTCTGCCGGAACCGTGTACTCGGTGAGGCCGTCGGTCGGAGGGATGCCGTAGTCGTCGGCGATCTCCTTGCCGTCCGCCTCCAGTCTGGTCGTCACGGCGGTCGTGTCGCTGGTGCCCCAGTGTCCGCTGCCGTCACCGAACAGCGGGACATACGCCCTGACGGTGTTCCCCATGCGGGCGACACCGGGGAAGCCCGTGGCCGGTCCGAACTGTCCGGTGCCGGCCGGCGCCGGGCCGAAGACGGCGACGTTGAAGCGCTCCTGGTAGCTGTGACCGGCCTTCCAGGTCTGCGGCATCCGCATGAGGAAGTTCTCGAAGACCTTGTCCTGGTCCTCGCCCGAGACCTGCCAGGTGCGCATGGACCACTTCACACCGTTGTCGAGGATGTACTCGGTGCTCCGGAACGGCAGGTCACCCCCCATGCCGGTGAAGCCGTACACAAGTTCGCCGTCCGGCAGGTGCGGGCTCACCTCGGCCTGGACGCGTCGGCCGTCAACCGGCTCGCCCACCTGGAGGTCGACCTTCGCCAACTGCTTCCGCTCGACCTTGGCGGTGAAGCCGTCCAGACTGCCCTCCCGCAACCAGGCCGCGTGGTAGTTGACCCGCTCGCCGTCCGTGCCCCGGCCGCTCCAGCTGCCGGAGTACAGGGCGTTGAGACCGTCCACGGGCTCCCCGCCGCCGAGCCGCCCGAACCGCGAGCCCTGGAAGCCCGGCATCAGGTACTGGAATGAACCGTCACGCTTGCCCTCGCCGCGCCCGAAGCCGATCAGGACGCTGGCGTCGGTGTTCTCGGCCGTCGGGTCCGGCACGGTGATGTCCACCGGCTTCGCCTGCCGGGCGTCCACGGTGACGGTCTTGTCGCCGTCCAGCCGGAACCTCGGCTCCACCAGAATGCCGTGGACGGGCGACGAGGTCCCCGGGTGGACGACCCCGCTGAGGATGTAGTCGCCCTTGGGCAGCCGTACCGTCAGCTCGCCGTCCTGCTCGTCGGCGTACTCGCCGTAGAAGTCGCCGTCGAAATCGGCGACGGCGGTGGCGGCGTCCCCGGTCGGCCGGCCGTTCTCGTCGATGTGCTTGAGCGTCAGGCCGTACGACTCCACCTCGCGCGCCGCACCCATGGCGGACCGCACCTGGACCTTGCCGTCCGCCGACGTGGCCTGCACCGAACCGCCGAAGCTGCCGTCGGTGCTCCCCGCGCGGGTGTCCGCCGTGACCTCGGCGCTCGCGGTGCCGCCCGCCGGGACGGTGATCCGCTGCGGGGACACGCTGAACATGCCCTCGGCGGCGGGCTTCCCGTCCACCGCGAAGGCATCGACGGACAGGTCGAGGGTGACCGGCTCGGTGCCGAGGTTGCGGTAGGTGAGCTGCTTGGTGGACGGCTTGTCGTCGTCGTGCGGCCACTGCTGCTCGCCGAAGTCGAGCGGCCCCTGCTCCGTGACGACGTTCTGTCCCAGCGCCCGGACCAGATCGGTACGGCCGGTGCCCTGCTGGAAGGAGCTGTACGTCCCCGGCTTCGCGGAGCCGGTGAGGACCGCCTTGAGACGCTCGCCGCTCCAGTCGGGATGCTGCTGGGCGAGGAGGGCGGCGGCGCCCGCGACATGCGGGGTCGCCATGGACGTACCTTCGAGGGTGGCGTAGCCGGGGACGCCGGAGGGGAACTCCTCCTCGATGATGCTGCCGGCCGCCGCCGCTGCCGTGATCTCGACACCGGGCGCGGTCAGGTCCGGCTTGACGCCGCCGTCGCCGACCCGCGGGCCGCGACTGGAGAAGTCTGCGAGCGCGTCGGACTTGTCGACCGCGCCCACGGTGAGCGCGGCGTCCGCGCTGCCGGGCGAGCCGACCGTGCCCTCGCCGAACTCACCGTCGTTTCCCGCCGCCACGACGAAGAGCGTTTCGGATTCGGCGGAGAGCCGGTCCACGGCCTCCTCCATCGGGTCGGTGCCCGGCATGTCGGTGCCGCCCAGGCTGAGGTTGACGACGTCCGCCTGCTGGGCCACCGCCCACTCCATGCCGGCGATGATCCCGGAGTCCGAGCCGAAGCCGCTGTCGTCCAGGACCTTGCCGTTGAGGATCTTCGCGCCCGGCGCGACCCCCTTGTACTTGCCCTCGGACTTGGCGCCGGTCCCGGCCACGGTGGACGCCACGTGCGTACCGTGTCCGAACTTGTCGCCGGTACCGGCGGAGCCCGAGAAGTCCTTCTCCTCGACCACCTGGTCCGCCAGATCGGGGTGGGACGTGTCGACTCCGGTGTCCAGGACGGCGACCTTCACCCCGGTGCCGTCGTATCCGGCGGCCCACGCGGCAGGTGCGCCGATCTGCGGCACGCTCCTGTCGAGCGAGGCCTTGCGCCGGCCGTCCAGCCAGACCTTCTCGACAGCCCCGGACTCCTCAGTGGAGACGGTGTCCCAGAAGTCGGCCGTCCGCTTCTTCGCGGAACGCATCGACTTGCCGTTGACCACGGGCAGCGCACGGCCCATCCGGGCCCCGGCCTCGGTGAACGGGCTCATCGAGGGCGTCTTCCTGCCCTTGAACGTGACGATCAGCGGTACGTCGGACCGGCCCGCGTCGTCGTAGCCGTCCTTGAGCAGCTGGGTCACGTCGAACAGTCTCGCGTCCAACTTGCCCCGCGCCAGCAGCAGTTCGGCGTCGCCGGGAACGACCCTGGTGTGTCCGGCGACCTCCCGGATCGAGAACGGCACGTCCTTTCGGCCCGGTGCCCGCTCCACTCCGGAGACCTGACCCTCGTCGCCGACCAGGACCCGGTCGCCGGTGACCAGCGTGACCGTCCGTACCGCGGCGGCCGTACGACCGCCCCCGGTGTCGACGGCTCCCGCGCCGGCCGGGAGACCGGCCAGGACCAGCGTCACGGATGCCACTCCCGCGACCATGGCCGCACGTCTGTGGCGTACGCCTAAGTTCATCTGCACTCCTGACAGTTGGGGGATCAATGCGTCACGGGACGGAGGGGCCCGTGACGAGACGGCCGTCGTTGTCGTACGGCCAGACATTGGGGACGCAGCCGAGCAGGCCCTTGATCTGCTGCATCATCGCGGGGGCCGGCTGCCCCTCGCCGGGGCAGGTCACATGGCCGTGGCCGAGGAAGTGGCCCACCTCGTGGTTGATGATCAGCGAGCGGTACCCGATGACGTCCTTCGGGTAGAACTCGGTCGCCAGCACCCAGCGTCTGAGGTTCACCATCACGTCGTGGTTCACGCTGCAGTTGACCTGGCCGCCGGTGTCGAGACCGCCCTCGGCGCAGATTTTGTCGACGGTCGCCGGGGTGGCGAGGCGGACCTTGAAGTCGACGGGGCCACCGGACACCCGCTGGAACGCCGAGTGGCCGTCAGCCGTCCAGCCGCGCGGGTCGGCCAGGGTCCGCTCCACCTGCGCGGCGACGTCCTCGGGGGAGATCGTGATGCCTTTCTCCACGTCGACCCGGTAGCGCAGGGGCGTGCCCTTGCCGACCCGCCCGCTTCCGCCGGGCGCGGTGACGAAGATCCCCGGACCGCTCTGGGGGAGGGGAGTCGTGGAGGGGCCGGGAGACGCGCTGGACTCGTCCGACTCCGGTTCCGATTCCGGTTCCGATTCCGGTTCCGATTCCGATTCCGGTTCCGGGTCCGGTGACTTGGTGGTCCTTTGAGGTGCCGGACTCTCAACGGGTGCGCGAGCCGCTGACGTTCGTCCCGCGTCGGACGGCAGCCACGCCACCACCGCGGCACCGACGGCCGCGAAGACCGCCAACGTGGCCAGGCCGCCCATCAGCTGGCTCCTCGCACTCCGCTCGGAGCGCTTCCGGCGACGGCCGGCGGCGGGGTCTCGTCTGTGCGCTGTCACGGTGGTTCACGATGTGATCGCCATGTGATCGGACCTGGCCCGAAAGGTAACGAACTGATAACTCTCCTCGTGGTCATGGTCGTGTGGATACTGAGCGCATGTCACGTGTACTGCTGATCGAAGACGATCCCGCCGTGCGGGAGGGCGTGGCCCTGGCCCTGCGCCGCCAGAACCATGACGTCGACGCCACCGCGACCGGCGAGGAGGGGATGGACCGGCTGCGGGCCTTCCGGCCGGACATCGTCGTCCTCGATCTGATGCTGCCCGGCATGACCGGCCTGGACGTGTGCCGGGGTATACGGGCCGTCGACCAGACCCTGCCGATCATCATGGCGACCGCACGGGGAGACGAAGTGGACATCGTCGTCGGCCTGGAGGCGGGCGCCGACGACTACGTCGTCAAGCCCGTCCTCGCCCGTGTGCTCGACGCGCGCATACGCGCGGTCCTGCGCCGGGCGGCCGGCAGCACGCCCGGCGCCGAGGGCCTGCCGAAGATCGACACCTACGGCGACCTGACCGTCGACAGGTCCGGCCTGACCGTCGCGCTGAACGGCGAGCCGATCGCCCTCGCCCCCTCCGAGCTACGGCTCCTGCTCACCCTCTCCGCCTCGCCGGGTCAGGTGTTCAGCCGCCAGCAACTCCTCGAAGCCGTCTGGGAACACGACTACCACGGCGACGCCCGCCTGGTGGACGCCTGCGTCAAACGACTGCGCACCAAGATGTCCGAGCCGCCCCGCGCATCCCGCTTCATCCACACCGTGCGCGGTTTCGGCTACCGCTTCGCGGCGCAGTGAGGAAGCGCCGGCTGCTGGGCCTGCGTGCCCGTCTGGTGGTGGCCTTCGGGCTCGTCGCCGCCGTCGCGGCCATCTCGGCCGGGGCCCTGACCTTCCGTGAGGCGCGCACCGGCGTACTCCAGCAGAGTCAGGACGCCACCATCAGACAACTGCGGGCCCAGCTCAACCAGCGCGCCGGCGAACTCGCCCTGCCCCCCGACGAACCGATGTTGCGCAAGTTCGCACAGGGCATGGCGGCCAACGAGTCGCAGGGCAGTTGGCGGGTGCTGGTGACGTACGGGGACCTCAGCGGTTCCTCCGTCCGGGGCGACCCCTTCCCCGAGGTCACGCCCGCCGTGCGCGAGGCCGTCGGCGCCAGCAAGGCCACCGTCTTCCAACGGGTGCGCGACGACGGACGCACCTCGCTGGTCGTCGGCATGTCGATCCTCTTCGGCGCCCCGGACGGAGCCGCCACGGCCACCGGGGTCCGGGTGTTCCTCGTCGTGCCGCAGACCACGGAACAGGCGTACGTCGACGCCCTGGTCACCGCCGTCGAACGGGCCATGGTGGCGGCCCTCGCGCTCGCCGTCGTGCTCGCGCTCCTCGCCGCCCGCGGGGTGCTGGTGCCGGTGCGCAAGCTGCGGCTCGCCACCCGCAGGATCGCCGAAGGCCGCCTGGACACCCGGCTCGCGGTCAACGGCTCCGACGAACTCGCCGACCTGTCCCACACGTTCAACGAGACGGCCGCCGCACTGGAGACATCGGTGGCCGAACTGCGCGAGATGGAGGCGCGGGCCCGCCGCTTCGCGGCCGACGTCTCGCACGAACTGCGCACCCCGCTCGCCGCCATGTCCGCCGTCACCGACATCCTCGACGAGGACGCCGCCCGGCTGGACCCGGACACTGCCACCGCGGTCAGGCTCATCAGCGAGGAGACCGTCAAACTCGCCCGTCTCGTCGACGACTTGATGGAGATCTCCCGCTTCGACGCGGGCGCGGCGGTGTTGCACCTGGACGAGATCGACCTCGCCGAGTCGATCCGGCGCACCCTCGCCTCCCGCGGCTGGACGGACACGGTGGCAACCGATCTGCCGCCGCCGCACGCGGTGCGCGGACGGGTCGACCCGCGCCGCCTGGACGTGGTCGTCGCCAACCTGGTCGGCAACGCGCTCAAGCACGGCGCCCACCCGGTACAGGTGCGTCTGAGCGCCGGCGACGCGGGGGCCGTCATCGAGGTACGGGACAGTGGCCCCGGCATCCCCCACGACGTCCTGCCCCATGTCTTCGAGCGGTTCTACAAGTCGGACACCGCCCGGATCCGCTCCGAGGGCAGCGGCCTCGGTCTGTCCATCACCGCCGAGAACGTCCGCATCCACGGCGGCACCGTCCGCGCGGCCGACCACCCGGCGGGCGGCGCCGTCTTCACCGTAGAACTTCCGCTGTGGCGGGACGAGTCGCACGAGGAGAACCCGTCATGGAACCCGTCATGAAGGCCCTGCGCGGCGTCCCGCCGCTGATGCTCCTCGCGCTCACCTCCTGCGGGATCCCCGCGACCGGAGTGGTGGAGGCCGGCGGTCCCGCGAGCGGGGCTCTCCCGATGACGCGGGTCTACTTCGTCGAGAGCGGCGCACTCGTCGCGATGCCCCGCATGACCGCGCTGCCCGGTGACCCCGAGGCGGCGCTGCAGCTGCTGATGGCCGGTCCGCTGGCCGGGGAGGGAGACTCGGGGAGGCTCTCCACCGAGGTACCGGGCATGCCGACCGCCATGGCACCCCCGCCCGCCACCGACGGGCCGGGGCAACCCGCCTCGCCGGACACCTTTACGGTGACGGTGCAGAGGGACGCCATGACGATCCGACTTCCCCCGGGCATGGACAGGCTGAGCGGCACCGGGGTAGGGCAGATCGTCTGCACGGCCGCCGCCGCGTACCGCCTCACGCGTCCGTCCGACGCAACGGTCAGCGCGGAAGTGACCGACGGCGGCGGATGGCAGGTCACGGCGTCGGACGAGAGCTGCCCCGAACGGTGAGGAGACGGAAGCTCACCGGGGTCCGAACGGCTCCCACAGGGGCGCGCGCCCTCGCCCGACGCCGGATCCGCACGGCACCGTTGCGCATCCACACCCGCCCGGACCATCCGCTCGCCGACGGGCGTGAGGTCACCTGGGAAGAACTCGGCCGGTGGCCGATCATCACCATGCGATCAGGCACCGTGCTGCACCAGTGGCTACGCGACGCGCAGGGCGCCGGGGCCGGGCTTCTTGCCCGGTTCGACGCGCGGCAGTCCGTGACCGGCCCGGTCCGGGTACCACTGGCGGACGCCGATCCGGTCGAGGTCAGCCTGGTCCAGCACGCCGACAGCCAGCCGTCGCGCTCCTCCGTCGTGGTCCGCCGGCTGATCAGCGCACGTGCCGACGAGCCGGCGGCCGATCAGCGTACGTACGCCCGCACGCGATGGCCGCCAGAGGTGCGGCGTACGAGGGTGTGGCGTTCCGGGGTCCTGACAGGGCCCCCTGAGCCCACGGAGATCCGGCCTACCGTCGAGCCATGGACATCACCTCCCGCACCGTTTTCATCGCCGGTGCCACCTCGGGCATCGGCCTTGAGCTGGCCCGCCGGTTCCGCGCCGCCGGCAGTACCGTCGTCGTCGGCGGCCGTCGCACCGATACGTTCACGCGGCTCGCCGACGAGGGACTCGTCCCCGTCGAGATCGACGTCACCGACGCCGGCTCGGTGACCCGGGCGCGCGACGAGGTGCTGCGAACGCATCCCGGCCTCGACACCGTCATCACCATGGCGGGCACCGGCGTCCCCGAGGACCTCCGCGACCCGACCCACTTCGGTGCCGCCGAAACGACGGTCGCCGTGAACGTACTCGGCACCATCCGGGTCATCGACGCGTTCACCCCGCACCTCCTCGCTCGCGGCAACGGCGGCAACAGCAACAGCACGATCATCACTGTCAGCTCCGGGATCGGTTTTCTCCCCTTCCCGCTGATGCCCACCTACGGCGCCTCGAAGGCCGCCGTGCACGCCTACACGGAGGCGCTGCGAGCGCAGCTGGCCGGGACCGGTGTCGAGGTCGCCGAACTCGTCCCGCCGGCCGTCGCGACCCCGCTCGGGAGCGGCAACCCGCACGCTCTCGCCCTCGACGCCTACGGCGCGGAAGTGATGGACCTGCTCGCACAGGACCCGACACCGCCCGAGATCCTGGTACAGGGCGTGCTCATGCACCGTTGGGCAGAACGCGACGGTACCTACGCCGAACTCGTGGCCCAGCGCTCACAGGCACTCTCGATGCTTCCGGGCAGGTCCAAAAGCTCCGGCCGGTCCGGAAGCTAGCGTGTTCGCATGACAGCGGACCAGGACGCCAACCGGCTCGGCGCCTACCTGCGCGCCCGTCGCGGACTCGTCACGCCGGAGCAGGCCGGTATTCCGGCGGGCGGCATCCGTCGGGTGCCCGGCCTGCGTCGCGAGGAGCTCGCGATCCTCGCCGGCATCAGTGCCGACTACTACCTGCGTCTCGAACGCGGCCGCGACACCCACCCGTCGGCCCAGGTGCTCGACGCGCTCGCTCGCGTACTGCGGCTCGACGAGGTCGAGGCCGAGTACCTGCACAGCCTGGCCACTCCACGGCCACGACAGCGGGATCGGGATCGGCAGCGGAGTCGTCGACGCCGTGCGGCCGAGCACGTACCGGCCCGGCTGCACCAGTTGCTCGCGGCCGTGGGAGTGCCGGCGTTCGTCGAGGGGCGCGCCTTCGACGTCCTCGCGGCCAACGAGCTGGCGACGGCGTTCTCACCCCGCCTGCGGCCGGGCGAGAACCGCCTGCGCTCGCTGCTGCTCGACCCGGAGGAACAGTCGTTCCACGCGGACTGGACGGCGTCCTCGGAGTGGTTCATCGCCGCGTTGCGAGAGTCGATCGGCGACGATGTCGACAACCCGCGGTTCGTGGAACTCATCGGCGAGCTGTCCCTCACGAGCGGCCGGTTCCGCGAACTGTGGGCCCGGCACGACGTCCGGGCGCTTGAGGGCGGTACCACGACCGTGAACCATCCGGTCGTCGGCCGGTTGCATCTGCACCGCGACAAGCTGCCCGTGAACGGACTCCTCCTGGTGCTCTACTACGCCGACGCAGGCAGCGACAGTGCCGAGAAACTCTCGCTGCTGGCTTCCCTCGTCTGACGGGTCACCGACGGCGACGGTGCGGAACAGGTTCCTGCTCGCAGGAACCGAGCTCGGCGGCGTCAACGGCCACTCGGTCAAGTCGTGCGGCGAGCCCGCGCAGGGTCCGCGCGGACGGCGACCCGGGATCCGCCGTCATCAGGACGACTTCCTGGTCGTCCTCGGGGACGAGCAGTACGTCGCAGTTCAACCGCAGTCTGCCTGCCGTCGGGTGGTCGAGGACCTTGGTGCGGTGCCCGGGAGCGTGGACCGGGCGGGTTTCCCAGATCTGCCGGAACTCCTCGCTGCCGGAACGCAGTTCGCTCAGCAGACCGGCGAGCCGCGCGTCGTGCGGGTAGCGGTCCGCGGCCCGGCGCAGCCGCGCCACCACGATGTGCCCGAACCTCTCCGCGCTGGAGCTCTCGTAACTCCGCCCCTGGCCGAGGAAGCGGCGCCGGGCCAGGTTCGTCGTCCCGCGTCCCAGGTCATCGCCCAGCAGAGCCTGCGCGAGGGGGTTCCAGGCGACGACGCCATAGGCCGCGTCGGTGACGATCGCGCCGGTCTCCGGCAGTCGCCGCAGCATCCCGGCCACCTGCGGGCGCACCCGCTGCACGGCGTGGGTGCCGGGCGGCAGGGAGGAGCCGGCCAGGCGGAACAGGTGGCTGCGTTCCGCCGGAACGAGCCGCAGGGCCTGGGCCAGCGCGTCCAGGATCCGGGGCGACGGCCGGGGCCCGCGGGCCTGCTCCAGCCGTGTGTAGTAGTCGACCGACATGTGGGCCAGCTCCGCCACCTCCTCGCGTCGCAGACCCGGTGTACGGCGAGGAGTACTCGTCGGCAGACCGAGCTCGTGCGGACACAGCCCCTCACGACGGTCCCGCAGAAAACGGGCCAGTTCCTCCCGCGCCATCCTGTGCCTCCTCCCACCACCGCCTGGTACAGGTTGTCCCTGGCAGCACGGTCACAGCCGCAGAACCATGGGCGTCATGAACGATCGCACAGCACTGGTCACCGGTGCCAACAAAGGTATTGGCAAGCACATCGCCGCCCAACTCGCCGCGGAGGGCTTCACCGTGTACGTGGGTTCCCGCGACGTCGGACGCGGGCAGCGGGCCGCCGAGGAGATCGTCGGCGACGCCCGCCCGCTGGTCCTCGACGTGACGGACCCCCGGAGCGTCGCCGAGGCCGCGGCGCAGGTGGACCGCCTGGACGTCCTGGTCAACAACGCGGGCATCTCCGTGTCACTCACCCCGCCGACCGAGGCCGGCGTCGAGGAGTTCCGGCGTACGTACGAGACCAATGTGTTCGCGGTCGTCGAGGTCACCAACGCCTTCCTGCCCGCCCTGCGCCGCTCGCCCCGCCCCCGCATCGTCAACGTCTCAAGTGGCACCGGATCGCTGACCTGGAGCACGAACCCCAACCCGCAGTTCGCCCCCGGAAACGGTGCCGCCGCCGCCTATCGATCGTCGAAGACCGCCCTCAACGCCCTGACCGTCTTCTACGCCCAGACGCTGGCCGAGGAGGGCTTCAAGGTCAACGCGCTCGCCCCCGGCCTGCGGGCCACCGACCTCAACACCCGGGCGGCCGCCTCCGGCGGAGACCCGGCCGAGGCCGCCCAGGAAGCCGTCCGACTGGCCCTCCTGCCGGACGAGGGCCCCACCGGCGCGTTCTTCTCCTGGGACGGAACCTCCGTGCCCTGGTGAGCACGCGGACACTCGGGAGGCGCGGCCCTCACCCACAGTCGACCCGTTTGGGGCATTTTGCTGGATGTTGTCATGCTGGGTGCCGTTACCCGCTGTCAATCCTCGCGTTGAAGGGACAGTGCGGTCGCGTTCGTGCTGCCGTGCTCACCGAATTCGAAGGAGAAACGTGATGTCTCGCATCGCGAAGGCAGCCGGTGTCGCGCTCGGCACGGGCGCCGTTGTGCTCAGTGGTGCCTCTCTGGCCATGGCGGACGCGGACGCCGCGGGCAAGGCCGTCGGCTCGCCCGGCGTCGCGTCGGGCAACGTCATCCAGGTTCCGCTCCACATCCCGGTCAACCTCTGCGGCAACACCGTGGACATCATCGCCCTGCTGAACCCGACGTTCGGCAACGAGTGCGCGAACATCGACGACACCCCCCACGGCTACGGCCACTGAGCCACCCCACCGACGCGAAGCCCCCGACGGCACCGCCCGCCGGGGGCTTCCTTCTGCCTTGCGCAGTGTTCGCCGTACGCCGTGTTCCGCGTCGCCGCCTCGCACGTACCGGTAGTCACACATACCGGTAGATCCGGCTGTGGTCCTCCATCTCGTCCGGTGTCACGCCCCACGGCGGCATCGCCTCGTGCCGTGCCACGATCCGTCCGCGCTGCCGGTCCCCGAGCCCCGGCGGCGACTTGGGCAGATACCGCGCGCTCTGATGCCGCTTCTGCCAGCGCGTCCAGAGCAGGTCCACGAAGGAGTGGTGCAGCCAGAAGACGGGGTCGTTGACGGAGCCCCCGCCCAGCATGTGCCCGCCGACCCAGCGGTGGACGCGGTTGTGGTTGCGCCAGGCGTCGTTGCCCCGCCCGGTCCCCCACCCCTCAAGACCGTTCCGGAAGCCGCGGCCGGAGGTGGAGTCCCAGGGCTCCGTGTCGTACACGGGATCGGCGAGGGCCTTCGCGAGATCGTCCGCGGTGGGCAGGGCGAGCGGATCGCGGGGCCTGCCGAAATCGCGTGTGAGGTAGTCGCCGTCCGTCATCGACTCCTTGACGACCCACTTCTTGTGCCGGCGGGCGAACGGGCCGGTCGTCACCTGGTGGTCGGACCGGCGCCCGTTGCCTCCGAGGAGGTCCTCCCCCCACGGCGGGGCGGCGGGGGTGCGGTCCTTCGTCCAGTCCCAGTACGGCACGGACACCCCGGAGTCCACCCGGCGCAGCGCCCGCTCCAGGTCCAGCAGGAACTTCCGGTGCCAGGGCAGGAAGGACGGCGCCATATGGGCCGCGCGCAGTCCGCCCTCGCCGTCCGACACATAGTGGTCGATGTGCATACGGACGAACTCGTCGTACTCGCCGGTGCGTTTGATCTCCAGGAACGCGTCGACGAGCCTGCGCTTCTCCGTGCGTGTCAGCGCGCTCACGTTCTTACGCGGGTACGCCATCTCCGTATCCTCCGGGTCCTCCGTGTCCTTCGCCCTGTTCCGCCCCCGTGGTGGCCTCGCGCAGCCGCAGTGTGCCGCCGAGTTCGTCCACGGCCGCGCGGGCGGCGGCCAGCGGGGTCGGGTACGACTGGTAGTGGTCGAGCATCGTCAGATAGCCGCCGTCGGCCCGCCGCATGAGATGCAGTGGCCGGTCGTCCACCGTGACCCGCCACGGCCCGGCGGTGGCCGCACGCGCGACCCCGTCCGAGCACACCCCGCCCGCCGTGTCCTTGAACCCGCGGATCCGGGAGCCGCCGTACATCTCGTCGAACCCGGCGGCGAACCGCGCCTCGGACTCGGACTCGGACTCAGCCTCGGACTCCGCCTCGAACCCGGTCGGC
Source organism: Streptomyces aurantiacus (assembly GCF_001418335.1). GTDB lineage: Bacteria > Actinomycetota > Actinomycetes > Streptomycetales > Streptomycetaceae > Streptomyces > Streptomyces aurantiacus. The sequence continues at coordinate 15,757 of NZ_LIPP01000138.1, read as the reverse complement.
GTGCCGGGGGTGTACGGCTCGGCGCGTGCTCGCCTCGATGCCGTGACCAGCGGAGTCAGCGCGACGGCCATGGCCGCGGCGAGCACCCCTCTCAGGACGTCCCGCCGCGTACCGTTCCCCGCTCCCACCCGCACTGTTCGGTGCGCCTACAGTCCGGGCGCGAGGCCCAGGGTGGCCCCCGGCGCCGCTTGCAGAACCGGGGCGAGCAGGCCGGCCTCGGGCAGTTTCGGGGCCGGGAGGCCGAGCCGGTCCGGGCGCGGCGCGGTCAGCGGGCCGTCCAGCGAGGCACCGGGCGTCCGGGCGCGCAGGCCGGAGGAGGTGGGTGCGCCGACGGCGAGGTGGTCGAAGGTGTCGCCGAGCACGCGCGGCACCGGCGTACGCAGATCCGCTGAGGGCAGGTCGCTGGTGACAGGCAGTTGGGGGAGGGCCCGGTCCGGCAGCAGCCGGCCCTCGACGTACCGCGGCCCGTCGGGGCTGCCCGGCTTGAGCAGTGGCACGGTGCCGCTGACGCTGGGCAGCTCCATGTCCAGGGCGTGCTCCGCACCCTCCAGGGGCACGGCGACCGGAATCCCGTCGGCCGCGACGGCGGGCGTCGCGACGGCGGCCGCCACACAGGTGACGACGGCGGCAAAAGTACCTCGCGTGGTCGACTTCATCTCAGGTACGGGCCTTTCGGAATTCGGAATGGTGCGTCCGGAACGGGTAACGACCCGGCGTACAGGATCAGGTCATAATTCCTCCGGTCGGCGCAATCTTCAGTTCGTCCAGAAATCCCACCACCGCGGCAACGCGAGCATTCCGATGTCCCCGCCAAGTGCGGGACCGGCCATACGGCCATACGGTCAGCCGCGCGGGCTGCGTGCCGGGACGAGGGCGTGCGCCGCGTTCTTCAGGGTCTCCTCGTCACCGGCGAAGGCCGCCAGGGCCGCCGGCTCGACGGGCTTGCCCGGTTCGGCCTCGGGCCAGGGGCGGGTGGTGAACAGGAGGTAGGCGTAGCCGCGTTCGCCGACGGCCGCGAGCCACTCCGGCGGCACCGGGCACCGGGCTTTGAGCTCGGTCATGCTGACGACGGCCTGACCTGCCTCGACGAGGAGGCTGACCGGGAAGCTCGGCTGCCGGGTGGCGTCGACGACCGTGTCGCCGAGGGGCAGTCCGTTGGCGCTCAGCAACTGCTCCACGGCGACCGCGGAGCCCTCGGGTCCGCCCTGGCCGTCGCCGAGGGAGTAGGCCAGGAGATAGGGCATGTCACCGTCGGGGTGTGCACCGCTCCATGCCATGACGACGAGCGTGCCGAGGTTCGCGGCGGAGGAAGGGCACGTTCCGCTTGAGGGTGAGGTTGAAATCGAGGTTGAGGTCATCGCGGAACCGTAGTGGCGTGTCGGAATGCCGCCGCTTCTGTTCTCACTCGCTCGGGGGACTTCCGTGGAGCTCTCCACACGAACGAGGGACGGGGGTCGAACAGACACGAAGGGCCGGTCCGCGCAGTGCGCGACCGGCCCCGCGTCGTCCTCTCGGCGGCTGCCGACTGCCGACGTCACTTCTGGAGGGGGAGTCCGCCCAGGAGGCCCGTGGGCCCGCTCGCCGAGTTCAGGGTCTCCGTCGCGGCCGTGACGGTGCTGAGCGCGGAGTCCTCGTTCTCCGTGTCGAGCGCCCTCGACTGCGACTGCAGGGGCATGACGTCCACCGGCTCGGTGGTGAGCTGGGTGACGGCCGATTCCAGGCCGCCGTTGAGGCTGGAGGGGGGCATGACGTCGGTGGCAAAGGCGGGCGCGGCGACACCAGCGACGACCATGGACCCGGCAACGACAGCGGCGGCCTTCAGGGACTTCATCGTGTTCCTTTCTTCGGTGACTCACGTCACCGGAGGGAATTCTCGGTGTTCGGTTTCCTGCCCAACGACCTCCGGTCGGGAGGGAAACCCCGTACGCCGTAAATTCCTGGAACCCACCCGATTGAAGAGTGCGGCACACCACCGAACAAAGCCTCTTGGCCTCTTGGCCTCTTGGCCTCTCGTATGAGAAGCCCGTGGACGGCCGTCGGGCCGGCCCGGGTGACGGGCCGGCCCGACGGCCGGGACGGCGGTTGCTTCGCCTCAGCCGCCGTCCCCGTACCTGGGGCGGCGGTCGGACGCCGGCTCAGGAGGGCAGCAGGCCGCTCGCCGACGACTGGGCCGCGTCCGTGGGCTGCTTGGACAGACCCTCCAGGTTCGCTGCGGGCAGGCCGCCGCCCACCGAGATCGCGGCGACGACGTTGACGAGGCCCGACACGACCGTCGTCGAGGCCGCTTTCACGGCGGTGGCGTCGCCACCGGTGGCCGCCTTGACCAGGGAATCGACCGAGTTCTGCAGGGCCTTGAGCGCGTCGGCCCTGACGTCGGGCGCGGCCACCCGCCCGTCGGTCTGCGGCACCGCGGAGGTGTCGGGCAGCGCCGGCAGGACCGCCGGCGGATCGACCGGCGTGTTCGGAGTGTTGGGCGTGTTCGGTGTGTTGGGCGTGTCGGGCTGGTTGGGCTGGTTGGGCGTGTCGGGCTGGTTGGGCGCCTTCGGCTCGGTCGGCGTCGTCGACGGCGGGGTCTGCGGACTGGCCGGGGCCGCCGCGGTGGCCGCGGCGACGGCCTCCTTCACCGCGTCGGCGAGCTTGGTGGCGTCGGCGGCGGGGAGCTGCCCGTTGTCGGCCTTGAGCACGTCTTCGAGCAGGTCGGTGACCGGCTTCACTACGTCGGCGATGTCCCCGAGGCCCTTGGTCTGCGCCAGCAGCGCTTCCGCGTCGGGCACCGGCGCCTGAGCCGTCGTGGCACGAGTGGCGTGCGCCGAGTCGTGGTCGGCGGCCACGGCGACCGGCCCGGCCATCCCCAGCAGAAACGTGGCGCAGAGCGCGGAGGTCGCGATACGCCGTACGGGCAGAGCATGCATGGAAGGTCCTTTCGCGGTGTGTCGGAACTTGCTCTCACCGTGAAAGCGGTGACCGCCGCGTGCAACCGATCGACCGCGCACCGTAGTGGCCCGCGCTCGCCGCCATGACCGTTGTCGAGCCGTTGTCCCTGGTGAGGCGCCGTGCGCGGGCCCGCGAGGGGCTCTTGCCACCCCTCCCTCCATTCGGGGCAAACGCCATTCGGGGCAAACGCGGATCGGCCGCCCTCCCGGACGGGGAGGGCGGCCGATCAAGGGCTGAGCCGCTGCGTCAGTCGTTCTCGCACTCGTTGCCGAACGCCGGGTTCAGCAGCGCGATGATGTCGATGGTGTTGCCGCACAGGTTGACCGGCACGTGGACGGGGACCTGCACCACGTTGCCCGACAGGACGCCGGGGGAATGGGCGGCGGCGCCCTGCGCGCCACTGTCGGCAGAGGCGATGCCGGCGGTGCCCGCCATGGCGGCGGCGGCAACGGAGGTAAGGACCAGGCCCTTCGCGATACGCGACATGGAGAGGTGCTCCTTGGAATTGAAACAACAGCCGTGCGGGGTGCCCGGCTCTGGAATCAACGCGCGGCGCAGGCGCGGGTTGTGCCTCCAAAAGAGTGACGCTTCGAGGCATTACCAGATGTGCACCGGACTTGTCCCGGGGCATGCACACGATTCCGACACACTTGACGGGTTTCACCGATAAATACGGATAGCGGCTACAGTTGCGTTTCTCCTCGGATCGCTTGAAACAGACGGGGAGTCATGACGGCAATCACATGATGTCCACAACTCGTCCACCCGTATGGGTCAGTACCTCTCCCATCGAAATTCCCCCGAAAGGGCAACGCCGGTCATGCGCAATTCCCTGGGTCTTCTGCCGCGCCGCGGAATGGTGGGTGCCTTTTCCCTCGCCTCGCTCCGGGCGCCGGGCGGACCGGCATCGGCTCTCCCTGCCCCCGCCACCGCCCCGCCACCCACGCGGACCTGACAGTCGCCAACGAGGTTCCGCCTCCTGGCCGCTCTCCCCTGGCCGCTCTCCCCTGGCTGTTCTGCTTCGACTGTCCGAGTTCCACCGCGCTCGCTGCGAGCGCCACCCGTGAGCGAGGAAAGCGCGCATGCGACTGTCACCGACCGGCCCTCGGCCACGAGTCCTGCACGTCTCCCAGCCCGTCGACGGCGGGGTGGCCCGCGTGGTCACCGACCTGGTGCGGGCTCAGCTGGCCGCCGGCGCGGAAGTCACCGTCGCCTGTCCTGCGACCGGCGGCCTCGCGGCGGCGGCCGAGGCCCTGGGCTCCGCCGTACGGCACTGGCCCGCGACCCGCTCCCCGGGTCCGTGGCTCGCCCAGGAGGTACGGAGTCTGCGTGCGGTCGTACGGGAGGTGCGCCCCGACGTGGTGCACGCGCACAGCGCCAAGGCCGGACTGGCGGCACGGCTGGCCGTGCGCGGGCGGGTGCCGACCGTGTTCCAGCCGCACGCCTGGTCGTTCCGGGCGGTCGGCGGAGCCACCGGGCTGCTCGCGCTCAACTGGGAGAGATTCGGCGTGCGTTGGGCGTCCCGGGTCGTGTGTGTCAGCGAGGCCGAGCGGCGGACCGGGCAGCGGTCGGGGATCAGGGGGCGCTGGAGCGTCATCCCCAACGGCATCGACCTGGAGGGATTCCACCCGGCGCCGGTGGACACCGTACGGGCCGGGATCGCACTGCTCGAAGGGGTCGATCCGGCGGCGCCGCTCGCGGTCTGCGTCGGGCGGCTGTGCCGGCAGAAGGGACAGGACGTCCTCCTGGAGGCGTGGCGTGAGGTGACCCGGCGCGTGCCCGACGCGCGCCTCGTACTGGTCGGCGACGGGCCGGACGCGCGGGCGCTGCGGGCCCGGGCGCCCGCGTCCGTGCTGTTCGCCGGGGCCGTCACCGACTCGGCGCCCTGGTACCAGGCCGCCGATCTGGTCGTCCTGCCGTCCCGTTGGGAGGGCATGGCGCTGGCGCCGCTGGAGGCCATGGCCTGCGGGCGGCCCGTCGTGATCACCGATGTGGACGGGGCGCGCGAAAGCCTGCCGCCGGGCCGGCGGCGCGCCCTGGTGCCGCCCGAGCGGCCGGACGCGCTGGCCGCGGCCGTCACCGAGCTTCTCCTCGACCCCCTGCTGCGCGAGTCGCTCGGTCATCAGGGACGCCGGTACGTAACGACCACGCACGACGTCCGGCGCACCGCCGCGGCCGTCGCCGACGTGTACCGCGATCTGATCGGCACCTGGCCGACCGGACGGAGCACGGTCGTGGACCACACCGAGTGCAGGGAGTCCATCCCCACGTGACCGCCGAAAGCACCGTTCCCTCGCCTGTGTCCCCCGTGTCCCCCGTCTCGGTCGTCCCGTCGCGCGAGGCAGGCCGGGGCTTCGGCCTCCCCAGCGGTCAACGGCCCTTCGTCCGGCGGGCCTCACGGCTGCCGCTGCCCGCCGTGGACATCGGCGCCGCGCTGACCGGCGGCTGCCTGGCACTGCCCTGGCCGCAGCCGCTTCCGCTCGTCCTGCTGGTGCTCGTGGTGCTGTGGCTCAACGCGCGCGCGTCGCTGTACCGCGCCGCGACCGTGCCCAGCGCCCTGGACGAACTGCCCGCCGTCTGCGGCCGGATCGCGGTGAGCTGGTGTGCGCTCGGGGCCCTGCTGGCGGCGTACTCCCCGGAGCACGCGCTGTCCGCCCACGCCCTGCTCCTCGGCTGCGCCGTGCAGTCGGTGGCGAGCTGCGCGGGCCGCGGTGTCGTGCACGGGCGCCGGCGCCGGGCGCTGCTGCGGCGCCCGCGCGCGGCCCTGGTGGTCGGCCGCGCCGTGGACGCGCAGCGGATGGCGGCCGCCTTTCTGCGGCATCCGGGGTGCGGGGTACGGCCGGTGGGCGTCGTCGCCGACGAGGCGGACGGCGGCGGTGAGGGACTGCCGGTGCTGACCACCGGCGAGGAGGTCCAGCGGGCGCTCATCCAGAACGGCGTACAGGACGTGCTCGCCGTGGGACCCGCCGCGCGAGCCGAACAGGGGCCGCTGCTCCGGGCGTTGGGTGAGGCGGGCTGCGCCGTGTGGGAGGTCGGGGCGCACGCGGACGGGTCGACGACCGAGCAGGCCGAGCGGTCCGAGTGGACCGGACGGACCGAGTGGACCGGACGGACCGAACGGACCGGACGGACCGGACGGACCGAGCGGCTCGCCGGATTCGCCTGCCGGCGGCTGTCGGCGGGGCGGCGGCGGTACGGGAGCACCGGGAAGCGGCTCCTCGACGTGCTGGTCTCCGGGACCCTGCTGCTGCTGGCCGGTCCGGTGCTGCTGGTGTGCGCGGTCGTGCTGCGGGCCGCCGACGGGCCCGGTGTGGTGTTCCGGCAGGAGCGCGTCGGCAAGGACGGGCGGCCGTTCACCCTGCTGAAGTTCCGTACGCACCGGCCCGTGGACGCACACGAGGCGGCGACCCGCTGGAGCGTGGCGAACGAACGGGAGATGCGCTGGTTCTGCCGCTTCCTGCGGCGGACCTCGCTGGACGAGCTGCTCCAGCTGTGGAACGTCCTGCGGGGCGACATGAGCCTGGTCGGACCACGTCCCGAACGGCCGTACTTCGTGGGCCGGTTCAGCCAGACGTACCCCGGCTACGCGGCCCGCCACCGGATGCGGACCGGCATCACCGGGCTGGCGCAGATCCACGGGCTGCGCGGCGACACGTCGATCGAGGACCGCTGCCGCTTCGACAACGCGTACATCGACGACTGGTCGCTCTGGCAGGACGTCTGCATCCTGGTGCGCACCGCGGCCGCGCTCGTGCGTCCGACGGGGAGCTGAGCCGGTGACGCTGGTCCTGCCCGCCCCGCCCCTCGTGGCCACCGTGACCGCGGCGCCCCGCCGCTTCCTTCCCGTGCTGCCCGTGATCGCCCTCGTCGCCACGCTCGCGCTCCCGGTCTCCGAGGGCGGGGGTGGCGGCGGCACCGTCGCCGACGCCGTGTCCGGTCTCGTCGTGGTGTGCTGCGCGCTGCGTCTCGTACGCGGCCGGCGGCGCCCCCTGTCCCGTACCGCCGCCGTCGTGCTCGGGCTGCCCGTCGTCGGGGTGGCGCTCGCGACGGCCGGCGCGGCCTCGGCCGGGGCGGGGGCCGCGGGGCTCGTGCGCTATCTGCAGATCTTCGTGCTGGTGCCGGCGGCGGTGATGCTCCTGGTCCGCGACCACCGTGACGCGCGGCTGATCGCCTGGTCCCTCGTCGGGCTCGCCCTGTGGCAGGGGGCGATCGGCGTCCACCAGTACGTGACCGGGACCGGGGCCTCGTACCGGGGTGAGGAGATCCGGGCCGTGGGCACGTTCGGGCCGACGGACATCATGGGAATGGCGGCCGTGGTCGCGTTCGGTCTGGTGTGCGCGCTCGGTCTCGCGCTCGGGTCCGGGCCCGCGCGGCTCCGTACCGCGGCGGCGGTGTGCGCGTTGGCGCTGCTGCTGCCGCTCGCGCTGTCGTTCAGCCGGGGGGCGTGGATCGCGACGGCCGTGACGTGCGGGGCGCAGCTCGTACTCGCCGGGCTGCGGCGGGCCGTGACGGTGTTCGCGGTGGTGGTGGCGGCCTCGGTGGTTCTGGTGGGCGGGCTCGGTGTGGGCACCGCGATGCTGCAGGAGCGGATCAGCAGCATCACGCAGGTCGCGGACGCGCCGGACCAGTCGGTGACCGACCGGTACACGATGTGGACGGCGGCCGTCGACATGTGGCGCGACCAGCCGCTGACCGGCGTGGGGCTCAAGGGCTTCCCCGACCACCGCGACGGGCACGCCTCGCTCGCGCTGTCCTCGGGCAGTGACACGGACGGGGCGGGCGCCGGTTTCCACCGTCAGCCGCTCCTCTCGCCGCACAACATGTACCTGCTGGTGCTCAGCGAACAGGGGCTGCTCGGGCTGCTCGCGCTGGCCGGAAGCTGGCTCGCGCTGCTGGCGTGCGGACTGCGGCGGCTCTTGCGCGCACGCCGTTCCCCGGGCGGCCAGGACCGCGCACTCGACCGCGGGCTCGACCACGGGCTCGACTGCGCACTCGTCGCGTGCGGGCTGCTGGTCTGGCAGCTGGTCGACTTCGTGTACGCCGACATCGGCGGCCCCTCGACCGTGCTGACCGCGCTGGTCCTCGGCCTCGCAGCCTGGTGGGCACTGGCCGCCGAGGGGGCCAAGGGGACCGAGGGGGCCGGGGAACGATGACGGTGACGCCTTCCCGGGCGGAGGGTGAGGGAACGACGGCTCGTACGGGCAAGGGTCACGGCGAGGCCGAGATCGAGGCCGCGATCGAGGTTGAGGCTGAGGCTGAGGCTGAGGCTGAGGTCCAACTGCCCGGCGCCCGCGCCGCGTCGGCCGAGGGCACACCCATCGGGGTCGCCCCGCCCACCCGTGGGTTCCTCGCCAGGGCCACGCTCGTCACCGCTGTCCTGTCCATCGCGGGCGCGCTGCTCGGACTGGGCCGGGACCAGGCGCTCGCGCATCTCTTCGGGGCCGGGACCGAGACGGACGCCTTCCTCGTCGCGTGGACCGTGCCGGAGGTCGCGGCGACGCTGCTCATCGAGGACGGGATGGCGTTCGTGCTGGTCCCGGCGTTCAGCCTGGCCGTGGCCCGGCGGGCGCGCGGAGCCGGCGGGACGGGCGGGACCCGCCGGTCCGGCGGGACCGGCGGTGACCCCGTCCGCGCGCTCGTCGCCGCGACGCTGCCGCGCCTCTCCCTGGTCCTGATGGCGGTGTCCGCGCTGCTGATGGCCGGGGCGCCGTACCTGGTCGCGGGGCTGGCACCGGGGCTGCCCGACCCCGGGCTCGCCGTGGACTGCACACGGCTGACGGCGACCTGTGTCCTGAGCTTCGGGCTCGCCGGGTACTGCAGCGCGGCCCTGCGCGCGCACCGCCGCTTCCTGGCGCCCGCCGCCATCTACGTCGCCTACAACACCGGCGTCATCACGGCGATGTTCGTCCTCGGCGGCCGCTGGGGCGTGCGGTCGGCGGCCGTCGGTGTCGCGCTGGGCGGCTGCCTGATGGTGGCGGCGCAGATCCCCGCCCTGGCCCGGCAGCTCCTCGGCGGTCGCCGCCCGGCCACGACCACGGAGGTCACCCCTGCACAACCCGAGGAAGCACCCGGCACACAGGGCCCGGCGGTGAAGCAGTCCGTCAAACAGACCGTCAAACAGTCCGTGAAGCAGTCCGTGACCCACTCGGTGGATCTCGCCCTCATCACCCCGGTCCTGCTCTTCGCCCTGTGCCGTCAGTCCCAGGTCCTCATCGAGCGCTACCTCGCCTCGAACCTCCCCTCCGGAGCCATCTCGCACCTGAACTACGCGCAGAAGGTGGCCCAGATCCCGATGACCCTCTCGCTGATGCTGTGCACCGTCACCTTCCCGGTGCTGGCGCAGGCGCTTGCCGAGGGCGACACCGAGCGGGCCCGCAACCGTGTCGAGCGCGACGTCGCGGTGGCCTCGTGCATGGTGCTGCTGGGTGCCGCGGCGGTCTTCGCGTGCGCACCTCAGATCATCCAACTCCTGTTCCAGCGGGGCGCGTTCACCGACCAGGACACGGCGGCCACGGCGACCGTCATGCGGGTCTACTCGGTCGGGCTGCTCGGCCACACGCTGGTGGGCGCGCTCGTGCGGACGTACTTCTCGGCCGGCCGCCCCACCTGGTACCCGCTGGCCGCGATGACCGCCGGCATCGTCGCCACCTCGTGGATCGGCGCCGGAACCGTCGGCACCTGGGGCGTGCGCGGGATCGCCGCCGCCAACGCGATCGGCATCACCGTCACGGCGGCGCTGCTGCTGTCCGGCATGGACGAGAGGCGCAGCGTGCCGATCCGTACCCGCCGGGTCGTCCACGAACTCAGCAGGCCGCTGCGTGCGGCCGTGTGCGCGGCCGTGACAGGAGCCCTGTGCGCGAGCCGCTTCGACTCGCCCGAACTCGCCCTGCTCGCCGGCGGCGTGACCGTCACCGTCATCTACGTCCTGCTGCTCCGGCTGCTCGGCGTCAGGTTCGGCGGCGCACCCGCCACCACCCGTACCACCCTCCCCATCGCCTTCCGTACCGCCCTCCGTTCCGTCACCCGAAGGCTGCCGCATGACCGTTCCCGCTGACACGACCGCTACCACCGACACTGTCACTCGTACCGGCAAGCACCCGGTCGCTCCCCTGTGGGTGGCGATGTACCACTCGGTGGGCGACTGCTCGGACGACCCGTACCGCATCACGGTCTCCCCCGACCGCCTCGACCGGCAGCTGAGCTGGCTGCACCGCCGGGGCCTGCGCGGGGTGAGCATGGCCGACCTGCTCGCGGCCCGAGCCCGGGGCGAGGGGCGGGGCCTGGTGGGCCTCACCTTCGACGACGGTTACGCCGACTTCGCCGACAACGCCCTTCCGGTGCTGCGGCGCTGGGGCTTCGGCGCCACCGTGTTCGTCCTGCCGGGCAGGCTGGGCGGTACGAACGAGTGGGACCCGCTCGGCCCCCGCAAACCGCTCCTCACCGCTGACGGCATCCGTCGGCTCGCGGACACGGAGGGTCTGGAGATCGCCTCGCACGGCCTCACCCACGTCGACCTCACCCGGGCCGACGACGCGCTGCTGGGCGCCGAGGTCGGCGGCAGCCGGGTCCTGCTCTCCGAGCTGACGGGCCGGGAGGTCCTGGGTCTGTGCTACCCGTACGGCACCGTCGACCAACGGGTCGCCGACATCGTACGGGCCGCCGGTTACGGGTACGCGTGCGCGATCGACCCCGGCCCGCTCACCGGTACCTTCGCCCTCCCCCGGGTCCATATCGGGGAGAACGACACCTCCTGGCGGCTGCTGCTGAAGTACCGCCTCAACCGGCTGCGCAGGCGCCCAGCCCCCCTGGCCGACCCGGCGGAGGAGGCCCGGTGAAGGCCCTGCACGTCATCACCGGGCTCGGGGTCGGCGGGGCCGAGCAGCAACTGCGCCTGCTGGTGCGGAACCTGCCGGTCGACTGCGACGTGGTGACCCTCACCAACCCGGGCCCGGTCGCCGAGGGCCTCACCGCGGACGGCGTGCGCGTCACCCACCTCGGCATGCGCGGCAACCGCGACCCGGTGGCGCTCCCCCGCCTGGTCCGCCTGATCCGCGGCGGCCGTTACGACCTCGTCCACACCCACCTCTACCGGGCCTGCGTGTACGGCAGGGTCGCCGCGCGGCTGGCCGGGGTGCGGGCCGTCGTGGCCACCGAACACTCGCTCGGCGACTCGCAGGTGGAGGGCCGCCGGCTGACTCCGGGCGTCCGGGCGCTCTATCTGGCCAGCGAGCGACTCGGCCGCGCGACGGTCGCCGTCTCGCCCACGGTCGCCGAACGGCTGCGCCGCTGGGGCGTGCCCGGACCCCGTATCGAGGTCGTGCCGAACGGCATCGACGTGGCCCGTTTCCGCTTCGACCCGGCCCGCCGCGAGCGCACCCGGCGGCGGCTGGGGCTGCCGCAGGACGCGTACGTCGTCGGGGCGGTCGGGCGGCTGACGGCCGGCAAGCGGTTCGAGGTACTCGTCCGGGCCCTGGCCGAACTCCCGGACACCGTGTGGATGTTGCTGGTCGGCGGCGGCCCGGAGGAGAACGTGCTGCGGCGCGTGGCGCAGCGCGTGGGGGTCGCCGACCGGGTGCTGTTCACAGGCGAACGCCCCAACGAGCCCAACAGGCCGAACGCGCCCACCCAACCCGCCACATCCTCCGGATCCACCGGATCCACCACCGGATCCACCACCGGGCCGACCTCCACCGATCTCGATCTGCCGGCCCTGACAAGCGCCATGGACATCCTCGCCTCGCCCTCCGCGGAAGAGGCCTTCGGGCTCGCCGTCGTGGAGGCCCTGGCGGCGGGTCTGCCCGTGCTCTACGTGTCCTGCCCGGCCGTCGACGACCTGCCGCAGGCCGCGGCGCCGGCCGCCCGGCGGGTGCAGGGCGGCGTGGACTCGTTCGTACGGGCCCTGCGGCAGGCCCACGCGCAGGGCCCCGGGCCGCGGTCGGCGCCGGACGCCGCCCATCACTACAGCATCGCCCGCAGTGCCGACCGGCTCATGGACATCTACACGGCCGCAACTCTGGGAGTGAGTTCCGCATGACCGACAACCCCAACCGTTCGACCGGGTGGCCGGGAACGGCAACGGCACTCGCCCGCGTCAAGGCGCTGCCGCCGTGGTCCCTGCTCGCCGCGGGCGCCCTCCTCGGCGGCGTGCTCGGCGGCGCGTACGGCGGCCTGAAGACACCGCAGTACACCGCCACGAGTTACGTCATCGCCGTCCCCACGAAGAAGTCGGACCCGGCCGCCGCGCTCGGCTTCGCGCAGGCCTACGGGCGTGTCGCCACCCAGCTCGCGGTGCTCGGGGACGCCCAGGTGTGGGCGGGCGTGCCGGTGTCGACCCTGCGCGAGAGCGTGCGGACCGCGACCTCGCCGGACGCGCCGATGGTCTCCGTGACCGCCACCTCCGCACGCCCCGACCTCGCCGCGGACATCGCCAACGCCGTGTCGCGCTCGCTGACCCGGCACGCGAACGCCACCAAGGGCAGCACGCATGTGAAACTGCTGCGGTTCTCCCGGGCGGTCGAGCCCACCGAGGCCTCGTCGGCGTCGGCGGCGGTGACCGGGCTCGTCGGCACGAGCGCGGGCGGCCTGCTCGGCGGGCTCGCGCTGCTGATCCGGCCGCGCCGTACCCCGGAGCCCGCGCCCACGGCCTCGGTACCGGGCCCCGCCACCGCCGCCGTCTTCCGCGGGCAACTGTGACAGCCGCCGCCCCGCGCACGGACCTGCGCACGGACCTGCGTACCGACATGCGTACCGAACTCTGCACGGGCGAGCGGGAGTTCGGCCGGCTGGCCGAGGAGTGGGGGCGGCTGTACCGGCGGTGCGGCACGGCGACCCCGTTCCAGAGCCACGCCTGGCTGCACTCGTGGTGGCTCTCGTACGGCACCCGCGGCAGGCTCCGCCTGGTGCTCGTCCGCGACGGCGGTGACCTGGTGGCCGCCGCCCCGCTGATGCTCGTACGGCAGCCGTGGCCGGCCCTCGTACCGCTGGGCGGGTCCATCTCCGACTTCGGGGACGTGCTGATCGAGGACGGCGAGCGCGCCGACCGCGCGGCTGCCGCCCTGGCCGACGGGCTGGCCGTGGCAGCGCGCACTGCGCTGATCGACTTCCGTGAGGTGCGGCCCGGCGGCGCGGTGGAGCGGGTGTACGCGAGCTGGCGCGGGCCCCGGCGGCGCGTGCCGGACTCGTTGTGTCTGGAACTGCCCGCCGTGCCGATGGACGACCTGATCGGGCGGCTCGCGACGGCCAAGGCCCAGCAGCGGGTCCGCGCCAAGCTCCGCAAACTGACCACACTGGGCGTCGAACGGCGTGCCGTACGCCCGGACGAGGTGGACGCGGCACTGCGCCGGCTCCTGGAGCTGCACCGGCTCCAGTGGCAGGGCCGCAAGGTGACCACCGAGCACCTTCAGGAGCGGTTCGCCGAACATCTGGTCCGCTCGGTGGGGCCGATGGTCCGCGCCGGGGACGCGGTGGTGACCGAGTTCCGGGTGGCGGACACCGTACTGGCGGTCGATCTGACGCTCCTGTCACGGCAGTTGGCGGGCGGCTATCTGTACGGCGCGCATCCGCAGCTGCGGGAGCGCAAGGCGGACGTGGCGACGATGCTGCTGCACGCCTGCGCCCAGCACACCGGCACAGGCGAGCACACCGGCACGGGTGGACACACCGGCACGGCGGGCGAGCGCCGGGTGCTGAGCCTGCTGCGCGGCAACGAGCCCTACAAGCACCACTGGCGCCCCCAGCCCGTCGTCAACCAGCGTTTCCTGCTGGCCCGGCGGCGGACGGCCCCGCTGCTGTCCGCCGCCGTCTGTGACGTGGCCGCGCGCAACCGGGGCAAGCAGCTGCTGGACCGTTTCCTCAGCCGGCGGGAACGCGGTGGCGGCAGGCCGTGACCGACCCGCCGCCGCGCCCCTCGGCTCAGCGGTCGCGCGACCGCCGGTCGAAGGGCAGGCACAGCTTCTCGCCGAGCCAGTGCTCCACCCAGTCACCCAGCGCCACCGGCGAACAGCTCGGCGGCTGCACAGGTGCCGGAACCGTCGGATCGGGCGCCGGACCGGTCGGGGCGGGCGGGGTTGGGGTCGGAGTCAGGTCCGTCGAGGTCGGTGTCGGGGCCGGATCGGTGCGGCCGTAGAGCGCGGAACGGTAGATCTCGGAGGCCTCGGGGTTGTCGTCGCACTGCCACACCCCGTGCGGGCAGTAGTCGGTGAGCGTGTTGTAGAGCGGCTTGTGCTCGTCCAGCCAGGCGAGCATGCGTTTCATGTACGTCGCGTTGTCCCCGTTGCGGAAGAGCCCCCATTCCGGGTACGAGATCGGCTTTCCGTGCGTCTTCGCGAAGTCGACGTGCGCCTGAAGCCCGTACGGCTCCGAAACCGCTTCGTCGAACGACTGGCCACGCGGCTGGTCGTAGGAGTCCATGCCGATGATGTCGACCGTGTCGTCGCCCGGATAGCACTCGGTCCAGGCAATGGCGTCCTGGCCGCGGTTCGCCGTGAAGTCGAACCGGAATTTCTGCCCCGGTACCGACCTCATGGCGGTGACGATCCTTTCCCAGTACTTCTTCCAGGCGTCCGGGTCCGGCCCGCAGCGATGGGTGTACGTGACGCCGTTCATCTCCCAGCCGAGCACGATGACGGTGTCGGGCACCCGCAGCTCGACGAGCCGCTCGGCGAGCGTGCGGAAGTGCTGGTCGAACTCTCCTTCGGCGCCGCGCCGCAGCAGCCGCCCGACCTCCCGGTCGGACACGTTCTCTTCGTTGCGCTCCAGCATGGGGACGTTGAGGACGAAGAGCCGGTCGGCCTCCTCCCGCCGCCAGTCGGCCCAGGCATCGAGGAATCCGGGCAGGCCCTCGATGTTGCTCCAGCGGTCGCCCGGCAGATACGTGTGCGCCACGCGCAGCTCGGTCCCGCCCAGCCAGCGGCTGAGCTCCCCGATCCGGGCCACACCGCGGGGCCCGTAGTCCAGGTAGGCACCGAAGGCCGGATGCCGAGCCGAACTCGGCGCCGGGCTCGGGGCTGCGCTCATGGCGGCGCTCATGGCTGGACTCGGGGCCGCGCTCGGCGGCGGGGTCGGCGGCTCCCCCGCCCTCTCCCCCGCCCCCGCGTTCACGGCGTATCCGGTCCCGGACACGAGGGCCGCCGAGACGACGAGTCCGGCGGCGAGCGAGGCGGCGAGGCATACCGGCCGACTGGTTCGGATCCGTTGCAGTGGGGCCATGTCCGCTCCTCGCGCTTCATTTCCTCCGTCCACCGACACCCAGTCACATGAACGCGGAGTACGCCAACCGAGGCCGAACACCGGGGAAATACCCGGTCATCCGCACGGGTGAGAAACAGACGAGAAAACAAACGAGAGAACAGACGGGAAGACAGGCGGGAAAACAAGCGGGGAAACAAGCGGGAAAGGAAACGAGGAGGCGCTGCCGTTGCGCCGAGTGGCGGCCCGGGTCGCACGGCCCGCCGTACTGGTCCCAACGGATGACGGCGGCGACGCGGAGTCGGTGGGACCGCGGGGCGCCTACCGCGCGGGTGCCGGGCGCGTGGCGTCCGGCACCCGACGTGTCACCACCGCCGGGACGCGGCTCGGTTTCGTCGGTACAGGACCGCTCCACCGAGCAGCAGCCCCACGCCGGCGGCCGAGGCTGCGAGCATTCCGTCGCTGCCGGTGTGCGCCAGCTGCGGCCTGGAGCCCTCGGCCGCATGAGCCGTGGCCGGAAGCGTCGTGGCCGGAAGCGTCGTGACCGGCGGACGCGTGGTGGGCGGACGCGTGGTGGGCGGCACCGTCGTCGACGGCCCCGTGGTGGGGGGATCCGACGGCGGTGCCGCCCACCACG
>NZ_LIPP01000137.1 GCF_001418335.1 Streptomyces aurantiacus | reverse complement strand
CTCCCCGCCCTCCTGGACACGGTCACCACCCACCTGAACCCGTCCACCTCGGAAGACGACGTGGCCATCCTCCTGGCCCGCACAAGACGGACGGGCCCCCACACGGAACCCCTGCCGTGGCTCCCACTGAGCCGGCCGCCCGACCCGGACTCAACGGCGGGCTGAGGCCGGCCGCCGGTCCAGACGCATGACCACGTGGTCATGGAAACGGTCCACGGCCTCATCGACACTGCGGATGAATCCCGACTCGGCGTTGCCCCGTGTGCTGCCCATGCCCCGGAAGAGAGACAGCCTGAAGCCGGCGATCTCGGCGTTGTTCCTGGGGAGGAGGTCACCTGGTTCGCGACGGAGTCGCTCCAGCGTTCCACGGGGCCCGGCCGCCTCACCCACGAGCAGAGTCTCGACGTGCAGATCGGCAGGAGCGTCCGGAAGCTGACGGATGAGCCGCTTGGCCCAGCTGAGCGGGTAGCCCTGCTCCGGGGCGACGATCTCGATGGACGTGCGCAGCTTGCCGGTTCGCAGGTCCGCGGAGAGGGCGAGGACACCCGGCGTGCCCTCGATACGCAGCTCGGAGTCCAGCCTGCCCGCCAGGCAGAGCTGGTCGGCGAGTTCCGCCCGGCGGACGCGGGGATCGGTGCCTTTTTTCGTCCGCTGCACGGGGAGCACCTGCTGTCCGAGTTCGCCGCCCATGCGCAGACACACCTGCCGAACGAGGCGTTCCCAGTTCTCGACCACCTCCACGGCCCGCTGATCGCCCTGGCAGAGGGTTTCGTCGTCGATGCCGTTACGCACGGGGACCCAGGCCGGTCCCATGTTCTGGAAGCCGTGGCAACCGGAGTTGTCGTGCTGGAGGTAGTGCAGGAGTTCCTGGAGCAGCCAGGCGTGCGCCGCGTTGCCGACGCCTTCGTGGCGGATCAGCATCTGGGCCTGGTGGGCGACGTCGGCCCACGACAGGTGACGCAGCGCCACCTTGTGCTTGCGCCGGCCGTCCGTCTTCACGTCGACCAACGGGCTGCCGTCCAGCTCCACGTCGTTGGACAGGGTGATGACGGCCTCGTAGCCCCGGCGGGCGGCGATGTCGGCGTACGCCTGCACCTGGTCCGGCTTGAGGGCGTTGCCGTTGGTCTTGGTCTCGACCAGCGCGGTCCACAGTTTGCCCGCGCGCTCCACCCGGATCACACCGTCCGGCCGGCGCGGGGAGTCCCCGTTCGGCAGCGAGACCTCCGTGAACGTCTCCATACGTCCGGCGGGCGCCCCGAACCCCGCGGTGAGCCGCCGGCCGAACTCCGGTACCTGCGCCATCACGGACAGGAGTACGGACGTCGCGCGGGTCTCCCTGTCCCGGTCGCTCTTGAGGGCGGAGACCGGGAAGAGCCGGGCCGCCCGCCAGGAGTCGTTCTCGGCAAGGGACTTCCTGGCCACCTTGGGCAGGGTGACCTTTTTCTTGGCCGTACGGGGCCGTGGGACCGTCCTGGCCACGGCCTCGGCCGGCTCGTTCACCACCGGCTCCGCCACGGCCTGCTCGGGAACGGGGACGGGACCAGGAACAGGGGCGAGTGCCGGAACCGTCTCATCCGCCGCCGGGACCACGTCCTCCTCCGCCGGGGTCTCCGTCTCCATGGCCACGGATGCGGTCACCGCCTGCGACCTGGCCTCTTCCGAGGCTGCCGCGGTCTGCTCGGCCTGCTCGGCCTCCTCCGCGTCGTCGTCGACGTCGACGCCGTAGTCCTGGGCCAGACCGGCGAGTCCGGACTCGTATCCCTGCCCGATGGCACGGAACTTCCAGTCGCCGGCCCGGCGGTAGAGCTCGCCGAAGAGCAGTGCGCCGACGGCACCGGCGTCCTCGATGGAGAACCGCAGCAGGCCCTCCCCTGAACCGTCGGCCAACGTCACCCGGACGTCGTCCAGGTCCCCGAACTCGGCTCCGTTGTAGCGGCTCGCCGCCACGATGATCTGCTCCACGTCCGCCGGGATCGCGGTCAGATCGAAGGTGATGCGATCCTCGTTGCCGTCCGCCGTGGGCGCCTTGCCCAGCAGCTGCACGGACCCGTCGGCCGCCACTGGATTGTTGTAGAAGTAGAAGTCCGTGTTGCTGCGAACCTTGCCGTCCGACGTGAGAAGGAGGACGGACACATCCGCGTCGCCTTCGCCCGTCGGGCTGCTCCAGCCCAGGCTCACCATGACGGCGCCCACGTCTTCGCTCAATGCCGTCAGTTCGACATTGGCGCCCTTGACCATCTCGTGCACGAGGCCCCCCAAGATGCACCGCCACCCAGGGAGTTGCCCCGGCGGCCTGTTCGTTGCGATGTGTGACGCGCTCCGCACCCTGCGCATCAGGAGGGAACTGTAGCGCCGGAATCAGGTGTATCGGCCCCGAACGGCCCCGAATATACGAGTTGCCCAACTGCCCGCCCCTCGCGCCCTGCCGCTCAACGCTTCTCGTACGGATCTGAAGGTGCCGTCGTCCTCTTCACCGCTACGGCGTCCAGTACCGGGCGGGCCGAGTCCGTGCCGGGTTTTCCTGTGGGGTGCCAGGTTCCGGTGACCGTCGTCCAGGAGTCGGCCACCGGGGCGTCCGCGCCGCGGATCTCGACCTTCAGGGCCTGCGCGTCGGCGGCGCAGCAGGTGACGAGCAGGCGGGCGACGGACCAGGTGCCGTCGTCGTCGTGGGTCACGAAGCCGGTCAGCCGGACCGTGCGCCCCGTCAGCGACGCGCCCGTGTCCCACTCCGCCCGGGACGCGAACGCGCCGAGGGTCAGGTCGAGGGGGTCCCCGGCCGGGAGCTTCGGGAAGGTGCCGGCGCCCTGCGCGGCGACCCGCGCCTCCTCGCGTTCCGCGCTGTACGAGCCGAGGGCGGGTGGCGGGAAGAGGAGGAGGGCGAGGGCGGGAGCGGTGAGGAGCCAGGCGATGCGCGGATTGCGGGCGTGGTCGTGGTCGTGGCCACCGCTTTCCTCGTCCTCGTCCTGGTTCTCATCCTCGCCCTCGCCTTCGTTCTTGGCCTCGCCCTCGCCTTCGTTCTTGGCCTGGTCCTCTTCCTCGTCGTGGTGGTCGTCCTTCTCGTCGTGGTCGTGGGTGCATCGGGTGAGCAGGCCCAGCAGGCCCAAGGCGATCAGGGCCGTGCCGGAGACGACGAGGTAGGGGCGGAGCCCTTCCTTCACGTAGCGCAGGTACAGCTCGCTGAAGAGCGCGATCCGCAGCAGCGCCGCCCCGCACAGGATCAGCAGCACACCCTGGGGGCGCAGACGTAGCAGACGTACGGGAGGGCCTGGGCGAGAGTTCACAGCAACCACCCGCCCACCAGCACGCTGCTCACCACGGCCACCACCCACGTCACGGACGAGAACCGCACCGCGAACGCCCGCCCGAAGGTCCCCGCCTGGAGCGCGATGAGCTTCAGGTCGACCATGGGTCCCACGACCATGAACGCCAGCCGGGCGGTGGGCGAGAACCCGGTCAGCGAGGCCGCCACGAAGGCGTCCGCCTCGGA
>NZ_LIPP01000136.1 GCF_001418335.1 Streptomyces aurantiacus | reverse complement strand
GTCGGGGCGGCCACTTGATCCCGCCGTCCGCGCCGGTCGCGCATGACCGGAATCTCAGGTCGAGTCGCGCACCACGAGCCGGCACGGAGTGCGGTGGGTGCCGGGGTCGGGGCGGCCGTCGATGGCTTCCAGGAGCTTGAGCGCGGCCAGCCGGCCGATTTCGGTGAGGTTCATGTCGACGCTGGTCAGCGGGGGGCGGCTGGCGAGCGCCATGGTGTCCCAGTTGTCGTAACCCACCACGGCGATGTCGTCGGGGACCCGGCGGCCGCTCTCGCGCAGAGCGTCGGTGACGCCTCGGGCGATCTGGTCGTTGCCGCAGAAGATCGCGTCGGTGTCGGGTGCGGTGGCCAGGACGCCGCGGACCGCCTGCCGGCCCCACGCCTCGCTCCACTCGCCGTGCTGGACCCGGCCGGTGGCCAGCGGCAGCCCGGCCGCTGCCAGCCAGTGAGTGGTGTGGGCGGCGCGGTCGGTCGCCGCGGCGTGGTGGGCGGGGCCCGTCACATGGGCGATGTTCCGGCGGCCGAGGCCGGTCAGATGTCCGATGGCCAGCTGGGTGCCCTGGCGGTCGTCGGAGACCACGTTGATGCCGTCGGGATCGGTGGAGGGGGCGAAGGCGTAGACGGTGGGCACGTCGGTCGAGCCCGCCAGTGGAGGGCGCGGATCGGTTCTGCGCCCGGTGACGATGATGCCGTCGATGCGCCGGGCGGCCAGGGTGCGCAGATAGTGCTGTTCGCGGATGGCGTCGCCCCGGGTGTCGCACAGCAGCACGGAGATCTCACCCGTTCCCAGGGCGTCCTCCGCGCCGAGCAGCACGGGGGTGGCGAACCGTCCGATGCCGTCGGTGGTGATCAGGCCGACCGTCCAGGTCCGGCCGCTGATCAGGCTCTGGGCGAGTTGGTTCGGCCGGAAGTCGAGCCGGCGCGCGGCGTCCAGGACGCGCTGGCGGGTCTCCGGCCGCAGCTTCCCCCGGCCGTTGAGCGCCTTCGAGGCGGTCCCCGGGGTCACTCCGGCCAGTGTCGCGACGTCCGTGAGAGTGGTGCGCGTCGCGGCTCGATGGTCGGCAGCAGTCATGGGAAACCCTTTTCTCGAATGCCTGTCGACATCATCTTGCCATTGACCTCCTCGCTTCGTCATGCGGCGGCAGATCACGCTGTTTTCCGGTGCGAAACCTTGACGTGACACGAGGGGGCCCCTACCTTCAGCGCCAGGAAAAGGGTTTCCCCAGTGGTCGTCATCCGGCCGACCTGTCCGACCTGCCGGACCGTGCGGCGGCGCTGGTCCTCCTTCCCGATCACCGCTCAGCCTGCGTTTTCTCGTACCGGCCCGCTCTGGTGGATGACCGGTCGGCTCCGTTCGATACCGGTCGATGAGGAGATTCCGTATGTCTTCACCCGTTTCCCCGCCGTCCGCCACCGGGCCGCTGCGCCTGACCCCGCAGGCGTCGGCGGCGCTGCGTCCCGAGGCGGCGACCAGGATCACCGGGGGTTTCTGGGCCGAGCGGCGCCTCGTCAACGAGCGGGCCTCGATACCTCAGGGTCCCGCCCTGCTGGAGTCGGCGGGCAATCTGCACAACCTCGCCCTGGCCGCGGGAAAGACCGAGGGCGAGTACCGCGGGGACCTGCCCTTCCTCGACTCGGACGTGACCAAGTGGCTGGAAGCGGCCGCCTGGCAGCTGGGCGACCCCTCGACGGACGATCCCACCGGTCTGCGGTCGCACATCGAGGAACTGACCGCTCTCCTGGCGGCGGCCCAGGAGGACAGCGGCTATCTCAACTCCTGGTTCCAGGTGGTCAAGCCGGACCAGCGGTTCCAGGACCTCCGCTGGGGCCACGAGCTCTACTGCGCCGGACACCTCATCCAGGCCGCTGTGGCCCTCCACCGCACCACGGGCGTGAAGAGCCTGCTGAGGATCGCCGTCCGGTTCGCCGACCACGTGGACGCCACCTTCGGCCCCGGCAAGGCCGTCGACGGCATCTGCGGCCACGCCGAGATCGAGACCGCGCTCGTCGAGCTGTACCGCGAGACGGGCGAGCACCGCTACCTCGACCTGGCCCGGTACTTCATCGACCGGCACGGCCACGGACTGCTCAACACGGGGGAACAGCACGGCACCGCACCCGGCCCGGCCTACTGCCAGGACCGCGTCCCGCTGCGGAAGGCCAGGAATGTGGAGGGCCACGCGGTCCGTCAGCTCTATCTGCTGGCCGGCGCGACCGACGTGGCCACCGAGACCGGCGAGGGCGAACTGCGAGAGGCGGTCGTGCGCCTCTGGGACGCCATGACCGCCACCAAGACCCACCTCACCGGCGGTCTCGGTGCCCGCCACGAGTGGGAGGACTTCGGCGATCCGTACGAGCTGCCCAGCGACCGCACCTACTGCGAGACCTGCGCGGCCGTCGCCTCCGTCCAGTGGAGTTGGCGGATGGCTCTCATGACGGGCCGGGCGCGCTACTCCGACCTCGTCGAACGCACCCTCTACAACGGCGTCCTCGCCGGAGTGTCCCTCGACGGCGAACGCTGGCTCTACGTCAACCCTCTCCAGGTCCGCGACGGCTACACCGACGAGGGCACCGACCAGACCTCGCGCCGCACCCGCTGGTTCCGCTGCGCCTGCTGCCCGCCCAACGTGATGCGACTGCTGGCCTCCCTGCCCGACTACTGCGCCAGCACCGACGCCACCGGCCTGCAGATCCACCAGTACGCCACCGGCAGCGTCTCCGCACAGCTCGCCGCAGGCCCGGTCACCGCCGACATCACGACGGGCTACCCCGTGGACGGGCGGATCGCGCTCACCCTGACCGGCACACCGGACAGTACGCCGTGGACGCTTTCCCTGCGGCTGCCGCACTGGAGCCGCACGTACTCCGTCCTGGTCGACGGCGAACCCACCGAACCCCTCGTCGAGGACGGCTGGCTGCGCCTGCACCGCACCTGGTCACCGGGCCGGCACATCGTCCTCGAACTGGACATGGAAGCGCGGCTGACCCGTGCCGACCCGCGGGTCGACGCCGTACGCGGCAGCGTCGCCATCGAGCGCGGTCCGCTCGTCCACTGCCTCGAACAGGCCGATCACCCGGGCGGGGGCCTCGACGACCTCGTCATCGACACGGAGCGGTCGCTGCGGAGCGTCTTCCGTCCCGAACTGCTGGGCGGCGTGGTCACCGTCGAGGCCACCGGCCACCGCGGCACCCCGCCCGGCGAGAGCTGGTGGCCCTACGCCCCGCACGACGACACCCGTACGACCGCCTCCGGCGAGCTCACCCTGACCGCCGTCCCGTACTACGCCTGGGCCAACCGCGAGGACGGCGCCATGCGCGTCTGGATCCCCACCGGCTGACCACGCCGCCGCACCTCGGCCACGTCTCCGCACATCGACCACGCCGCCGTACCTCGACCACGCGGCCACCTCACCCCCCGCCGAGACTTCGACCCGCTTCCGTCCCGCAAGGAGACAGAGGACACCATGAGCACTCCACGCACGGCCCGTGCGGTCACCGGCACCGTCCTGGCGGTCACTCTCCTGACCCCTCTGGCGGCCTGTTCGGACGGGGCTTCCGGCAACGCGTCCTCCGCGAAAGCCGGTACGTACTCGTTCTGGGACCCCTACCCGCAGTTCGACGCCTCTTCGCCCTGGGGCAAGCGAGTCACCGCATGCGGCGCGCAGGCCGACGTGAAGATCAAGCGGACGCCGATGGACACCACCGACCTCGCCAACAAGGCGCTGCTCGCGGGACAGCAGGACAACCTGCCCGACGTCATGCTGGTCGACAATCCCGCGGTCTCCACCCTGGCCGAAGCCGGAATCCTGGCCAAGGCCGCGGACGCCGGACTGAAGACCACCGGCATCCAGAAGAACATCCTGGACGCCGGCACCGTCGACGACGAGCCGTACGGCGTGCCGATCGGCGCCAACACGCTGGCCCTCTACTACAACACCGACGTCCTGAAGAAGGCGAAGGTCGACCCGGCCGCCGTCACCGACTGGAAGTCCCTGACGGCCGCACTGGCCGAGGTCGAGGCCGCGGGCAGCAAGGGCATCACCTTCTCCGCGACGAAGAGCGAGGAGGGTTCCTTCCAGTTCCTTCCCTGGTTCTGGGGGGCGGGAGCCGAACTCACCGACATCGACTCACCCGCCGCCGTGTCGGCCCTGACCCTGTGGAAGGACTGGCTGGACGAGGGGTACGCGCCGAACTCGGTCATCAGCAACACCCAGACCACCAGCTGGCAGGAGTTCGCCACCGGCGACTTCGCGTTCGCCGAGAACGGCACCTGGCAGCTCGCCAACGCCGAGAAGGCAGGCTTCGAGTACGGCGTCATCAGCATCCCGGCCGTCGAGTCCGGCCCCGCGCCGGTCCCCACCGGGGGCGAGTTCGTCACCGTACCGGTGCAGAGCGACACGGGGCGCTACAGGACCACCACCAAGATCGTCAACTGTCTGATCAACGGCAAGAACCTCCTGGCCACCGACACCACGCTGTCCTACATCGCGCCCACCGCCCGGGTGCAGGACCAGCAGGTACGGGAGAACGCCGGCCTGCAGGCCTGGGTCGACGCCGTCGCGGCCGCCCGCGGACGCACCAGCGGTGGCATGAACACCGACTACCCGGTCGTCTCCGAGCAGATGTGGACCGCGGTACAGGCCGCCCTCTCCGGCGCCCAGTCGCCGAAGGCGGCCCTCGAAGCCGCCCAGCAGGCCGCCCGGTCCAAGACGGGCAACTGACCGTGCCACCCGCCGCCGCCCCCACGAAGACGCTCGTGAAGCGTCGGCCGACCCGCCCGCACCACCGCCGCTCCGCACTCACCGCATGGGCCTTCCTCGCCCCGCTGGTGCTCTACCTGGCCTTGTTCTACGTCTATCCGCTCTACCGCAACGTCGAGTTGAGCCTGAGGGACTACACGGTCCGGTCCTTCGTCCAGAACGACGCGCCGTTCGCCGGCCTCCAGAACTACGGGGAAGTGTTCCAGGACGCCACCTTCGGTCCGGCCCTGCGCAACACCTTGATCTTCACCCTGTGCTCGATCGTCGCCCAGTACATCATCGGGCTCGCGCTGGCGGTGTTCTTCAACCGCAACTTCCGGCTGTCGGCCACACTCCGGGCCCTGTTCCTCGTACCGTGGCTGCTCCCGCTGATCGTGTCCGCGTCCACCTGGTCGTGGATGCTCAACAGCGAGTCCGGTGTCGTGAACTACCTGCTGCGGGCGGTCGGCGGCGACAACGTCAACTGGCTGACGTCACCCGAGTGGTCACTCACCGCGGTCGTCATCGCCAACATCTGGATCGGGATCCCCTTCAACCTGGTGATCCTCTACAGCGGACTGCAGAACATCCCCGCCGAGCTGTACGAGGCCGCCGCACTGGACGGCGCAGGCCTCTGGCAGAGCTTCCGCCGCGTCACCTTCCCGCTGCTGCGCCCGGTCACCGCCATCACCCTGCTGCTCGGCTTCGTCTACACCCTCAAGGTCTTCGACCTCATCTGGATCATGACCAAAGGCGGGCCCGGCTCGTCGTCCACCACCCTGGCCACCTGGTCCTACCAGCTGGGATTCGGCTCCATGCTCCCGCACTTCGGTCCCGGGGCGGCGGTGGGCAACCTCCTGATCGTCATCGCCCTGGCCTTCGGCCTGTTGCACATCCACACCCAGCGCAGGCAGGAGGCATGAGCACGGTGAAACCCGCCGCCACCCACCCCGGCACCCGTCCCACCCCCCGCCCCGGCAGCCGACGCGCACCGGCCCTCGGCCGGTCCCGCAGCCGGGCCCGCGTCCGGGCCCGGTGCAACACGGCGATCGCCCTGGTACTGACCGCGCTGATGCTCCTGCCGGTCTACTGGATGGTCAACGTATCCC